>DASCRM010000070.1:0-4998 GCA_034406555.1 Dehalococcoidia bacterium | reverse complement strand
GAGGCCATGAGGGCTACAACGTTCGGGGCCAGCCACACCGCTAGGCTCGCCCCCGTTCACGACGGCGGAATGGAGATGGGCGAATGGACTCAGCGGCGTTGACAGTGAAGGTCTTCGGTGACGGAGCCGATCTGGCGGGAATCCTGGCGCTGGCTGAGAATCCGGCCATCAAGGGGTTCACGACGAACCCGACGCTCATGCGTCAGGCGGGCGTCGATGACTACGAGGCTTTCGCACACGAAGTCCTCGCGTCCGTCACGGACAAGCCGATCTCGTTCGAGGTGTTCTCCGACGACTTCACCGACATGGCCCGTCAGGCACGCAAGATCGCCTCATGGGCCGACAACGTCTACGTGAAGATCCCGGTGACAAATACTCTGGGCGAATCGTCGAACCCGCTGGTCAAGGACCTCAGCCATGACGGCGTCAAGGTCAACGTCACGGCGATGTTCACCGTCGATCAGGTCCACGACACGATGGCAGCGCTTGAGGGCGGCGCTCCGGCAAACGTCTCGGTGTTCGCCGGCCGGATCGCCGACGCTGGAATCGATCCGATTCCGACGATGTGCGCGGCACTCGATGTCCTCGCCGACAATCCTCAGGTCGAGCTCATCTGGGCCAGCCCGCGCGAAATCCTCAACATCGTCCAGGCCCACGAGATCGGCTGCCACATCATCACGGTCACCCACGACCTGCTCAAGAAGCTCCCGAACATCGGCAAGGATCTCGACGAGTTCTCGCTCGACACCGTCAAGATGTTTGCCAACGACGCCGCAACCGTCGGCTACACGCTCTGAGCCGACTCCCGAAACCTCTCATGCCGACGTCGCCAGAACTCTCCGTCGTCGTTCCCGTCTACAACGAGGCGGGAAACATCGAGGAGTTCCTCCGTCGAATGGTGCCGATCCTCGAAGGCTCCGTCGAGTCCTACGAGATCATCTTCGCTGCCGATCCGAGCACGGACGGGACCGAGGACCTGATCGCCGATGCGGCCACCGCGAACCCGGCGGTCAAGCTCCTTCGGTTCTCCCGACGTTTCGGCCAGCCGACCGCTTCCCTCGCCGGTCTCGAGCACTGTTCAGGGCGAGCCGCCGTCATCATCGACGTCGACCTCCAGGATCCTCCGGAGGTGATTCCCGAGATGCTCGAGCGTTGGCGGGATGGCTGCGAGGTCGTCTACGCACAGCGGAGAAAGCGCGACGGAGAGACCCTGCCGAAGCGCATCGTCGCCAACCTCGGCTACCGGTTCATGAACCGGTTCTCCGAGGTCGAGATCCCACGCGATACGGGGGACTTCCGCCTGATCGACCGACGGGTCATCGACGAGTTGAAGCGCTTCCCCGAGTCCCACGGATACCTCCGGGGCCTGGTAGCCCTCATCGGCTTCGAACAGGCCTCCATTCAGTACGACCGACCGGCACGCCACGCCGGAAAGGGCAACTACAACCGATTCCTCGGTTCCCTCCGTATCGGATTCAACGGCATCGTCGCCTTCTCCAGTGCCCTGCTGTGGCTGAGTACCATCCTCGGATTCGTCGCAGCATTTGTCTCGTTTGCCACTGGGCTCACGTACTTTGCACTCAAGATGACGGGAGCCAACTTCCCCCTCGGCAACCCGACAGTCGTCTGCATCGTCCTGCTGCTCGGTGGCCTGCAACTGATCTGCCTCGGCGTGACTGGCCTCTACATCGGCAGGATCTACGAGGAGGTCAAGCGACGTCCGCGATACATCATCGAGCGATCCATCGGCCTCGGGGAAACCGCCGAACTTTGAACGAAGCCACCCGGTCAAAAAAGCACGCAGACTTACAATGCATCATCGCAAGAACGGGAAGACGAGCCTCGCCGCAGCCCTGGGCGTCTACCACCTCATTGCAGACTCGGCGGACACCGCCCCGGTAGCCATAGCGGCCGCCGGGGACCGCTCGCAAGCACGATTAGTTCACGATGAAGTAAAGGGAATGGTTCAGGCGTCGCCGGACCTCTCGGCCGCCTGTGGGGGCTCGGCTAGGGTTCGACACCGTGCATGTGAAGTGTGTGACCGAATCGCCGGTGGCTCAGCGTCTCGAGTCATGATCGTTCGCGCCCGCGATGTCGACGCGGCGATCGCTCGCACCATCCTCTCCGCCTCCTTCCCTGAGGCCGTGGCGGAGCAACCGCTGCGCCTGGCGTGGACGCTCGACTTCGTCGACGCACGCGTTCGCGGCACGTCCACCGTGGTCCGCCTCGGCGTGTGCATAAGCGCCTTCGTGCTCGGGTCGATCGTGCGCGCCGCCGGCGTCGATGTGCGCACGGGCGAGCCCGACGATGTCGCACGCGCGTTGCACCGGTGGCTCGATCTCCCGCTGCCGGTGCTGGCACTCGTCACTGGTGGAAGCGGATACTTCGGATCGATGTTGGCCGGTGAGCTCGCGACGCGCGGGCACCAGGTGTGGCTGCTCGACCTCGAGGACTCGCCCGACCGACCCTCATCGATGGAGTTCGTGCGAGGTGACATACGCGACCCGCACGCGGTGGCCACGGCGGTCGACGGCGTCGGCGTGGTGTTCCACAACGTCGCACAGGTCCCGCTCGCGCGCGACCCCGCGCTGTTCAACGACGTCAACGTGCATGGCATGCAGGTGCTGCTCGATGCATGTTGCGCCGCGAGAACGTCGAAGGTCGTGCACACGTCTTCGTCGGCGGTGTTCGGCGTGCCGGTGCGCAACCCGGTCGACGAGTCCACGCCACCATCGCCCGCCGAGTCCTACGGGTGGGCCAAATACGAAGCCGAGCTCCTGTGCGCGCGAGCCGCGGGCTCGACGTGTCGATCATCCGCCCGCGCACCATCCTCGGCCACGGGCGGCTCGGCATCTTCTCGATCGTATTCGATTGGGTCGCCGACGGAGCCGACGTGTTCGTGCTCGGCAAGGGCGACAACATCTATCAGTTCGTCCATGCCGCCGATCTGGCCGACGCCTGCATCCGTGCCGGTGAATGCCCCGGCCCGCGCACGTACAACATCGGTGCGGCGGAGTTCGGCAGCATGAGCGAAGCCCTCGAAGGCCTCGTGGCGCACGCCGGCTCGCGCTCTCGGGTTCGAAGCCTTCCCGCGGCACCGACCACCTTGGCGATGAAGGCCACCTCGGCGGCCAAGCTGACGCCCTTCGCGCCCTACCACTGGATCATGTACGGCAAGTCGCTGTGGTTCGACATCACGCGCGCCACGACCGAGCTCGGATGGCAGCCGAAGTACTCCACCGACGAGATGTTCGCCGAGTCGTTCGATTGGTTCCTTGCCAATCGCGGCGAGCACAAGGGTGCGTCCGAGCACCGCCGGCCGGTTCGTCAGGGTCTGCTCACTGCGGCGAAGCGAGCGTTCGGTGCCGGTCGGAGCTGACCCGACCGACGAGCCGGTCGACGATCAGCCGGCCGCCGATGAGCCGCTCAATGCGGCCATCGCCGAGCGCGCGGTGCACGCGTTGCGTGTGGTGCACAGCGCACTGCCCGCGATCATCGGGCTGTCGGTGCTGGCCGGCATCCTCGTGACCCTCTGGCGCCTCGCGTCGATCCGCTACCCCGACCTCGGCTGGGCCCAGACGGTGGCCAACGACGGCAAGGCGATCTCGTTCGGGCACTGGATCTACGGCGATCCGGCCGAGCAGTACACGGGCCATCTGTACACGCCGCTGTACCCCTCGGTGCTCGGCCTGCTGTACCGCACGATGTGGTGGGACGGCTGGCCGATCGCGGTCAGCACGCTCGCCGGACTGACGTCGGCCACCTGCGTCGGCGTGGTCGCCGCGTCAGGACTCGGCCGCGGCGCGCGCCTTGCCGAACGGGCGGTGGCCGCTTTCGGCGGCATCGGGCTCGCGGGGTGCGCGTGGTGGTTCGTGAGCACCGACTACCGCCATCTCCTCTACGAAGGTCGCGCCGACCAGCTGGCGTGGTGCTTCGCACTACTCGGGCTGTGCGTGCTGGCGCGCTCGGTCGCGCGCGAGCACGCGACCGTGTGGCCCGCTGTGCTGCTCTTCTCGGCCGGCTTGTGGACGAAGCAGAGCACCGTCGGGGCGGTGCTGGCGGCGGTGGTCGCGCTCACGTGGTGGATGGTGCGCGGCGCCACCACGCGGCGGATCTGGTCCCGCTTCGGGCTCGGCCTCGCGCTCACGAACATCGTGACGCTCGCGGTGGTCGAGGTGCTGAGCAAGGGGTGGGCGATCTACTTCCTGCTCACGATGCCCGGGCGCCACATGCGCGACGCCAAGGTGTTCGCCTACCTCCAGGAGCTCCGCAACCTCCTGGTGTCGCCGCTCTCGCTGGTGCTGCTCGCGGCCCTCGGGTTCGTGCTCACCCGGCCGCAGCGCGGGTGGCCCGGCAGCGCGAACGCGTGGCGCAGCGACGTCTCGCGTGATCTGCGCAACGTCGTGCGTCGCTCGACGCGGGCCGAACCACGAAACGTGCCCGCTTTTGCTCAGGCTTTGCTGCTGCTCATCTTGCTCTTCCTTGTGCTCCAGTTCCCCGCCGCCTTCACCGCTCGCCGCAAGCAGGGCGGTGAAATCAATCAGTACATCGGCATGCTCTGGGGCGTGGCGATGCTGCTCGCGCTCGCACATCGCATGGCACGTCGTCGTCCGCGGGCGCTGCTGTCGGGGATCGTGGCCTACGCCTTGCTCATCGGGGCGGTGCACACCGGACCCATCCGGTCGTTCGTCGAGGAACGCGCCGTGCCTCTGCCCACCACCTATCCGACGGCCACCTTCGTCGCCGTGCCCGTCGCGTTGCGCGACTACGCGCGCACCCACGAGGTGTACACGCCATTCGACAGCGATCTGAGCTCACAGTTCACGCATCACAGCTGGCCCATGCAGCAGAACATCGTGGATCTCCTCGCTGCGGGCGAACAGCCGATGTACCTCGTCGATGCGTTCATCGAGCGTCGCTTCGATGCGGTGCAGTTCTTCGATGTCAGCGCCGATCCGTATGCATCCGCCTTCGGCAAGACCGAGGAAAACTACCTCT
>DASCRM010000069.1:0-6498 GCA_034406555.1 Dehalococcoidia bacterium | reverse complement strand
GACCGCGGCAATGAGCGAGTCGATACCGATGCGCCCCAGTACGACGCCGCCTGCGCGAGTTCGGCGTCGTCCGACGTCACCAGCACGATCGAAGCACCCCACGGCACGATCCAGCCGACATAGGCGTCTAGGTCGTCGCTGGCGGGCACGTTGGTCGAGCCCGGGAAATGCCCCGCGCCGACGAGCAGTGAGATGCGGACATCGACCACCCATGTCGCGTCATCAACCGCGGCGAGTTCGTCCGGGCTCAGACGCGGCAGCGGAGCATCAACGATCGGGCCCGGGCCGGCGCGATTGAGCGGCGCCATCCGCGCGTAGTACGCGGGGAAGAGCGTCGCCCCGGCTAGCTGTTCCTGGACGAAGCTGTCCTCGTCCGCGGCTGTCAGCACGGGGTTCTGCAGGCGTTCGCGCTCGATCGTCGATCTCGTCCCGTCGCCCGTGGTCGTGATCGCGCAGAACGACCCCGCCCCGTGGGTCGGCTGCCCACTCGCCGCGTCCGGCAGCTCGCCGACCAGTCGATGCCCGGAGTGGAACTGCTGGCGGGCCAGCCCTCCGGCGAGGTCCGGGCCGAGCAGATCGCTGCGCCCGATCGCATCAACGAGCATCGAGCCCCCGGAGAAAACGGCCACCGCCTCGCCCGCCGGGGAGAGTAGGCAGTAGCTCGTGTGCGTCGGTGTGTGCCCCGGCGTGAGCATCGCGGCGAGCTGCCACTCGCCGATCGCAACGCGGTCGCCATCGCTCGGCGCCTCGTGCTCGAAGGTCGCCTCGCTGCCGGCCAGCACGTAGCAGGTCGCGCCGTGGCGGTCGGCGAGGATGCGCCCGCCGGCGACGTAGTCGTTGTGCATGTGCGTCTCAAACACGGCGACGAGCCGCGCGCCGGTCTCCGAGAGCGCGTCGTCGAAGCGCTCGACATCTCGCTGCGGGTCGATCACCGCGGCCCTGTCACCCACGACGACGACGTACGAGTGGTCGCCGAGGTCAAAGGTACTGATCTGCCGCGCAAACACGCCGGCTGCCTCATCGAAGACCGTGTCCGTCATGCTTCGCCCTCTCGCTCGCCGGTCACGCTATACCGTCGTCACGTCACCGGCAGAAAACGACTGCGTTAACCCACTATCGAGGCGCAAAACCAGCTCACCGTGGTCCGTCACATCGACGGCCTCGCCCGTCACCTCACCCGCTGGCGCAGCCAGTGTGACGCGCTGCCCGAGCGTCACCAGCCGCGAGCGCCACTCCGCGACCATGCCGTCCGGGTCGGTTGCGGTGCGCCACGTCCAGCCCTGCAGCGCCGCCGAGAGCGCCGCGAGCAACGCCTCCAGCGAGGGAACCGCGCCACCTGCCTGCTCGATGCTCGTGGCGATCGCCCGCACCTCGTCCGGCATGTCGGAGGCGACCCGCACGTTGATGCCGATCCCGAGGAATACGTCCAGCCGCTCGCCGTGGCGAGCCTCCGCCAGCACGCCGCAGAGCTTCTTCCCCTCGTAGAGCACATCGTTCGGCCACTTCAAGTCGCTGCGCAGCCCGCTCGTCTCGCGGATCGCGTCGGCCGCGGCCAGTGCGCCCGCGACGCTCAGCAGCGGGGTGCGGTCGCTCTTCGGCGGGCAGAGGTGGTAGGTGACGTGGAGGCCAGCGCCCAGCGGCGAGACCCACTGGCGGCCCTGCCGCCCGCGCCCAGCCGACTGCTTGCCGGCGACGTAGGCGGAGCCGCAGGGCTCATCGGCCTCGGCCCCGGCCCGTGCATCGTCCATCGTCGAGCCGCTCTGCTCGCGGTACCGCACCGTCGCGCCAACATCGGTCGAGCGTCGCTGCTCGTGATACGCGTCGAGGTCGAACGGAGCCATCGGCACCACTTCAGGATTCGGGAGGAAGTATCCCAGATCGGTGCGCCCGGAACTGACCGAACGTCCCACTGTTCCAGACGACCCTGCCTCAGGGCACTCGATACGACCAGACACAGAAACGCCCCGGGATCTCCGGGGCGTCTCTGTAAAGTCGATCGGGCCATGACGCCCGGCAGCATCCTCTCAGGAGGAAGCCTCCTTGGAGAAGATGCCTCGGTGGGTCATGACCCTCCGACTAGAACTATCGCCCATTGAACATCACCTCCCTTCCTGCCCACGACGATAGCGAGCATGGCTCGCTCACGTCAATTAGGAGGTGTCTGCTCGTTATCCCGTGACCGCGTTGATCGCCGCCTCGACGGCCCCCACGACCTGGTCGACTTCGTCGTCGTTCACCATCAGCGGAGGTGCGAGCACGATCTGGTCGCCGACAAAGCGGGTGATCACGCTGTCTTCCTCGCGCATGTGGCGCGCGACCTTGCCGCCGATCCCCTCCGCAGTGTCGTACGCCTCGCCACTCTCAGCGTCGCGCACGAGGGTGAGCCCAGCGATCAGTCCGAGGTTGCGCAGGTTGGTGACGTGGGCGTTGCCGCCGATCGCCGCGGTCAGCCCATCGATCATCCGCTGGCCCATCACCCCGGCGTTTTCGACGAGGTTCTCGTCCTCGTAGATCTGCAGGTTGCGCAGGGCGACCGCAGAGGCCGTCGGGTGTGCGCTGTTCGTGTACGCGTGCATGAAGCGAGCGTCCGGCGGTAGGTCCTGCAGCGCTTCCATGATCTCCGTGCTGACGATGAACGCACCCATCGGCACGTAGCCGGAGGTGATCGCCTTCGCGACCGAGAGGATGTCCGGCTGCACGTCCCAGTGCTCAAGCGCGAACCAGCGGCCGGTGCGACCGAAGCCCGTGATCACCTCATCGGCGATGAAGAGCACCTCGTAGCGATCGCAGATCTCGCGGATCTGCTTGAAGTACTCAGGGGACGGCGTCCAGACGCCACCGGCGCCCTTCACCGGCTCCGCGATGAACGCGGCGACGGTGTCCGCGCCTTCACGCAGGATCGCGGCCTCCAGCCAGTGCGCGCACTCGCCGTCGCTGTTCGGCTCGCAGGCGCACTCCAGGTTGTCGGGCTGCGCGGTGTGCACGATCTCGGCGGGCAGCGGGCCGAAGTACTTCCAGAACGGTGGCAACCCGGTCATTGCAGAGGTTGCCAGCGTGCCGCCGTGGTAGGCGCGCTCGCGGGCGATCAGCTTCACCTTCGAGGGCTTCCCGCGGAGGTTCCAGTAGAACCTCGCCGTCTTCAGCGCGCCCTCGTTCGACTCCGAGCCGGAGTTCGTGAAGTAGACGCCGGTGAGGTTGTCGTAGGTGAGGTCGGCGACCTTCGCGGCGAGTTCGATCGCAGGGACGTTCGAGAAGCCGGTGTAGTTGTTGGTGAACGCGACCTTGTTCATCTGCGTGGCAGCGGCCTCCGCGAGCTCCGTCCGGCCGTGTCCGACGGCGACGTTCCAGAGCGAAGAGAGGCCATCGATGTAGCGCTTGCCGCGCACATCGACGAGCCAGACACCCTCGCCGTGATCGAAGATCACCGGTTCCTGGTGCTCCGGGGCGTAGTACTGCGGATGGATCAGGTGAGCCAGGTCCTCATTGACCAACCCGGCAATCTTGTCTTCGGCTAGCGTCACGATGCTCCCCCTCTGCGATGAACGGTGACTCTACGCGACCGGGCCGAAGCGCGCAGCGATCAGCTCCATCGCGACGGCGTGCTCATCCCACTCGATCGCCCCATCGGCGCGTTCGATCGAGGACTCGTGTCCCTTCCCCGCGAGCAGTACGAGGTCGCCCGGCTGCGCGAGCGCGAGGGCGCAGTCGATCGCCTCGCGTCGATCGGGCACGCGCTCGAAATGGTCGCCTTCGTTCGCCCCGGCGATCGTCATCGCGTGCGCGATCTCGTCGATGATCGCGTCCGGATCCTCGGAGCGCGGATCCTCCTCCGTCAGGATCGCGAAACCGGCCAGCTCCGCGACGACCGCACCGAGGCCACTGCGACGGTCCGGCGAACGTTCCCCCGCGCAGCCGAAGACGACGATCACGCGCTCCTCGACGACCTCGCCGAGCGAGGCGAGCGCGTGCTTCATCCCCTCCGGCGTGTGCGCGTAGTCGACGACCACATCGAACGGAGCGCCGACCACGCGCTGCATGCGGCCCGGAACGCCCTCGCAGGTGGCGACGCCTCCAGCCGCGAGCATCACGTCGAGGCCCAGCGCCTGCACGGTGGCGAGCGCCGCCGTCGCGTTGGCGACGTTGAAATCGCCGGGCAGTCGCACGCTGGCATCGATCGTCTCGTCACCGATCTCCAGCGCGAAGGTAGCGCCGTCAGACCAGAGCTGGACGTCCATAGCGTTCACGTCCGACCGCCCATCGACGGCATAGGTGAGTAGCGGAGCGCGGCTAGCGTCGGCGAAGTGTCGCCCCGCGCTGCTCCCGCTGTTGACGACTGCGACGCGCTGCACCTGCTTCGTCGTCGGCTCGTCGAGCATCTCGAAGAGGCGCAGCTTGGCCGCCCGGTAAGCCTCGAACGTGCCGTGAAAGTCGAGGTGGTCCGGCGAGAGGTTGGTGAAGACCGCGACGTCGAACTCGCAGTCCTCCAGCCTCAGCATCTCGAGGCCGTGCGAGGTCGCCTCCACTACAACGTGGGTGCAGCCGGCCTCCACCATCTCCGCGAACAGACGCTGAATGAACGGCGCCTCTTGTGTCGTCAGCCGCGTCGGGTTGGGCACATCACGCCCGTCGATGCGCGATCCGATCGTCGTGATCATCCCCGTCGGCACGCGGCAGCCTTCGAGCGCGGCAGCGGCGAGGTAACAGGTCGTCGACTTCCCATCCGTGCCGGTGATGCCGACGACGGTGAGCCGCCGGGCGGGGAAGCCTTCGTGCGCCGCGGCGATCGAGGAGAGCGCGCGGCGGCTGTCTGCCACCTCAACAACCGGGACGCTGAGCGCCTGCAGCGCCTCGCCCCTGCCCTGCTCGGCGACAAGCGCGACCGCACCCGCATCGACGGCCGCGGAGGCGAAGTCGTGCCCATCCGCTCTCGCGCCAACGACGCAGATAAAGAGGTCGCCCGGCTGGACGGCGCGCGAATCGAACTGCACTGCCCCCACCTCGGAGGGCAGATCGGAGCGGTCTGCCCCTGCGGGCAGACCATCGCGCCAGTCGCCTCGTGCGCTCATGCGGGCATCGTACCGCCGCTCGCGCGGAGGCTCACGGTGGCCTGCCTTGCCGCGAGGGTCTGGGGCGCCGTACAAACTACTGCGCATAGGCCTGCCGCACATGGGCTGCGTGCCGAGGGGGCCAAGTGATTGAACTGACCGACGAGATGAAGGAAGCGCTGGACGGCGCGTTGATGAACCGCACCCCGGTGATCATGTCGTACGCCGACGCCGATGGGCAGCCGCATATCAGTTTCCGCGGCACCATGCGGGTGTAGCTCCAACCAGTTGGCCGTCTGGGCACGCAACCCGGATGGCCGCCCCCCGAACGCCGTCGGTGCAAGCCCGAAGGTGGCGCTGCTCTACCGCGACCCGGAGACGCGCACCGCCTGGCAGTTCCTCGGCCGCGCCCGCATCGAGGATGACGAGACCGAGCGTAACGTCATCTTCGACGCCTCCCCGGAATTCGAGCTCGACCGCGACCCGGAGCGCAAGGGCGAGGCGCTGGTGATCGATGTCGACAAGGTCGTCGGGCGAGGTGAGACGCTGATGGAGCGCGACACCTGACGCTCTCGCCGCTCGAACTTGCGGAGCTGCGCACCGCGTCGCGGTCACTGTTCGACGCCCGCGAGCGGATGCACGCAGTCAACGAGCCCGGCGAGCCGCGCCCAGGCCGCTTCGGCGTCACACGCACCGCGCAGGGCTCGCTCGGAGCGATCCGCGACGATGTGCCTAACGCAATCGCCGAGCCATTGAGGCGCTGATCGAAGGCGACACGCTCGGCGACGACCTTGAGGCCGAGCCCCCTTACGCGGCAACCGTGCGCGAATTGCTCAGCGAGCACGCCCGATTACCGGCGGCGGGTCGGGCCAATGTTTCGTGATCGATTCGCCCGGGCCAGCGTCACCCGGTGAGGTCGTCAGCATCGACAGCGACCACCGCGCGCTGCTCGCCGACTTACGTGGCTGGGAGCTGGGGCAACCGACTGAGGTGGACTAGCGCCAGCCCTATTTTGGCATCGTCGAGGGCGACCGCGCGGTCTCCATCTGCTTCAGCTCGCACAGGCCCGGCACCGCCCCCGGGAGCGGCGTCGAGGCGGGTGTCGACTCACTCGAGGGTCACCGCAGGCGTGGCTATGCGACGCGGGTGATCCACGCACGGGCGGCGGAGTTGCTGCGTCAGGGCCGCGTGCCGCTCTACAGCACCAGCTGGGACAACTCCGCGGCACGCGCGGTCGCCCGCAGGCTGGACATGCGCCTCTACGGCGTGAGCTGGGGCCTCGACTAGCCGCAGCGGAAGAGAGTTGAAGTGTCAGGGGGCCTGTAAGCCGAATTCTGTACCCCTCCGAAGAGGGGCGACGACCATCCATCTAGGACGACAGTTACCCATCGCCTCCAGCGACCTACCCGGGAGCGGGGCCGGACACCCCATCGCTCCCCTATTTGGTCTTGCT
>DASCRM010000068.1:0-13349 GCA_034406555.1 Dehalococcoidia bacterium | reverse complement strand
CGAGAGTCCGTGCCGACGTGCGCGGGTCGATCTGCGCGATCCAGCACGCCTCGTCCGCGTAGATGTTGCCGACGCCCGCCGCGATCTTCTGATCCAGCAGCACTGCCTTCACGCTCGTGCCACGCGTCCCGAACTGCTCGCGCAGCCACGCACCATCGAACTGCGGCGAGAGCGCGTCTGGCCCGGTGTTCGGCATCGCATCGCCGGACTCCTCCACGAGGTGCCACGTGCCGAACTTGCGCATGTCGTTGAAGCGCAGCGAGTTCCCGTCATCGAGGTCGATGCGGGCACGCTCGAAGCGCCCGGGCTCTGCGTCTGCCGGCCGGTGCAGGAGCAACCCGGTCATGCGCAGGTGAATCACCCACACTCGCTCGTCGTCGAGCGAGGCGAGCATGTACTTGCCGTGACGTCCCAGCGCCTCGATCCGGCGACCTGTGAGCTGGCCTTCGAGCGCCCGAGGCGAGTGCGTCACGGCCAGCCGCTCCGCATCTCCGGCGATCGCGACAGCGGTGATCGAGCGGCCGGCGATCAGCGGCTCCAGGTCGCGTCGAATCGTCTCGACTTCGGGAAGTTCGGGCATCGGGTAGAGCGCCCTCACGAACGCCGGTGGTCACTCCAGCTCACCCCAGGACGGACCCCATTTCTCTTCGAGGTCCAGCGGCACGGAAAGCTCCAGCGCGGCGGGCATCAGTCGCTGAGTAATCTCGCGCACCTCCTCCAGCTCCGCCGTCGGTAGCTCGAAGATCAGCTCGTCGTGCACCTGCAGCACCATGCGGGCGAGCTTGCCCTGCTCCTGTCGCGCGGTCATCTCCACGTCGATCTGGTTCATCGCGATCTTGATGATGTCCGCCGCCGTGCCCTGGATCGGCATGTTGATCGCGATCCGCTCTGCCGCCATCCGCCGGTTGCGGTTGCTGGCGCGCAGGTCCGGGATGTAGCGCCGTCGCCCCGTCAGCGTCTCCGAGTAGCCGCGCGCGCGCGCCTCGTCGACGGTCTGGTCGCGCCATTCCGCGACGGAGGGGTACGCCTCGAAGTAGTTCGTGATGAACTCCTCCGCTTCGTCGCGCGGAATGCCCTCGCGCTGCGAGAGCCCGAAGGCTGTGAGGCCGTAGAGCACGCCGAAGTTGAAGACCTTCGCCCGCCGCCGCATCTCGGTCGTCACCTCGTCGAGCGGGACGCCGAAGACGCGCGAGCTGGTCGAAGCGTGAATGTCCTCACCCGCGTCGAAGGCACGCCGTAGCTCGTCGTCGCCACAGATGTGCGCGAGCACCCGCAGCTCGATCTGCGAGTAGTCGACGGAGAGATAGATCGGCTGCTTGCCGCAGTCTTTCGCGATGAAGGCGCGGCGCACGACGGCCCCCGCCTCCCCGCGCACCGGGATGTTCTGCAGGTTCGGGTCATTCGAGGAGAGCCGGCCCGTGGCGGCCGTCACCTGCGAGAAGACCGTGTGAACGCGGTCAGTGCGCGAATTGATCTGCTTCGGCAACGTATCGACGTATGTCGACTTGATCTTCGTCAGCTCGCGCCACTCGAGCACGGCGTTGACCGCGGGGTGGTCGTGGCGCAGCGGTTCGAGCGCGTTCGCGTCGGTGCTGTAGCCGGTCTTGGTCTTGCGCGTCGTCGGCAGCTCGATCTCCTCAAACAGCACGTGCGAGAGCTGCTGCGGCGAGCCGATCTGGAATTCGTGGCCGACCGCCTCGAAGACGGCGCGCTCGGCAGTCCCGATGCCTTCCTCAAGCTCGTCGCGAAGCTGGTCGAGTACCGGCAGGTCGAGCGCGAGGCCGTACCGCTCCATCCGCGCGAGCACGGCAACGTGAGGCATGTCAATCTGCTCGAAGACCTCGCGCACGCCGCCGGCCTCCAGCTCCCCAGCCAGCTCCGCAGTCAGCCGCAGCGCCATGTCAGCGTTGCCCGCCGCAAGATGCGCGCAGTCCTCCGGCGAGGTGCGAGAGAACGGGATCGCCTTGCGCCCGGTACCGAGCAGCGTCTTCGGCTCGACCAGCTCCTGCCCCAACCGCTCGAAGGCCAGCGCACGCACGGTGACGTTCGAGTCGCCCAGCAGGTAGGCGGCGACCATCGTGTCGAAGCCGACCTCGAACGAGAATCCGCTCTCGGCTTCACCGAACGCGAGCTCCCCGGCCTTCGCGTTGTGCGTGACACGCTCGATCTTGTCGCTCGTGAACAGCGGAGCGATCGCCTTCAGGACGACCGCCTGTGTCAGCTGGTCGAGAGCAGGCAGCGGATCGGGCGCTTCCACCTCCATCTCCTGCTGGCCCTCGATCGGTGGTGGCGGCTCCTGCGTGTGCCCGAACGGGACGTACCAGCCTTTCGCGCTGGCGACGGAAATGCCGATGCCAACCAGCGAGCCGGAAGCGCGCATCGGATGCTCGTCGTCGGCGACGACCTCGAAGGCGAAGCGACCGACACTGCGCACGGCTTTCACCATCGCGGTGAGATCCTTCTTCGTGGTGACGACCTGGTACTCGCGGGCCTCGACGGTGACCGTGGCCGGCTGCGCTCGCTCGCCTGGCGCGGGCGTGTCCGAGGCGTGTGCGGGCAGCCGCGAGACGAGCGAGCGGAACTCCAGCTCGCGGAACATCTCCAGCACCGCGTCGCGGTCGTAGTCGCTCACCTGCGAGGTGTCGAGGTCGAGATCGACGCCGGGGACATCGCGCACGATCGTCGCCATGAACTTGGAATGGATCGCGTCCTCGCGACCGGCATCGAGCGCCTTTTGCGCTCGCGGCGGCTTCAGCTCTTCGAGGTGGTCAATCATCTCCTCGACCCTGCCCCATTGCTCGATCAGCGTTTTCGCACCCTTCTCGCCGATACCCTTCACACCCGAGATGTTGTCCGAGTTGTCGCCGACCAGCGCCTTGTAGTCGCGGATCTGATCGGGCTCGAAGCCCCAGCGCTCGCGCACCTTCGCCTCGTCGTACATCACGTAGTCGCGCTGGTAGGGGCGATACATGTAGACGCGCACGCCGGGCTCGACGAGCTGCACCATGTCGTTGTCGAGCGTCATCACGACCATCTCGACGCCCGACTCGGATGCCTGCGTCGCGAGCGCGCCGACGACATCGTCGGCCTCGTAGCCGGGCACCTCGATCACCGGGATGCGGAAGGCATCCAGCAGGCTACGCACGCGGTCCATCTGCGGTGGCAGATCGTCGGGCGTGGGGGCGCGCGTCGCCTTGTACTCCGCGTCCGCGTCGTGCCGAAAGGTGCCGCCGGGCGCGTCCCATGCGGCGATCACGTGCGTGGGCTTGAGTTCGTTCAGCACATAAAGCAACGTGCTCGCGTACCCGTAGACTGCCCACACTGGTTCGCCGGTGCGTCGCAACGTCATCGTGTCGCGCAGCGCGAAATACGATCGGTAGATGATGCCGTGGGAGTCGAGGACAAGCAGCAGTGGGGCGCGTTCAGGAGCTTTCGAAGGCATCAACCCACCCCGCAACGACCGCAGTATAGCGGCCATGCCGGTACCCGCCTGCGATCCGTAAGCACGTTCCGATCGTAGAATCTCGCGAATGATCCATTTCAGATCCCTCCCGGTAATCGCCATCCGCCGCATGGCCGGAAACTGGCGCCTGTTGCTCAGCGTGGTGATTGGGACGATCGTCGCCGCCGCGACGCTCTCCTCCACCGCGATCTACTCGGACGCGATCCGCGACCTCGGGCTCGACTTCGCCCTCGAGCAGCAATCGACGTCTGACCTCGACCTCAAGGTGCTGCAGAGCAACCAGGGCGTGGACCGCGTGCAGTACAGCAATTCGCGAGAAGTCGTTGACCGTGGCGTCGCGGCCGCGCTCGGCGAGACCTCCAGCTCGCTTGTGCGGATGGGCACCAGCGCGACGTTCTATCCAACCGCCCCCGGCACGGATGTCGACTTCGATGATGCGGGGCGCGACCGCTCCGTATTGCGCTTCCGCTCCGAGCTTGAGCGCGAGGTCGAGGTGATCTTCGGCGAGTTCCCGCGAGCGTTCCCCTCCGGCGGCAGCGAGCCGATCCCCGTCGCAATCGGCCTGGAGACCGCGACCACCACCGGCGTCGAGATCGGGCAGCGCTTCGACATCTGCCCCTTCTGGGACGAAGAGGCGGTGCCACTCAGGGTCGAGGTCGTTGGCATCATCCAGCAGATCGACCCGAACGGCCGCTATTGGGGCGGCGCCGACGAGGTGATTGACCGTCGCACGCGCAGCTGGGACACCCTGGCCTTCATCGTCCCGGAGGCGACCTTCTTCGGCGCCATGGTCGACCTCGCCGTCGGCGTGTCGGCCGACTACGACACGCTCTACCAGGTCGAGACAGAGATGCTGAACTCGCGCAACGGACCACCGCTCGCATCGGCTGTCAGCATGCTGGAACGCACGCTCTCCGGCGATGAGGACCGCCTGCACGTCGAGACGGCGCTCGTAGACGTGCTGGACACCTACGACCAGAAACTGTTCTTCACGCGGCTGCCGCTGCTCGTGCTCTTGCTTCAGATCGGCGGCATCGTCGCCTACTACCTCGTGATGGTCTCCACGATGCTGGTGGAGCGGCAGGCGTCGGAGCTGGCACTGCTGCGGAGCCGGGGCGCGACGACCGGGCAGCTGCTGTTTCAGTACGGCATCGAGGGGCTGCTGCTCGCGGTGGTTGCGGCTGCGACCGGTCCGCCGATCGCAGCGACGGTGATCGCCGCGCTCGGTCGCACGCCGGAGTTCGCGAGCCTCTCCGGCGGCGGTCTGCTGGAGGTGAACATCTCCTCGGCCGCCTACCTGCTGGCCCTCGGTGGCGCGGTGATCGCATTCAGCGCGCTGATGCTGCCCTCATGGCGCGCAACACGCCGCACGATGGTCGATCTGAAGCAATCGACCGCTCGCCCGCGCGGGACGCCGCTCTTCATGCGCTACTACCTCGATGTCGCGCTCGTGATGGTGAGCGCCGTCGTCTTCTGGCAACTTTCCCAGCAAGAGGAGCTCTTCACGGAGTCGCTCTTCGGCGAGGTGCAGGCGGACCCGTTCCTCTTACTCACCCCCTCGGTCTTCCTGCTGACGGTCGGGATCGTCTTCCTGCGCCTCTTCCCGGTGGTACTGCGGGTGATCGCCGCAGTAGTCGGCATGACGAACAGCGTCGCGGTCCTCGTGGGCATGCGTTCGCTGGTCCGCAATCCCGGCCACTACACACGGCTGATCCTGCTGCTGATGTTCGCTACCGGCGTCGGCATGTTCGGCGCGTCCTTCCGCCAGACGCTGCAGCAGTCCTACGACGATCGTGCCTCGTACTCGGTAGGTGCCGATGTGCGTGCCGCCGACCTGCGCACCCTCTCCGGCGGCGGCGAGATCGCGTTCCGCACCGCCGTCAGCAACGTGCACGCCACCGCCGTGTCCCCGATCGCCCGCATCGGAGGACGGATCACGACGCAGTCCGGGTTCGCGAACATCGAGTTCCTTGGCATCGACTCGGAGACTATCGCCAACGTCGGGTACTTCCGCGATGACTTCTCCGAACAGACGCTGAATGAGATCGCGACCACGCTCCAGGACAATCAGGCGAAGCTCCAGGGCGTGCCACTGCCGGTCGATGCACGCCAGGTCGGCATCTGGATCAAGACGCCCGATATCCGTGGCCCCATGCGGGTTGGCATCACCGTGCGCGATGCAAACGGGCGCTACTTCAACGCCCTCTTCGCCGAACTCGGACCTGACGACCCGACGAGCGAGGAATGGCGTTTCATCTCCCGCGACATCCTGGAGATGACGGAGCGCTTTGGGCCGGTGCGGGGCGAACCGCTGACCAACCCGCTGACGCTGCACGCCTACTTCGTCGAGCCGCAGGGCAACATCGCCCGCTCATTCGGGCGTGTGCTCTTCGGCTCTGTGCTGGCGACAGCCAACGAGCCGGTCCCGCCGACCGAGGACGACTTCGTCGCCGAACCGATTCGCACGCGGCGCGACCTGGCACCCGCGGTTCCGGACGCCGTGCTCAGGGTCGCGCAGTTCGACGGCGCCGTGCTGGTGAAGGACTTCTCGACGATCGATGGCTTCGAGGTGATCCGCGACTTCCTCCCCTACTCGGTAGGAGATTCCGCGAGGAGCAACCCCGACGGTCCCCCGGGCTTCGAGCGGTCGACCCGCCTCGACTGGTCCGGTGTCTCAGTGCGGCAGCCGGGTACGCGCGGGCTGCGACAGGTGACCGACGGCGAGTTGATGGCGTTCTACCTCGACAACGCCGCGGCAGCACTGCTGGAACTCGAGGTCGGAGACCGCGCCGACATCTTTAGCGGCCAGAAATACTCACGAGGGATCCTGGCCGGCACCTTCGAGTTCTTCCCGACCACCGATTTCGGGAAGAACTCCGAGACGATCGCCGTCGTCGATCTTAGCCGCCTGCTGGCGGTGAACAACGCCTCACCCTCGATTGCACCGGCCACGCCGACCGAGGTCTGGTATGCGACGGACGACCCGACCGAGCTGCGGTCGGTGCTCGACAGCGAACGCTTCCGTCCAGCGTTGCTGATGGACATCGACTCGACGCGACTGTTGCAGCAGGAAGACCCGCTGGTTGCCGCAGGCTGGCAGGGCATCCTCGCGATCGCGTTCGGGGCCGTGCTGCTGCTGTCGGCGATCGGCTTTCTCGTCTACTCGTACCTCACTGCGCAGGAACGCGCGTTGGAGTTCGCAATCCTGCGCACACTCGGATTCTCACGCTGGCAGGTGTTCTCGCTGGTCACGTTCGAGCACCTCTTCGTGATCGTCACGGGGATGGGACTCGGCACCGTCGTCGGCATCCAGGTCGGGCGAATGATGATGGGCTTCCTCGGCACGGACGAGCGCGGGCAAGAGGTCTTCCCGCCGTTCGTGCTCGGCATCTCGTGGCCATCTGTCTTCGTCGCGTGGGGCGTGCTGGGTTCGGTCTTTATTGTGACGATTGGAGCGGTGGTGCTACTTTACTGGCGCCTCGCTGTCCACCGCGCGCTGAGGATTGGTGACGCCTGACGCCCATGGTGAGCGATCGCACGGCCGATACCCCCTACATCCATTGCGAGGACCTGTTCAAGATCTACAAGAGCGACGATCTTGAGGTCGTCGCTCTGCGTGGGCTCGACATCAAGGTCGCGCGCAGTGAGATGATGGCGATCGTCGGCGCGTCGGGCTCGGGCAAGAGCACGCTGCTGAACATCCTCGCTGGCCTCGACAAGCCCTCCGCCGGGCAGGTACGAGTCGGCGACCGCGACCTGCTGACCACGACCGAGGATGACCTCGTCGACTACCGACGCCAGGAGGTCGGGTTCATCTGGCAGCAGACCGGCCGCAACCTGATCCCGTACCTGAACGCACAGCAAAACGTCGAAGTGCCGATGATCCTGGAAGGCGCGACCCGGAAGCAGGCCCAGCGACGCGCACTCTTCCTGCTTGGAGAGGTCGGCATGATCCACCGGCGCAAGAACAAGCCGGACCAGATCTCCGGGGGCGAACAGCAGCGCGTCGCGATCGCCGTCGCGCTCGCTAACGACCCCCCGCTGCTGCTGGCCGACGAGCCGACCGGGGAACTCGACCGCGTGACCGCCGATCAGGTTTTCGAGGTCTTCCGCAAGCTCAACGAGGACATGGGCGTCACGCTCGTCGTCGTCACCCACGACCGCGCGATCTCCGAGCGCGTCGATCGCGTCGTCTCGATGCGCGACGGGCGCACCAGCTCCGAGTTGATTCGCCGCGCCGCCTTCTCGCGAGGTGAAGGCGAGGTCGTCGAGGAGTTCGCCGTCGTCGACCGCAGCGGGCGGCTGCAGATCCCTCGCGAGTTGATCGACGTGCTGCGCATCGGCGAACGCGCGCGCATCACCTTCACCGATGACCACGTGGAAGTGCGGCCGGAGATCGCGGACGAACCGGACGAACGACCGTGGCGGAGACCATGACCGACGACCGCTTCGACATCCGGATCGACGCCGTCGATCGCACGTTCCGGCTCGCGGGCAACGATGTCCGCGCCGTGCGCGAGGTCTCCTTCGATGTCCCGGAGGGCGAGTTCATCGCCATCGTCGGCCGATCGGGGTCGGGCAAGACGACGCTGTTGAACATGATCGCCGGCCTCGACCGCCCGACAGACGGCACGATCCACATCGGTGACGACGAGGTCTCGAGCTTCAGCGAGCGCCAGCTCACCTCGATGCGACGGCACATGATCGGCTTCGTCTTCCAGTCGTTCGGACTGTTGCCGTTGCTCTCCGCCGCAGAGAACATCGAACTCGCGCTGCGTATTGCCGGCGTCGGCCTGCGTGAGCGCGGCGAGCGCACGCGCGAGCTGCTGGAGCAGGTTGGACTCATCCGACGTGCCGACCACCGCCCCTACGAACTCTCCGGCGGCGAACAGCAACGCGTCGCCGTCGCTCGTGCGCTCGCCAACCGACCGCGCATCGTGATCGCGGACGAGCCGACCGGTGAACTCGACTCCGTCACAGCGGAGCAGATCTTCGACCTGCTGCGAGGTGTCGCCAGAGATGGCGTCACCGTAGTCACGGCGACGCATGACCCGTTCGTGATCGACCACGTCGACCGCATCGAGGAGCTCGGCGACGGCCGCCTGCTCGAACCCGATGAGCGCACCTTCAAGGCCCGGGTGGCGACGAGCGCCGCGCCCCCGCCTCCCGCCGAGCCAGCCGCGCCGTGGCGTCCGCCCCGTGGCGGCTCCCTCCCCCGCTAGCAGCGGGCAACGGCGATGAACCGTCCCGACCCACCACGAGGCGTCGGCGGTCGACGGCGATACGTCCCCGACTGGCCCCGCAACATGGCACGCAGACGCGCCCGCCTGTGGCGCATGGTGATCGTCCTTGGGGTGCTGATCCTCTTCTCAGTGATCGCCTTCGGCCAGAGGAGTGCGAACGATGACGATCCTGTGACCGCCGCCGCCAGCGCAATCGAGCTGCGCTCAGGTCAGTGGTACGCGACCGCGACGCTGGCGCTCACCTCGGTGGAGGTCGAGCGGGTGATCGATGGAGACACGCTGGACGTGCTGGCACTCTCCACTTTGCTGCGTGTCCGCGCCTTCGGCATCGACGCGCCGGAGCGAGGCGAGCGTTGCGCTGAGGCGGCGACGGCCCACCTGACCGCGCTCACGGCGGGCGGCGTGCAGCTGCTGGCGGACGAGCGCCTACAGGACCCCTTCAGCCGCGAGCTGCGCTATCTCTTCACACCCGCCGGGCTCTCGATCGACGCGGTCATGATCGAAGAGGGGCTCGCGCAGGCGTGGCGGAAAGATGGGGCGCTACGCGATGTGCTCGTGGCGACCGAGGACGACGCTCGATCGGCGCGTCGCGGCTGTCTCTGGGCGGACGGTTAGCGCCCGCTAGCGTCCGCCAGCGTGGAACTCTTTCAGCCGGAAGACGATCGAGCCGTTGTCCCACTGCACGATCTGATGCGGTGCATCGACGTTGATCCACGCGACGCGTGTCGCCCGCCCGTTGCGCACCTGGAGCCGCCACGCCTCGAAGGTACCGGCCGGCACCTCCACGGTCTGCCGGTCGATCACACGCAGGATCACGGTCTGCTGGTTGCGGTCCAAGTGGTTGACCGCCGTATAGCGCTGCACGTAGCCATCGGCGAAGTCGAGCGTGCGCCAGAGCCAGAGCGAGCACTCGTTGTCGTAGTAGTTCTCGCCTAGTTCGAGTTCGCGCTGCTCAGTGTTGCCATCGATAGTCGAATCGAGCAGGACCGCCGCGGCGTCGTTGCTTACGGCCTCGTAGCCCGCCGCGTAGCGGTCCTCGCCGTCTGCTGTCTGCACGGTACGGGCGAGGCGAAGCGGAGTCAGCGAGGTGGCATCGACAGTGACGAGGACCTCGTCGGTCGGCTCGCCGTCACCGTCCACGAGCGTGTAACTCTGCGCCAGCAGCAACTGATCGCCGTCGCGAGTAACCGCGAGGGTGCCCCGCGCGACGACCTCGCCGCTGTTGTCATGTAGCGCGTAGACGGCCTGCTCGCCGGCCTCGAAGGGCACGCCCCCGACGACCGCCTGGTTGTCTGGCTGCGACCCACCGACACACGCGACACCGAGCGTGAGGGTAGCGAATCCCGCGAGAGTGATGCGCAGGAACCGTGAGCGGCGGATCGGCGACCCCAACGTCTAGAGCGCCTTCAGGACGCGGCCGGCCGCAGCGACCGCCTCGTCGATCTTGTCGCTGTCGACGTCGAAGTGGGTGACCATGCGCATGCGCGCCAGGCTGAAGGCGCTGCACAGCACGCCCTCATCGGCGAGTTTTTGCCTGAAGTCCGCACCATCCACGCCGTCCAGGTCAAAGACCACGATGTTCGTCTCAACCGTCCCAGGGTCGAGCGTGACGTGAGGTAGCCCCGCGAGCCCGTCAGCCAGCGTCTTCGCGTTCGCATGGTCCTCCGCCAACCGCTCGACGTTGTGCTCCAGCGCGTAGAGTGCCGCCGCCGCGATCAGTCCGACCTGGCGCATCCCGCCACCGAGCTGCCGCCGAATCGTGCGTGCGCGCTCGATGAAGTCAGCCGGGCCGGTGACCACCGAGCCGATCGGCGCGCCGAGGCCCTTCGAGAAGCAGAACGAGACGGTGTCCGCCTCCGCCGCGATCGTCGCCGCATCCGTCTCCAGCGCGGTCGCAGCGTTGAAGATGCGCGCGCCGTCGACATGCACCTGCGCGCCCGCCTCGCGAGCGACTGAGGCGACGGCCCGCATCTCCGCCAGCGAGATCGCCGCACCACCGCAGCGGTTCTGTGTGTTCTCCAGACAGACGAGGGTGGTCTGCGGCGCTTCCGGCGGTCGCACCAATGAGCGCACCTCGTCGGCGTCGATGCTGCCGCGATCGTCGTTGCGAGCGGTGCGCAGGCTGATGCCGCCGAGCGCCGATGCGCCGGTCGCTTCGTGGTGCAGGATGTGTGACTCGGAGCCGACGATCGCCTCGTCGCCGCGCTCGCAGTGCGTCAGCAGCGCGACCAGGTTCGCCATCGTTCCGCTGGGTACGTAGAGCGCTGCTTGCTTGCCCAGTCGCACCGCGGCGGCCTGCTCCAGCGCCCGCACCGTCGGGTCGTCGCCCAGCACGTCGTCGCCAACCTCCGCGGTCGCCATCGCGTGCCGCATCTCCTCGCTGGGCCGGGTCACGGTGTCAGAGCGCAGGTCAATCGTGCGGGGCATGCGTGGCCTTTCGTGCGTCTGACAGAACTGGTTGCGGGATGCGAACGCTCAGGAGGACGGATTGCGCTCCCACAGCGTCTCGAAGCCCTCGCCGCCACGAATCGCAGCGACGATCCCAGCACGCTCCGCCGCTACAAGCTCGTCGAAGGCCACGTTGCACTCGGGCCCAAGATCAGAACCGCCGACGCCCATGAGCCGCGACTCGATCAGTTTCCAGATACCCGAGTCGCGTAGCGCCTTTGACTGCCTCGGCCAGGTGAAGACCGTGATCTGCTCCGGCAGCGACATCTTTGGTCGTAGCTGCTGTAGCTCGCGATAGCGTTCCGCGGCGGATGAGACGGCACGGACGATACGGATCATCGGTGGGTCGTCGTCGGCCGCGCGTGCATCGACGAGCAACCGCCGCTCGACGTGTTCGAAGCGGACGACAAATACCTCGGCCTGATCGACCACGCGTCGGATCTCGTTCAGGTCAACGCCGTAGTCAGCATCCATCGTGCGAGAAGTTTATGGAGAGAACCCACCAGCGAGCAACGCCGAGCTCGCGGCCGATGCTCGCTGGGGAACCCTTCGGTGCTGCTAGCGTGGGGCCGGAGCCTGGTAGGTGCGCTCCATGTACGGGATGTGGATTAATCCCGCGGACTGCAACCCGAACGCGATCAACGCCAGCCCGCCGACCCTTGTCGCTGTGTCGAGATGCTGCTGGAAGAAGTTGCCGACGAGCCCGACCGAGGCGCCAAGGATCGCGAAGACAAGCGTGAAGCCGATGACGAACGCGATCGCGTGCATGAACACTCGTCGGCGATCGCCCGTGGTGTCCTCGGTGCCGCTCATCGCCTCGCCTGCCAGGTTCGCCAGGTAGACCGGCACCAACGGCAGCACGCACGGGGAGAGGAACGAGACGATCCCGCCGAAGAAGGCAACGGCCGGGCCGGCGAAGCCACCGACGCCGCTGCTCAACCCCTCCTCCGCAGAGGCGGTCTGATTGAAGATGAAGCCGAACGATTGGAAGTATTGATTGAGGCGTGCGAACTCGCCGAGCAACATCAACGTACCGATCACGACGAACAACGCTCCCGCGCCGATCATCATCTTCGGCATGTACGGCTGGATGCGCCGTAGCTGAGGCGAGAGCCACCCAAAGAACGCGCCAAACGCGAGGAACCAGACACCCAGCCCCAGCGCGTAGAAGATCAGCAGGATCGCGCCCTGGTAGACGGTGCCGGATGTCGCAGCCAGCGTGAGCACCACGCCGAGGATCGGCCCGATGCAAGGCGACCACGCGATCGAGAAGGCGGAGCCGATGGTGAAGGAACGCGGGTAACCGCTCCCAAATGCGCCCCGTATCGCGCCAAAGCGGCGGGTCGGTGCTAATGCGGTGGCCTGTGATGCGGTTGTGGTCATGAGGGTGTCCTCGCTGCCCATTCATTGTCGCCGTCTCGGTGACCGAAATCGGTGAGGGAAGTTACCCAAAGTGTTATCAGAGCGTAAAGCTTGCGGCGCGACAGACTCGACACCCGCGCGCTACTCGGTCCCGAGCAGCCTCTTGCGCGCCTCGTCATAGCGCTCCTTCGCCCTCGCCTCGCGGTTGAGCAGCCCCTTCATCACGGGCGGCTCGATGCGCTCGCCATCGAGGAAGAACGCATGCAGGCGCCGGAGCTGCGCTTGCCACGCCTCCCAGGCCTCGCGGTATGCCTCGCGGGGGTCGCCGTCGTTCGTCACGTAGGCTAGTCTAGCGTGCGCCCACGATCTGATCGGCGATGTAGGCCGCGTCCTCGTCCACGCCATAGATGATCCCGGACTTACGACTGCTCAGCCACGGGAACCCGAGGCAGTTGATGCCTTGTTCCACCGTGACACCGCGCTCATGCAGCGGCCGCCTCGCCTCATCGAAGACCGAGGGCGGCATCCAGTCGAGCGTCGCATCGAAGCCGGTGCTCCAGATCACCACGCCGACCCCGGCCTTGTTCCGGTCGAGCTGCGAAGGCGCATCGACCGTGAGCGCCTCGGCTGGCGGCTCATAGGGGTCAGGCTCCGCAAGCGGAGCGTCGATGCCGTTGTCACCGATGTAGGCCTAGATCGCCGTCTTGAACTGCGCCGACCGCTCATCCGCGAAGGCGATGTTGGCGGCGAGGTCATCATCGAGCTGCAACACGCCGTCCTCGATGTCGCGCAGCCGGCCCAGCAGTGTGATTCCGCGCTGCGCCAGGTACTGG
>DASCRM010000067.1:0-48449 GCA_034406555.1 Dehalococcoidia bacterium | reverse complement strand
CTCATTTGCACTTCGAGTCGCTACTGGTGTCTGAAGCTCGCATCTCGCTGATGCGCCCACCGCGTGTGATCAAAGGAGGGCGTCCGCCCCGTCACACTACTGATAACCACACGGAAGGTCAGCGCCTTCTGCTGCAATGCGAATGACTCATAGGAAACTCTTACGTTGCCGCAAGAGTCGGCACGCCTCGCCACGAAGCAAGGAGTTCTTAGGCGGTTCTTACGAAGCGATCGAGCCGAACGCTGCCGTGAAGGTCAGCTTCTCGCCTCCGCGTGCACAAAGAGGCGTCGCGCCCAGCCGGCTCAGAGCTCCGCGCCCAGCGTGCGCAACAGCGTCAGGCACGACTCGCGCGCGCCCGCGACGTACGGCGGGACGCGGATCTGCAAGGGGGAGAGCACGAGCGGCTGGCCGTCGAAGGTGATCACCTCGCCACCTGCTGCCTCCAGCACGGCGGCCCCACCCGCGACGTCCCAGACCGATCGAGGGCCGGTCGAGAAGTAGACATCGGCCTCGCCATCGGCGGCGTAGGCAAGCTTCACCGCGGCGGAGCCGCATGGATAGACCGCGTACGGGATCTGATGCTGCAGCTGCCGGTGTTCATAGTCGAAGCGGGAGACCACCACGGTCTCCACCGCGCCACCCTGAGGGAGCGGCGGCAACGGCTCGCCGGCACGCCGAGCCTCGCGTCGCTCGCCGTCGATCAGGCCCGACATCACCTCGCCCTGCACCGGCATTGCCAACGCGCCGAGCACGAGCCGGTCGTCAACGAAGAGACCGACCGAGACGCCGAACTCCGGCAGTCCTCGCAGGAACTCCCGCGTGCCGTCCAGGGGATCGACGACCCACGTCGGCTCACCGAGGATCAGTGGTGCCTCCTGACGTGACTCCTCGGAGAGCCAGTGCGCGCCATCGATCAGCGGCATCAGTCGATCGTGCAGCACGTCGTCGGCTGCGTGGTCGGCCTCCGTGACCGGACCTTCGCCCGGCTTGTGGCCCACGCGCACGACGTTCTGTCTCAGCACCTCGTTGATCGCATCGGCCGCGGCGCTGACGGCCGCTTCGAGGCCGTCCCGTACTGCGTCGAGGTCGATTGGCGTCTCCGCTGTCACGTGCTACAGGCTCATGCCGCCGTCGACGACGATCGTCTGCCCGGTGACGAAGGTGTTGGTCTGAATGAAGCCGAGGATCGCATCGGCGCATGTCTCGGGCGTCGCAACGCCACGCAGCGGAGAGCGCTCCGTCAGCGCCTCGCGCGTGCCCTCGAAGCGGTCGTCGCCCATGCCGCCTCGCAGCCAGCGCGTGTCGATAAAGCCGGGCGCGATGCAGTTCACGCGGATCTCCGGGCCGAGCACGCGCGCCAGCGACTTCGTCATCGCGATCAGCGCCGCCTTCGAGGCGGCATAGGGGATCGATGACCCGCCGCCACCGATGCCGGCGATCGATGCCACGTTCACGACTGCGCCATCGCCGGCCGCCCGCATGTGCGACGCGGCGGCGCGCGTGCAGTTGAAGACCCCCTGCACGTTGACGGCCATGATGTCGTTCCAGATATCGCTGGTGACGGCGTCGAGGTCCTCGTGCGGGATGAAGTGGGTCGTGCCCGCGTTGTTCACGAGGATGTGCAGACCACCGTAGGTCTTGACCGCGCGGGAGATCAGCGACCGGCACTGCTCGTCGTCGCCCACATCGGCCTGCACCGCGTGAGCGATACCGCCCGCGTCTTTGATCGCCTGCACCGTCTCCTCGGCGTCGTCCTTCGAGTGCGCGTAGTTGACGACCACCTTCGCGCCGAGACTGGCGAGCAGCTCGGCGGTGCCTCTCCCGACACCCGCCGATGAACCCGTGATCACAGCTACTTTCCCATCGACATCCATCGGGTCCCTCTTGTCGTTCGCTATCGCGCGGTCGGCTATCGAAGCAGATGCTACACTTGCCGCACGATGCCGACGAACCTAGCCATTCGCGCCCTGGTGAGCGACCTGGAAGACGTGGTCGGCGCGCCGCATGTCCTCCACGCCCCCGAAGACCTACTGGCCTACGAGTACGACGCGACGATCGATCGGCACAGCCCCGACGCCGTCGTTTTCCCGGCCACCACGGAGGAGGTCGCGGCCGTCGTACGTATCGCGGAGCGGTACGAGGTGCCGATCGTCCCACGCGGTTCGGGCACCGGCCTGGCCGGTGGCGCGCTGGCGGTACTCGGTGGCGTGCTCTGCGTGATGACGCGGATGAACCGCATCGTCGAATTCGATGCGACGAACCGCCTCGCGGTGCTTGAGCCCGGCGTGATCAACCTTGCGCTGCAGGACGAGGCAGCGAAGCACGGGCTGACGTACGCGCCCGACCCCTCCTCGCAGCGCATCTGCACGATCGGCGGCAATGTCGCGACGAACTCCGGTGGCCCGCACACGCTCGCGCACGGCAGCACCGTCAACCATGTGCTCGGCGTTGAAGTGGTGCTGCCCGGAGGCCGCATCACGTGGCTCGGCGGGCGACAGCTCGACGTCCCCGGCCCGGATCTGCGCGGCCTCTTCGTCGGATCCGAGGGCACGCTGGGCATCGTCACGAAGATCTGCGTGCGGTTGATCCGCACCCAGCAGGCGGTGCGCACGATGCTCGCCATCTTCGAGACCGTCGATGACGCCTCCGCTGCCGTCTCCGAGGTGATCCGGCGCGGCGTGATCCCCGTGGCGATGGAGATGCTGGACCACGAGATCATCGTCGCCGTCGAGCAAACGATGCACGTCGGCTACCCACTCGATGCCGGCGCCGTACTGCTAATCGAGGTCGAGGGCATCCACGAGGCCGTCGCGTCAGACGCGATCGAGGTCGTCGCAGCCTGCGAGGTTCACGGGGCACGCGAAATCCGCGTCGCCGACACCGAGGAGGAGCGCGAGCAGTTGTGGGAGGGTCGCAAGGCCGGCATCGGTGCGCTCGGTGCCGTCTCACCGAACTTCTACTTATTGGATGGCGTCGTCCCGCGCACGAAGCTGCCGGAGGTGATGCGCGGAGTGCTCGACCTGTCGGCGTCCTACGGCTTCAAGTGCGCCAACATCTTCCACGCCGGTGACGGCAACCTGCACCCCAACATCATGTTCGACGAGCTGGAGGAGGGCGCGACGCAGCGTGTGCTCGATCTGGGCGGGGAGATCATGCGGCTCTGCGTCGATGCCGGCGGTTCGATCACCGGCGAGCACGGGGTCGGACTGGAGAAGCGCTCATACATGGACTGGATCTTCGACCCGCCGGACCTTGAGGCGATGGAGGCGATCCGCGTGGCCTTCGGCAGCAACGACCGCTTCAACCCCTGCAAGATCCTCCCGACCGGCCGCGGCTGCGGGCAGGCGCACGAGGCCGAGATCCGCCGTCACATCGCCACGCTCGACGTCTACGCGTAGAGTCGCCTCAATCACCGCCCCACCCGGCAGCGACCTGCTCGACGCGCTCCCTGCCGGACGCGAACGCCCCGCCCACGCCTTCGCGGTCGACGGCATCGCGCCGACGCTCGCCCTGCGGCCCGAAAACCGCGAGGAGGTAGCGACGCTGCTGGCAGCGGCCTCGGCGGCCGGTCTCGTCGTGGTGCCGCACGGTGCCCGCACCGCCCTGGCGCTCGGCCGGCCGCTGGAGCAGTACGACGTGGCGATCGACCTCAGCGCGCTCAACCGCGTGGTGGAGTACGAACCCGACGACCTGACGATCACCGTGGAGGCCGGGTTCACACTCGCCGCGCTCCAGCAGCAGCTCGGCGAGCACGGCCAATACCTTTCCGCCGACCCGCCACCCGACGACCGCGTGACGATCGGCGGCCTGCTGGCTACGGCGCGACCCGGTGCATGGCGCGGTCACGCCCCGTCCGCGCGTGACCTGGTGCTCGGCATCACCGTCGCGCAGGCCGATGGCCAGCTCGTGCGGTCGGGCGGTCGCGTCGTGAAGAACGTCAGCGGCTACGACCTCCATCGCATGCACACGGGCGCGCTGGGCGCGTTCGGCGTGATCGTGGAGGCGTCCTTCAAGCTCGCGCCCTTGCCCGCGGCCGTACACACGGTGATCCTGCCTTGTGAGCATCTGGAGGCAGCGGAGCGGCTCACATTCGAGCTGTGGGACCTTTCGCTACCGACCCGCACGCTCACTCTACTCTCGGCCTCGGCGGCATCGACGCTCGCGCTCGCTGTCACGCCACACGTCGTGCTGGAGCTGGCGGGCGTCGCATCTGCCGTGGAGCGCGCCACAGAGATCGTCAGCGACCTCGGTGAGAGCGTGGAGGCGAATGACAATCCGTTGCGGCAACTGCGCTCGCTCGCTGGCGGCGACGGTACGGTGTTGCGCCTGACGGTGCCCGCGAGCTCGCTGCGCGCCGCGATCGAGGCTGCCGAGCGGGCCGGATGCAGCGCGTGGGGGCAGATCGCGTCCGGCAGCGTGCTCGCGCGGGCGAACCGGCTCGCCCCCGAGACAGTGCGTGAGCTGCGGGCACGGGCGGTCGAACTCGGCGGGAGCCTGCAGGTGGAATCCGCGCCGATGGCGCTGCGCAGCGCCGTCGATCCCTTCGACATCGGCGAGCGCGAGCTGGTGGTGGCACTCAATCAGCAGTTCGACCCGCAGCGAACGCTCAACCGCGGGCGATGGTCGGAGCAGGTGTGAGCCACGACGCGCCGATCCACATCAAGGGAGCAGTGCCGCTCACAGGGGCGTTCGTGGGGCCGGACGTGCCTGCGTTGCCTGACCTCCAGAACTGCATCCACTGCGGCTTCTGCCTGCCGGTCTGTCCCACGTACATCGCCACCGGCCAGGAGCTGGAGTCACCGCGAGGTCGCCTGCACCTGATCCGCGCTGCGCTCGATGGGCGTGCCGACGCCAGCGGCCGCCTGCTCTCGCACCTCGAGCTCTGCCTCCAGTGCCGGGCCTGTGAGACGGCCTGCCCATCGAACGTGCCGTACGGCCGGATCATGGAGGACGCCCGCGCCGCGACGATGGCGTGCGGCGCTCGCGGTCGGCCGCGCTCGTGGACACTGCAGGCGCTCGGGTTGCGCCACGTGATCGCGCGCCCGTTCGTGCTGCGACCGCTATTTTCGATGCTCCGCCTCTACACGCGCAGCGGCCTCCGGCGCCTCGTGCGAGGGCCCCTGCGCCGCATCCTTCCGGCGCGACTGCTGGCGCTGGAGTCACAGGTGCCCGCCCTGACCGGCCGGCCGTTCCGCCGCAGCGGCACGCTCGCCTCGCCCGAGATGGCGAAGGGGCGAGTGGCGTTCCTCACCGGCTGCGTCCACGGCGAGATGTACCCAACGATGCATGAGGCGACCGTGCGCGTGCTCGCACGCATCGGCTACGAGGTCGTCGCCCCGCCAGCGCAGCGCTGTTGCGGCGCACTGCACAGTCACGCCGGCGACATCGAGGCCGCCCGCTCCCTCGCGCGGAGCAACATCGAGGCGTTCGGCGACGCCGATATCTCGGTGGTGATCGTGAACGCCGCCGGCTGCGGCGCGGCGATGAAGGAGTACGGGCACCTGTTGCGCAACGACGAGCGGTGGGCGGCCCGCGCCGCGAGCTTCGCGGACTCCGTCTTCGACGTCCTCGAATTCGTCGCCGAGCAAGACTTCACGCCCGGCCTCGGGCCGGTGGATCGCACCGTCGCACTGCAGGAAGCCTGCCACCTAGCCCACGCGCAGGGCATCCGCGAGGCACCGCTCACGATCCTGAATGCGATTCCGGGGCTGCGGCTGAACGAGATGGCGAACCCCGACCGCTGCTGCGGGTCGGCGGGCCTCTACTCCGCCGCCCAGCCGGAGATGTCGCGGGCCGTGCTCGACGCGAAGATGACCGAGGTCGAGGCGACCGGGGCCGATGTGGTCGCCACCTGCAACCCGGGCTGCACGCTCCAGCTCGAGAACGGCGTCCGCGGCAGCGGAGTTAGCGACGCGACCGTGCAGCATGTGATCGAACTGCTGGACGCCTCGTACCGCGCGGGCAACGGGAACTCCGCCTAGACCGGCTCCGGCTGCACCGACCAGAGCGGCGCGAGCCAGCCTTCGTTGAAGCCGTATGCGTCGAACTCATAGCCTCCGACGCGTAGTGCGACCGCCGTGTGCTCGTCCGGGACGATCAGCGGGAACATTGCCGGCACGTCGTCGAGCAACAGCCGCTGCGCCGCCCTCGACTGCTCCGCACGCAGCGAAGGGTCGAGCTGGGCGAGCGCACCACGCACCGCCTGATCGTAGCGCGGGTTCGAGTATCCCCACGGCGAATACGTCTCATCAATGCCACCCGACATGTGCAGGCGCAGCCCGATGTCCGGTGTCGCAAGCGCGGAGAGATCGAGCGCTGTCGCGTCGAAGTCGCCGGCACGGAAGTCCCGCTCCCAATCGTCCGGCTGCTGTGCGAGCAACCTCGGCGCGAATCCCGCATCGCTGAGTTGGTCGACCAGCGCCTCGGCAAGCGCTCGCTGACGCAGATTGGTCGACGTTTGCACGCGGAACTCCAGCCCGGTCGCGTCGGCCGCCACCAGTAGCGAGTGCGCGTCCGCCGGTGCATGGCGGTAGAGCCGGTGCGGCGTCAGCTCAGCCGACAGCAGGGCGTCCGCGACGAAGGCGGGGCCGACAGGTCCGCTGATGCGCCCATCGAACTGCCGCGCCAGCGCCGCGCGGTCGATCGCCAGCGAGACCGCCTCGCGCACTCGCTCGTCCTGGAACGCGGCGATCGAACCCACCGGCCGCCCACCCTTCTCCGGCAGCAGGGAGAGTCCCAGTGCCAGCATCCCGAAGCCAGCGCGCCTGAGCGGCAGGATGTCGTTGCGCCCGACAGCAGAGGGCTGGTCGGCGCCCGCGGGCAGGATGTCCAGCAGGCCATCGGAAAACGCTTCGCCGAGCGAGTCGGGGTCGTCGAAGAGACTCAGCGTCGCGCCATCGAGCAGCGGCGGCGACGCACGGTGGTAGAGCTGGTTGCGGGCGAAGGAGTCGCCACCATCGTCACGGCTCGCCGTCACGAACGGCCCGCTGCCCAGTGGCTCGCCAGTCACCGGCGAGCGCCGGGAGGAGCGGATCCCGGCGGCGCGCGCGTCTGCCAGCGTCTCAAAGATCTGCGCGAAGGGGGCACGCAGCTTCAGCACCAGCGTGCGCAGGTCGGGCGTGAGCACCTCGTCAACGACCTCGTTGAAGACGAACTCGCCCGCGCTGCGCCGCATCTCGAACTCGAACGCAACATTCTCGCTGGTGATCGCGTGCGCGAGCGATTGCTCGTCCGGGTGGAAGCGCAGCTCCGGGCGCAGCGTGATCGCCACGCTCAGCGGGTCGCGCAACTCCACCGACTGCGCCAGGTCGCCGTAGAGCAGGTTCGTACGCGGGTCGAGGCCGACGAGGGCGGAGTAGACCAGCGGCCACACCGCGTCGGTGCGCCCCCCGCCCCGCAAGATGCCCAATCGCAACACACCACCTCGTACGCCCGGCTCGCCGGTGTAGCCGTCGAGGATCGTGAAGCCTGGACGGGGCGCTGCGACTTCGTCGTCCTCGCTCAGCCCGCAGGCCACGAGGAACGCTGCGCCGACGGCACCCACACCGAGGCGGAGCACGTCACGTCGGCTGTGTCGCGCGTGGATGCCGGGCATCGCGGTTCCCGTTCAGGTCGTGGGCGGGTTCATCTTCGGTCAGCCCATCGTAGGGAGGGCTTCACCGCGACTGCAAAACGCGGCCCTCAGGCCGCGTCGCGGACCTGTCTCCGGAGGGCCGGCTACCAGACACCCAGCATCAGCTTCACATCGTCAGAGGCCATCGTCTTCGGGTCCCAGGGCGGGTCCCAAACGAGGTTCACCTCGACATCCTCCACGCCATCCATCTGCATGATCACGTGATAGATCTGTCCCTGCAGCATCGGCCCCACCGGGCAGGCCGGGCTGGTGAGCGTCATATCAACGGTGACCATGCCCTCATCGTCGATGGCGATGCCGTAGATTAGCCCCAGCTCGGTGATGCTCATCCGCAGCTCGGGATCCTCGACGGTCTTCGTGACCTCCAGAATATCCTCCGCGTTCGGGCGCTGAATCTCAGTCATCGCTGCTGCTCCTCTCATCACTCGATACGGAGCCGCCATCGCCGAGGGCCTGCTCAAGCGTCTTCCAACCCAGCGATGCGCACTTCACGCGCACCGGAAACTTCGCCACGCCGGCCAGTGCCTCGATGTCGCCAAACTCCTCCGGCGGTGTCTCGCCCTTCAGCATCATCCGCTGGAAGGTCTCGACCGCCTCCAACGCCTCAGCCGTCCCTCGCTCGCTCACGAAGACGGACATCATCGAGGCGGAGGCCTGCGATATCGAGCATCCCCGCCCGTCGATCGCGATCTCCGCGATCTTGCCGTCCTCGACGGTCAACTCGACCGTCAGTTCGTCGCCGCAGAGTGGGTTCGCGCCGTCAGCGGTGTTCGTCACTCGACTCTCGATGTGGCCATGGTTACGAGGGCTGCGGTAATGGTCGAGCAGAATATCGCGGTAGAGGTCATCGAGGGCCATGTCGGGGCCGGGCGTCGGGGGAGTCATGCGGCCATGTTATCTCAGGCGTTGCCGTTGCCAAAGAAGCGCGTCGCCTCCACGATCGCCTCTGCCAGCGCGTCGACTTCCTCGCGCGTGTTGTAGATGTAGAACGAGGCGCGCGCGGTCGCGGGCACGTTCAGCTTCGCCATCACCGGCTGCGCGCAGTGGTGGCCGGTGCGTACCGCGACGCCGCGGCTGTCCAGCACCTGCCCCACATCGTGTGGGTGCACGCCGTCGAGGTGGAAGGAGAGCACCGCGCCTCGCTTCGAGAGGTCGGGCGGGCCGAAGATCGTGATCCCCGGCAGGTCGCCAATGCGTCCGAGCGCGTAGTCCAGCAGTTCGATCTCATGCTCGCGCACGTGGTCCATGCCGAGCTCTGTGAGGTAGTCGATCGCGGTGCCGAATGCGAATACGCCGGCGATGTTCGGGGTGCCGGCCTCGAAGCGGGCGGGCACCTCGTTCCACGTCGACTCTTCGAGCGTCACGGTGAGGATCATCTCGCCGCCGCCGAGGAAGGGCTGCATCTCCTCCAACATCTCCATCCGCCCCCAGAGCACGCCGACGCCCGTGGGGCCGAGCATCTTGTGCGCCGAGAACGCGAGGAAGTCGATACCGAGATCCTGCACATCCACGGCCATGTGCGGCACACTCTGCGCGCCATCGACGAGCACGAGCGCGCCATGCTCGTGCGCGAGCGCGGCGAGCTCCTTCACCGGCACGATCGTGCCCAGTGCGTTCGACATCTGCGTCACGCCCAGCAGCTTCGTGCGAGGGCCGATCAGCCGCTTCGCCTCGTCGAGGTCGAGCGTGCCGTCGGGCAGCATCGGGATGAACTTCAGCACGATCCCGCGCTCATCCCGCAGCAACTGCCACGGCACGATGTTCGAGTGGTGCTCGATCTCGGAGAGCACGACCTCGTCGCCCTCACGCAGGTGCGCGCGACCCCACGCGTGTGCCACGAGGTTAAGCGACTCAGAGGTGTTCTTGGTGAAGATCACCTCACGCTCGGACGGTGCGTTGATGAAGGCGGCGACCTTCTCTCGCGCTCCCTCGTACATCTCCGTCGCCTCCTGTGAGAGCGCGTGCACGCCGCGGTGGATGTTGGCGTTGGAGTCGCGGTAGTAGCGCGTGATGTCGGCGGTCACCTGCACCGGCTTCTGCGAGGTGGCGGCGTTGTCGAGGTAGACCAACGGCACGCCGTCGTGTACTTCGCGCTGCAAGATCGGGAAGTCGCGTCGGATCAGGTCGACGTCGAGGCTGTTCGCACTCACTCGGCAGCCTCGTCGACGTCGACGTACACATCGAAGCCTTCGACTGTCACCTTGTAAGCACCCACGTCCTTCACGGCAGGCAGCGTCAGCGCCTTGCCGGTCTTCGGGTCGAACGCCGCGCCGTGACGCGGGCAGATCACCCGACCGCCGACGAGTGTGCCTTCGCCCAGCGGGCCATCGTCGTGGCTGCACAGGTCATCGATCGCGTAGAACTCACCTTCGATGTTGCAGAGCGCGATCTCGCGATCCCCGCAAGGAAGCACACGCACTTCGCCGTCACGCAACAGTGCCACCGGGCAGACGCGTTGCTTCACCATCGCTAGAGCTCCACCGTCGAGAGCTTCGCTCCCACGGCGGCGCGCAGTTCGTCGCGCAGATCCTCCACCGGCATGTCGGCGATCACGCTCTCGAAGAAGCCGTGCACCAGCAGCTGCAAGGAGGCGCGGTAATCGAGCGAGCGCGACTGGAGGTAGAAGAGCGCCTCCTCATCGACCGGGCCAACGGTCGCTCCATGGCCGCAGCGAATCACGTCGGAGGTGAGAATCTCCAGCACCGGATCGGAGTCCGCCTTCGAGTGCTCGGAGAGCAGCAGGTTGCGGTTCTCCTGATTCGCCTCCGCACCCTTCGCCGTCTCCTCAACGCGCGTGATGCCGTAGTAGATGTTGCGCGACGAGCCGGCGAGCGCTGCCTTGATCGCGACGTCCGAGGCCGTGTGCGGGCCCTCGTGATCCTGCAGCGTGACGAAGTCGAAATGCTGCTCGCCGCCGCCCAGCGCGATGCCGCGGATCACGGAGTTCGCGCCCTCGCCCTCGATCAGCGCCTCGGTCGTCAGCTTCACGAGCCTGCCACCGAGCGCGATCGTCGCGACGTTCACGTCGGCATCACGGCCGAGACGGCTGCGGATCGTGGTGAAGTCCTGTGTCTGTTCGCCCCACCGTTCGTCGATCAGTAACTTCACACGCGCGGAGTCGTGCGCGTAGATCTCGGTCACGCCGCTGACCAGCAACGGCTCGTCGCCGGAGCGCAGCCGCAGCACGACCGTCACCTCCGCCTGCTCACCCGCGAGGATTAGCAGGCGCGGGAAGATCGCCACCGGTGAGCCCTCGCGGCTGTCGATGTCGATGACGATCGGGTCGTCGCAGCTCACGCCCTTCGGCACGTGGACGTAGACGCCAGAGTCCCAGAGCGCGGCGTTGGCCGCGATGAACTTGCCCTCCGTCGCGGGGATCAGCTTGCCGAGGTCCGAGCGCAGCACATCCGGCCACTGCTCGGTGGCGCTGCTCAGTGACGTCGCCGCGCCCGCGTACTCGCTGTCGCCGCGCGGCACCTCACCACTGATCGTGATCGCGGCGCTGCCTGGCGGAAACGTCTCGAAGTCAAGTGCGCTGACGTCCGTGTACTTCCACTGCCGCGACTCTCGCGTCGGGTTAGGCATCGCGGCGAAGGCGCGGGCGGCCTCGATGCGACGCTCTCGCAGCCAATCGGGCTCGCCACGTGCGGCCGACGCCTCGCTGATGGCGGGCTCGTCGTATCCGGTGCTCGTGAGAGTCGTCATCGGGTTAGCCGACCGACCCTTCCATCTGCAGTTCGATCAGGCGGTTGAGTTCGATCGCGTACTCCATCGGCAGCTCTTTCACGATTGGCTCCACGAAGCCGTTGACCACCATCTTCGCGGCCTCATCCTCGGCGATCCCGCGTGACATCAGGTAGAAGAGCTGGTCGTCGCCGAGCTTCGAGACCGAGGCCTCATGCCCGATCTTCACCTTCTCCTCGTCGACCTCCATCGTCGGGTAGGTGTCGGAGCGCGAGTGCTCGTCCAGCAGCAGCGCGTCGCAGCGCACCGTCGAGGTCGATTGCTCCGCCCCCCCGTAGACCTTCAGCAGGCCTCGGTATGAGGTGCGGCCATCGCCGCGCGAGACGGACTTCGCGACGATTGCCGATGAGGTGTTCGGCGCGACATGGACGACCTTGCCGCCCGTGTCCTGGTACTGCCCGTTGCCGGCGAAGGCGAGCGAGAGGATCTCGCCGTGGGCCTCCTCCCCCATCAGGTAGACGGAGGGGTACTTCATCGTGAGCTTGGAGCCGATGTTGCCGTCCACCCACTCCATGACCGCGCCCTCGTAGGCGTAGGCGCGCTTCGTCACCAGGTTGTAGACGTTGTTCGACCAGTTCTGAATCGTGGTGTAACGCATGCGCCCGTTCTTCTTGACCACGATCTCGACCACTGCGGAGTGCAGCGAGTCAGAGCTGTAGATCGGCGCCGTGCACCCTTCGACGTAATGCACGTACGCATCCTCGTCGACGATGATCAGCGTGCGCTCGAATTGCCCCATGCTCTCGGTGTTGATGCGGAAGTACGCCTGCAGCGGGACGTCCAGGTCCACGCCCGGCGGCACGTAGATGAACGAGCCACCCGACCAGACGGCGGAGTTGAGCGCCGCGTATCGGTTGTCGCCCGGCGGGATTAGCGTGCCGAAGTATTCCTTCACCAGCTCTGGATACTCGGCCAGGCCCTGATCCATGCTCAGGAAGACAACGCCTTGCTTCGCCAGATCCTCGCGGATGTTGTGGTAGACGACCTCTGAGTCGTACTGCGCGCCCGCACCGGCGAGGAACTCCCGCTCCGCCTCCGGAATACCCAGCTTGTCGAAGGTGTCCTTGATGTATTCCGGGACGTCTTCCCAGTCCGCGGCATCTCGGTCCGTCGCCTTCACGTAGTAGTGGATATCGTCGAAGTTGAGCGAGCCGAGCAGCTCCGCGTCGCCGGCCCACGTCGGGTCGTCCTTCTCATAGAAGGTGCGCAACGCGTTGAGGCGGAATTCGAGCATCCATTCGGGCTCGTCCTTCTCCGCCGAGATCATGCGTACGAGTTCTTCGTTCAGGCCCTTCTCGGCCATGAACAGCGGCTGCTGCTCGTCGTGGAAACCCCACTCGTAGTCGCCGACGACATCGTGTGCGGCCGGGTTCACCTGCGTCATGCGGTCGCCCCTTCCAGCTCGCCAATGGACTCAAGGATCGGATCGTAGCCTTCTTCTTCAATCTGCTTAGCGAGGTCCGCGTCGCCCGTGCGCACGATGCGCCCATCGACGAGCACGTGCACGAAATCCGGTTCGATGTAGTTCAGAATCCGCTGGTAGTGCGTGATGATCAGGAATCCGATGTGCGGCCCTCGGAGCGAGTTGACGCCCTCCGCGACGGTGCTCAGCGCGTCGACATCGAGGCCGGAGTCGGTCTCATCGAGGATCGCGAGCTCGGGCTTGAGCATGCCTAGCTGGAGGATCTCCGCTCGCTTCTTCTCCCCGCCGGAGAAGCCTTCGTTCACGTAGCGGCGGGCAAACTCCTCGTCCATCTTCAGCAACGCGAGCGTCTCGCGGAGCTCCTTCAGGAACTCGCGCGGTGGCACGTCCTCGCCGCGTCGCGCCTTCAGCGCCTCGCGCAGGAAGTTGACCATCGTCACGCCGGGCAGCGATGTCGGGTACTGGAAGGAGAGGAACATCCCCCGCTTCGCCCGCTCGTCCGGCCGCAGCGCGGTCACATCGTCGCCCTTGAAGAGCACCTGCCCGCTGTCGATGGTGTAGACCGGGTTGCCGGCGACCGCGTTAGCGAGCGTGCTCTTGCCGGAGCCGTTCGGGCCCATCAGCGCATGCACTTCGCCCGGCCCGACCGTGAGGTCGACGCCGCGCACAATCTCGGTCTCGCGTTGAGCCGTGATGCTGACCTTGAGGTCGCGCAGCTCCAGAATCGGTTCGCTCACTGATTCGTCCTCGTTACTTCACTACGACGTATTCGCACAACGCTGCGCCGTCGACGATCGTTGTCACCTGATCCACCGGCGCATCGAGCAGCAGCTCAATCGCGCGGCGGTCTGCCATACATGCCATGTGCGTGCCCTGCGCCGCGGAGCGGTACGGGCAGCCGGCGTTGCGCAACCGGTAGACGGCACCATCGTCCGATGACTCCTGCAAGATGCCTTCGTCCCGCAACGCCTCGGTCACCTGCTGAACGCGCTCACCGAGATCCGCGCTGTTCACATGCGGGGCATACTCGGTCGCGACGTCTTCCGCCATCCGCTCAAAGACCCGCTCCAGCACATCGCTGCCGGAACGGCCCGCGATCTCTTCCTGCGGCAGTTGCGAGAGTGCCGGGAAGAGGCGGTCGAGCAGGCGCGAGTACTTGGAGTGCGTCGAACGCTCCTCGCCGACCTCGCTCAGCGAGTAGCGGGTCGCGGGGCGGCCCCGCGGCTGACGTTCGAGCGTGGTCTCCAGCAGCCCGTCGGCGACCATGATGTCGAGGTGGCGGCGAATCGCGCCGTGCCCGACCCCGATTGCCTCAGCGAGTTCAGACACGGAACACGAGCCCTGCTCATGGAGCAGCGTCGTGACCTGGTCTCTCGTTCGTTCCATGGGGCCCCGCCAGAATCCGTGCCGAGCTCAATTATCCGATCATTCACGCCTATGTCAATATTAGTTGCATTTTATTGTTACTAATTCTGTAAACCCTCTTCCCGCATCGAGGCATCCATCGTGCTGCGCAGGTTGATGCCTTCCCCGGCGGCCCGTACGATACGGCAGCCTCGAGGCCCGGCACATTCGAGTCTCGGCGGGGCACGCACGGCGGGAGCAGGCGATGGCAGTCGAGGGCATCGAGGTCGGAGCTACGGCCTCCTTCGAGAAGCAGATCACGCAGGAAGACATCGTCGCCTACGCCGGGATCTCCGGTGACGCCAATCCGTTGCACGTCGATACGGAGTACGCGGCAATGACTCGGTTCAAGGCGCCAATCGCGCACGGGATGCTCGGCGCGGGACTGATCTCCGCTGCACTCGGCTTCAAGCTCGCGCCGCATGCGGTCGTCGTCTACCTCGGCCAGACGCTGCGCTTCCGCGCGCCGGTCAGCGCCGGCGACACCCTCAGCGCGAACGTCGAAGCGACCGAGGTCGATGACGAGCGCAGACGCATCACGCTCAACACCGTCGTCACCAACCAGGACGGCACGGAGGTGATCACGGGTGAGGCGCAGATCATGTTGGACGCGATCCGTTAGCGCGCCTGACCCTGATTCGCCGCTTCGGGTACGATCGCAAACGACTGATCGGCCATGCAGGACGAGGATCGGCCAGCGATGACGCACGAGACTGAGACCAAAGCCGCAGGCAGCTCCAACGGGCTCCGTTCAGCAATGGACGGCTGGGAGCAGGGCGCGCTCGCCCGCGTGCTCGAACGTTTCCCGGAGCGCCGCACGAGCTTCAGCACCTCCTCCGCGACCACCAACCGCGTCTACACGCCGCTCGATGTGCCCGACCTCGACTACCTGCGCGACATCGGCTTCCCTGGCGAGTACCCGTTCACGCGTGGCGTGCAGCCGACGATGTACCGCGGCCGGCTGTGGTCGTTCCGCCAATACGCGGGCTTCGGCACTGCCGAGGAGTCGAACGGGCGCTTCCGCGAGCTGCTGGCTAACGGCCAGACCGGGCTCTCCACTGCTTTCGACCTGCCGACACAGACCGGCTACGACTCCGACGACGCGATGGCGGAGGGCGAGGTCGGGCAGGTCGGCGTCGCGATCGACTCGCTGGCTGACATGGAGACGCTCTTCACCGAAATCCCGCTCGATAAGATCTCGACCTCGATGACGATCAACGCGCCGGCCGCGATCCTCGTGGCGATGTACATCGTCGCCGCGGAGAAGCAGGGCCACGCCGCCAACGTGGTCACCGGCACGGCGCAGAACGATGTGCTCAAGGAGTACGTCGCACGCGGCACGTACATCTTCCCGCCGCAGCAGTCCGTGCGGCTGGCCGCCGACCTGATCACGTACTGCGCCCGCGAGGCACCGAGGTTCAACTCGATCTCCGTCGCCGGCTACCACATCCGCGAGGCGGGCTCGACGGCCGCGCAGGAGATCGCCTTCGCGCTCTCCAACGCGATCTCCTACCTCGAAGCCTGCCAGGCGCAGGGCGCGCTCGCCGACGAAGTCGCGCCGCGCATCTCATGGATCTTCAACACCCACAACGATTTCTTCGAGGAGATCGCGAAGTACCGCGCGCTGCGGCGGATGTGGGCCAAACTCACGCGCGAGCGCTTCGGCGCTGAGCAGCCCCAGTCGTGGATGCTGCGCACCCACACGCAGACCGGCGGCTCCACGCTGACCGCGCAGCAGCCGCTCAACAACATCGCCCGCGCCGCCCTGCAGGCGCTGGCGGCCGTGCTGGGCGGCGTGCAGTCGATGGCGCTCTCCTGCTACGACGAGGCACTGGCGTTGCCGACCGAGGAGGCGCAGCAGATCGCGCTGCGCACGCAGCAGATCATCGCCCACGAGACCGGAGCGGCGCAGACCATCGACCCGCTGGCTGGCTCATACTACGTCGAATCACTCACCAACGAGCTGGAGGCGGCCGCAAACGCGATCATCGCCCGTGTCGATGACATCGGTGGCTCCGTCGCCGCAATCGAGAGCGGCTACATGCAGGCCCAGATCCAGGAAGCCGCTGTCACTCACCAGCGCGAGGTCGAGGCCGGCGAGCGCATCGTGGTCGGCGTCAACGAGTACGTCGACGAAAACGAGCAACTCCCTCCCGCGATCTTCCGGCCTGAGAGCGCGGGCACGATGCAGCCGGCACAGCTCAAGCGGTTGGACGGCGTGAAGGCCCGGCGAGACAGCGACGCCGTCGACGCCTCGCTGGTGCGTCTGCGCGAGGATGCACGAGGCGAAGCGAACCTGATGCCGGCGCTCCTCGAAGCCGTGCGCGTCTACGCTACGCTGGGTGAGATGTGCGGTGTACTGCGCGACGAGTGGGGTGAATACACACCCCCAACCGCCGTTTAGCGGCGAGTCTTTGGGCAACGCGACCACCGTCTAACGGCTCGACAACCTCCGAGGAAACTGCGGACTAGCGCCGCAAGCGGTATATAAGCGGTAGGCAACACGACGGTGGCCCCTGCATGGGGCCGTATATTGGGGGGGACGAGCCGATGGCGGGAGCTCTAGACGGACAGGTTGCGGTGGTCACCGGCGCGAGCCGGGGCATCGGCCGGGCCTGCGCGATTGAACTGGCGAAGCAGGGCGCATCGGTCGTCGTGAACTACATCGCGAACGAGGACGCAGCGAAGTCCTGCGCGGAGGCGGTCGAAGCCGCCGGCGGCAAGGCCCTGGTCGTGCAAGCCGATGTCTCCAACGCCGACGAGGCGAAGAAGCTGATCGAGACCGCCGAGAGTGAATTCGGCAAGGTCGACATCCTGGTCAACAACGCTGGCATCAACAACGACCGCACCGTGTCCCGCATGTCGACCGAGCAGTGGGACGAGGTGATCTCCACCGATCTCTCATCGATGTTCTATTGCACCAGCGCGGCCGTCGGCGGGATGCGCGAGCGTAACTTCGGCCGGATCATCAACATGGCGTCGATCATCGGCCAGATGGGCAACCCCGGACAGGCTAACTACGCAGCGGCGAAGGCAGGCATGATCGCCTTCACCAAGACGACCGCGAAGGAGCTGGCGCGCAACAACATCACTGTCAACGCCGTCTGCCCCGGCTTCGTCGAGACGGAGATGGTCGCGTCGCTCAACGACGAGATCAAAGGGAACCTGATCTCGCAGATCCCGCTCGGCCGCTTCGGCACCGCCGAGGAGGTCGCACAGACCGTGCGCTTCCTCTGCACGGAAGGTGACTTCTACACGGGCGCGCAGATGAGCCTCAATGGCGGGCAGTACATGTAGCCTCCCTCCCACTGGCGCGGAAGAGCGAGAGCCGCCCAGATGACTGACGGCACCGCACCCTCCGCTCCACCTCCAATCGGTCGCCGCATCGTCGTCGCCGGCGGCACCAGCTCCGGAAAGAGCACGCTCGCGGAGACGCTTGCAGAGCGCCTCGATATCCCATTCGTCGAACTCGATGCTCTCTTCTGGCAGCCAAACTGGGTCGAGATAGACGACGAGACCTTCAGCGAGAAGATGACTGCGGGGACGGCCGGTGATGCGTGGGTCGTCGCGGGCAGTTACCGCCGCTTCTCGGAGCGTGTGACCTGGCCGCGAGCAGAGACAATGATCTGGCTCGACTACTCGCTGCCGCTGCCGCTGCGCCGCGGGATCGTTCGTGCCTGGCGGCGGTGGCGCTAGAAGGAGCTGCTCTGGGGGACGAACTACGAAGACTTTTGGGGCCACCTCTACCGTCGCGACTCGTTGCTGTTTTTCGCGATCCAAACCTACCGTTCGAATCGCCGCCGATGGTTGGGGATGATGACCGACCCGCGGCGGCGCACCTGAAACGGGTCCACCACCGCAGCCCGAGCGAGACCGAACGCTGGCTGGCTAGCCTGACATCGAGGCTGGAATATGCGTAACAGACGCCGTCCGCTGCTATCGTGGGGCGTGGGCGACCTGCCCCGCAGTAACGAGCCCGTCATGTCCGACGCAGCAACCTCGCCTGATCTCAGCTCCGCCGTGCTGGCGATCGTCAAGCGCCAGCCGCTGGAGGCGGTGCTGCGTCGCCTCGCGGACATCGCCCGCACGTTGACGGATGCCGACCACGCCGCCGTCGGCGCGTACGACGAAGAGTTGAAGCTCGAACACTTCGAGACAGCCGGCATCTCCGACGACGAGCGCGCGATGTTCCCTCACCCGCCAACCGGGGAGGGCCTGATCGGCCTCTTCGCGCACGACTCGGCGACGGTGAACATCGCAGATGCCCCATCACACGAGTCGGCAAGCGGGGCACCCGACGGGCACCCACCGATGGGGCCCTTCCTCGGCATGCCCGTGGTCTACGGCGACCGCACGCTTGGTGCCTTCTACGTGACACGCGGCCCGGGCAGTCCGTCCTTCTCCGACGACGAGCAGGACCAGCTGGAATCGCTCGCCCCCTACGCAGCGATCGCGATCCGCAACGCCGAGGCGATGGAGCTTGAGCAGCGTCGCGCCGAGGGCGTGGCGGCGCTCGACCGCCACGCGGTGCGCGACGCGATCGCACGCGACCTGCACGACGACGTGATCCAGGCGATCTACGCTGTCGGGCTCGGCCTGCGCACCGGGCGTGCGGGCGATGGCGAGGCAAAGGATCAGGCAATCGACCGCGCCAGTGCGGAGTTGCAGGCGGTGATCGCCGACCTTCGTGCCTACATCCACCGTCTGGAGGCCGACCCCAACGCCCTGGAGCCCGACACGATGCTGGAGGAACGCCTGTACGAACTGATCTCGCACGGTGGCAGCGAACTGGCGTGGCAGCTCGATATCGCGCTCGGTGACCGCCAGCTTGAGCCTCAGCTCGGCCGCCAGATCTACCTGATCGCCCGCGAGATGATCTCCAACGTGGTCCGCCACGCGAACGCCAAAACCGCATCCCTCTCATTGCTCAGCGAGGGCGAGACGCTAGTTATCGCCGTTCATGACAACGGCCGTGGCTTCGACCGTTCCGCCGTACCGGATAGCGCCGTCGGGCTGCGTAGCATCGAGCAGCGCGTCGCCGACCTCGATGGTTCCGCCCTGATCGAATCGTCGCCGGGAGACGGGACCGCGATCACGACGACGCTGCCATGGCCGGAAGACCCCGGCCACGCCGACGCCTGACGCGGCGCAAGCAAAGCACCCGGAACCGGCGCTCTACGCTCGCAGCCCTATACTTGGGCGCTGACTAGCCCGCGAGATCGGTGAGGAGCCAACAATGCGTATCGTTCTGTTCGGACAGGCGGCTTTCGGCAAGGACGTCTTCGACGCCCTGCAGGCCGCCGGCGAGGACATCGTCGGCATCTCCACGCCGAAGCCCGGCGAGCGTGGCGACCCCCTGCACGACGCGGCGACCGAGGCCGACATCCCCGTGCTGATCACGCGCGCCCTGCGCAAGGAGGAGACGTTCGAGCAGTACCAGGCGCTCGATCCGGAGCTACTCGTCTTCGCCTTCGTTACCGACATCGTGCGCAAGAACGTGCTGAATGTACCGAAGCACGGCACGATTCAGTACCACCCCTCGCTGCTGCCGAAGAACCGGGGCATCTCCTCCATGGCCTGGCCCGTGATCTCAGGCGACACGAAAACCGGCGTCTCGATCTTCTGGGTCGATGAGGGCATCGACACCGGCCCGATCCTGATCCAGCGAGCGGTGGATATCCTCCCGGAGGACACGGTCGGCTCGATGTACTTCGACCGCCTCTACCCGATGGGCGTCGAGATGCTGGCGGAGGCCGTGAAGCTGGTACGCGAGGGCAACGCACCGCGTATCGAGCAGGATCACTCGCAGGCGTCGTACGAACCGCCGATCCGCGCGGAGCACGGCATCATCGACTTCACGCGGCCCGGGCCGATCGTCTACAACCACGTCCGCGGCTGCGACCCGCAGCCCGGCGCAAGCGTCTCGCTGAACGGCGAGACCCTGCGGCTCTTCAACCCCTCGTACGCCCCCGGACACCCGAAAGAGGCGCCCGGCACGGTGACCGGCAGCGCCGACGGTGCGATCGACATCGCCGTGATCGGCGGCACGCTGACGATCGCCCGGGTGCAGGCCGAGGGCGCGCGCAAGGCGGCAGCGGCGGAGCTGGTGAACGTCGGCGACGTGTTGGAGCGCGACGCGTGATCATCGGGACGATCCGCGAGACGAAGACCGAGGAGTACCGCGTCGCCTTCACGCCGGGCGGTGCCGCCGACATCGTTCGCGCCGGGCACACGGTGCTGATCGAGTCCGGCGCGGGCCTCGGCTCCAACTTCAGCGACGACGACTATCGCGCGGCAGGCGCAGAGGTGCTTGAGAGCGCCACCGATGTCTACGCACGCGCCGAGCTGATGTGCGAGGTGAAGGAGCCGCAGCCGCAGGAGTTCGAGCTGCTGCGTGAGGGCCAGATCCTTTTCACCTACCTCCACCTGGCCGCCGAGCCGGAGGTCACGGAGGCCCTGGCGCGCTCCGGCTGCATCGCGATCGGCTACGAGACCGTGCAGCGCGACGATGGCTTCCTCCCGTTGCTGGCACCAATGTCGGAGATCGCCGGCCGCATGGCCGTGGAGATCGGCGCGCACTACCTGAAGCGCCCCGGCCCGGGCCGCGGCATGTTGCTGGGCGGGCTGCCGGGCGTGCCACCCGCACACGTCGTCGTGATGGGCTCCGGCAACGTCGGCAAGAACTCCGTCCGCGCCGCTGTCGGTGCCGGTGCGCGCGTCAGCGTGCTCTCGATCAACGACGACCAGCTCCGCGAGCTGGAAGAGCTCTACGCGGGCCGCGTCGAGACGGCACTGAGCAGCCCTGAGGTGATCGCCGACACGCTGATCGGCGCGGACCTGCTGATCGGCGCGGTACTGGTCGCCGGCCGCCGTGCGCCGGTGGTCGTGACGCGCGAGATGGTGGCGAGCATGGGCGAAGGCGCGGTCGTCGTGGACGTCGCCGTCGATCAGGGCGGCTGCGTGGAGACCACGCGCCCGACGAGCCACATCGAACCGATCTACGTGGAGGAGGGCGTTGTGCACTACGCCGTCCCGAATATGCCCGGCGCCGTGCCTCGCACCTCGTCCCGCGCGCTCACAGGCCTGACGCTGCCGTACATCCTGCGGGTCGCGAACGGCGGCTTGGAGCAGGCGATGCTGACCGACGCGGGCCTGCGCCGAGGCGTAAACGTCTACCGAGGCCAGATCACAAACGCCGCGGTCGCCGGAGAGCTCGGCCTCCCGTACGCGCCGATCGAGGATCTGCTGGGCGACAACGAGTGAGCTTCGGGGGCCTGACGGACGGCCTCCGCTTCCTGCGAGAACAAGAACAGCTACTCATGATCAGCATCTCCACGGTGCTGGTGATGGCCGGCCAGGGCGTGATCAGCCCGATCCTGCCCCTCTTCGCGCAGGAGTTCGGTGTCGGCGCCGCCGCTATCGGCCTGACGCTGTCCACGTTCGCACTCGCCCGCCTGATCCTGAACGTGCCGCTGGGGATCCTCTCGGACCGCTACGGACGTCGCATGTTGCTCGTCAGCGGGCCGATCATCACCGGCATTGGGATGGTCGGCTCCGGCCTCTCACAGAACATCGAGCAGTTGCTTGTCTGGCGCTTCATCGCCGGCGCGGGCTCGGCATTCTACATGACGGGCGCGATGATCTACCTCGCCGACATCTCCACGCCGGAGAACCGCGCAAGGTTCATCGGCACGAACCAGGGCGCGCTGCTGCTGGGTGTCTCGATCGGTCCGGCGGTCGGCGGGCTACTGGGCGAGTTCTACGGCCTGCGTGTGCCGTTCTACGCGGTCGGCATTACCGCCCTCTTCGCCGCCATCTACGCCTATCTCCGCCTCCCGGAGACGCTGCCGGCTTCGCCCGCGACACGCTCCAGCGAGGGCGATGGCGCGGCGAGCGTGCCCATGCGCCGGGCGTGGCTACCCATGATGCGTTCGCGCGACTTCCTCGCCGTCTCCTTCGTCACGATGTCGATTTTCCTCACACGCTCGGCGGGCCGCCAGACGCTCGTGCCGCTGCTTTCGGTCGCGCGCTTCAACATGTCGCCGGGCGTGCTCGGCGGCATCTTCACCGCGATGTCGCTCTCCAACATGATCCTCGTCACACCTGCCGCCTTCGCTGCGGACCGTTTCGGTCGCAAGGCCGTGCTGATCCCCGGCGGCACGCTGCTCACGGTCGGCCTGCTGATGTACGCGGGCGCGAATACGTACTCGATGTTCATCGCCGCCTCGGCCGTGCTCGCACTCGGCCAGGGCATCGATGGGCCCGCCCCTGCCGCCTATGCCGCCGACATCGCGCCGGAAGACGCACGAGGCCTCGCAATGGGGCTCTACCGTAGCTCCGGTGATGTCGGGTTCGTGCTTGGTCCGCCGCTGCTCGGCTACCTCGCCGATCAGTCCTCGTTCGGCTGGGGGCTCGGCGTAAACGCCGCAATGGTCGCGGTCGCCACATTCGTCTTTGCGGTCTTCGCTCGCGAAACAGCCGGAGCACAGCGATCGCGGGTGGTGCTATCCGAGGCCGAGCCGGCACAGAAGCGTGCCGGCAGCTAGCTCGCGCCAGCCTTGCGACCCTGCTCGCGGAAGGTGGCGAGCGCCTCGGCTTCTTGCTCCGCCGGCATGCGCACGAACAGGCCGTTCGCCTCGACCAGTGTCGCGCCCTCGGGGTCGCTGACGGTCGCCGCCAGCTCGATGCGTCGCCCGCGCTGCCGCTCGATGTGGGCGCGCACGGTCAGCGGGAGGTCGAGGCCAGTGGGGCGTCGGTAGCGCATCTCCATCTTCGCGGTCACGGCGAAGAGCTGGTCGGCATACATCGCCCAGCCCATCGCCTCATCGAGCAGCAGTGCCAGCAGCCCGCCATGCATGATGCCGGGGAACCCCTGATCCTCCGGCTTCGGCACGTAGTGCGTCACCATCTCCTCGCCGTCACGCTCGAAGACGAGGTGGAAGCCAACAGGGTTGTGACGCCCGCAGCCGAAGCAGTACTGGTCGTTAGCGCCGGGCCACAGTTCAGCGGGTGCGGTCATGGCGACGACGATACCGCGTTGGTAAGGTCTCTGCGGACGGCGCACCGAAGGAGCCCATCGATGTGGGGAACGATCGCGAAGATGCGGCTGAAGGCGGATGTGCCTGCTGATTATGCCGTGGCGCAGATGAACGCCTTCGATACAATGCGCATGGGAGGCTGGGTCAGCACGTCGCTGTATCACGCTGACTCCGATCCGCGTGACGGGTGGATGATCGCCATGTTCGACAGCAAAGAGGCGCACCAGGCGAACGCCGACAGCAACGCGCAGCACTCGATGTTCATGATGCTTCGCTCGTGCCTCGATGAAGACCCGGTCTGGCACGACGTGGGGCATCTCATCTCGTTGGACGAGAGCAATCACTGAGGGCGCTCGGGTGGCTGAGTCGCGGACGCCGTCGTCGCGGAACGGAGCGATGCCCGCGACCGGTCTAGGCGGCGGGTGTTCGGCTCATCGCTTCCGCCTACTGGACGCTGAACGTCTCGCCGCAAGCGATGCAGGTGTAACCGCTCGTCCGCTCGGAGTTCCCGACGTCAGCGGGGTCATCCCAGGGAGGCGTGAGGTTCATGTGGGAGCACACGACCTCCCGCTCGACACTGTCCTCTTGGTCTCTCCGGAAGGTGCTCTTGAGCCAGGCCATGGTGTCTCTCCCATCGGCTTCACGGGGACTTTATCACCTACGTAATATCGATTGAAGTTTGATTCCAGGAAGGCTGAGCCATGTACCGAGCCGATGAATTCGCAGAGTTCGCGATCGAAGAGTTCCGCCGAGGCCTCGAGCGACTGACCGAGGAGGAAGCTCGCTTCCGGCCCGAGAAGGCGGATGGGACGCGGATGAACGCGATCTCGTGGAACGTGCAGCACATCGCCGACCACTGGCTCAACGTCGCCCGCGCCGCGCGCGATCTCCCGCTTGAGCGACAGCACCCGCCGAACGATGGGACCCCACCCGACTACGCCGACGCGTTGGCGATGCTGGAAGCGGCAGCGAACGACCTCGGCTGAGTCGCGGAGGCGAGCGACGAGGCGATGTCGCGCACGTTGCAAGAGCTCCGTGGCGAGAGCGTCGCGATGTTCCTCGCGCGTGCGGTGCAGCACGGCTGGTTTCACATCGGAGAGATCAACGCGGTGCGTCAGCTCCTCGGGCACGCGGAGATCATCTTCGTCGGCAATCTCGCCGGTCGCCTCGATTGGGTCGCGGAGGACTGAGCGACCGCCGCGGGCGGGCTACTCGTGGGTGGCCACCACCGCCGCCTGAAGCAGGATGCGGGCCTCCGTCACGGCCGTCGTACCGAAGGCGAGGTCGCCGCTGGCGCGCTCCAGTGCATCCAGGTCGGAGTCCGCGACACCCTGTCCGAAGGAGAGCGTGCCTTGCCAGAATGCGCCGGTGGCCTCAATCCGCTTGGCGTGCACCGCCTCGAAACCCGCGGGGTCGCCGAGCACCTTCACCCCGGTCGCGAGCCCCTCGAAGGGTACGAGCGTCGCGCTCAGCTGTTGCTGCCACGTGTACGAGGTGATATCGGCCTGAGCCATCAGCGCTGCGACTTCAGAAGACGCGGCCGAGAGCCGGTCAAGGATTTCCGTGGCTGCTTCGACGTACGCGTCACTCGGTAAGAGCACGCCCTTCGCCGCAGCACTCGTCGCGCCGCCGGCCGTCGTCGCTGACGATGCCGCCGCGTAGTCGCTGAGGACGATCCGTCGTCCGAGGACGTACATCCGACGAGTCCAAGCACGAGGATGCCGACGCCACTCAGAGTCATTCGTTGAATCAAATTCATCGATCGCTACCTACTTATCGAGCCCTGCTCCTAGCGGACGCCCGGGCCCTGCTGGAACGACCCGGCGGTGGCGAACGCGGCACCGTCCGGCGGGCTCCCTGCGGCAGAGGCGGTCGAGAGCGCCGCGAGCGAGAGCGTGGCCACGGCGACGACCGGAACGATGGTCAAAACGAGTCTGCGAAGCATGTGGAGTCTCCAATGTGTTCACTGAGTCTGACGTGTAAAACGCGCGTTCATGTCAGGCGTTCGTCGCAGATGTGCCCGCATTCATCCTCGTATCTGGCACGACCCCGCGGGGCCCTAAGAGTTGTCGAAGCAAACCGAGATCTGTCGGACGCTACCGAGCGCTCGCCCATAGCGCGCAGCGACACAGTGCGGGCGTTGAGAGGATGGTGAAGGGGTAGGCGCAGGCCAGACTAGCCGGCGGCGGCCGCCGTTGGGCCGTTGACCTCTTCGATCTCATCGAACTGATCAACCATGTGGCGCGTGCCCCAGCCCGCCAGCGGGCTCAATGCCTGCGCGAGCTCCTGGCCGCGCGCGGTCAGTTCGTACTCCACTCGCGGAGGCATCGTCTCGACGATGTTGCGGGAGACCACGCCAACGCCCTCGAGGTCGGCCAGCCGGTCGCGCAGCGTGCGCGAGTTGCAGCCGCCGACGGCGCGCGCCAGCTCGTTGAAGCGTCGCTTGCAGGGCATCAGGTGGTAGACGATGTGCGGGACCCACTTCTGGCCGACCAGGGCAAGGGTCGCGCGAACGGGACAGTAGGCCCCGTCCGGGGTACTGACGAGCTTTCGCTCGATCACCGTTTGCGCCCGCCATACATCGAGAAAACCGTACTCCAGCGGAGCGTCACCCCACAAGTGGACTCGGGAGCGTCCTGCGCAACTCGGGTCGGGTCAGCGCGCGGCGCGCTCGGCTGCGACGACGCCAGCGGACGGGCGGCGACCGACGGCGAAGGCCGTCACGAGAAAGATCGCGCAGGCCGTCAGCACAATCGCCGCACTGGCGGAGACACGGGCGTAGAAGGAGATGTGCAGCCCGACTACGGAGGCGGTCAGCGCGACACCGGAGCCGATCAGCATGATCCTCGACATCCGCGCGGCGATCAGTCCGGCCGTCGCGGCGGGCACGATCAGCATCGCGTTCACCAGCACGATCCCGATCGCCTTCAGCGCTACCACCACCGCCACCGCGACCATCACCAGCAGCGCGTACTGGAACGGCGCGGCCCTCACCCCGGACGCCGCCGCCATCGCCGGGTCGTACGCCACGAACAACAGCTCGCGGTAGAAGGCCCAGACGAAGAGCAGCACGACCCCCGCCATCACCGCCGCACCGGTCAGATCCGCGTTCGAGACGCCGAGGATGTTGCCGAAGACGAACGCGAAAAGATCAGGCGTATACGAGCTGCGGCGTGACATCACCAGGATGCCGAGCGAGAACATGCCGACGAAGAGAATGCCGATCGCGGTGTCGTAGGAGACGCGCGTGCGTCGCCGCGTCCAACCGATGCCCAGCGCCGTCAGCACTCCGGCGACGAGCGCGCCGAACCCCACGCTCGCGCCGTTAACGAAGGCGATCGCCACTCCGGCCAGCGTCGCGTGCGCCAGTGCATCGCCGGAGAAGGCGAGCCCCTTGTGCACGACGAAGGCACCGACGACCGCGCCGACCACGCTGATGATCACCAGCACGAACAGCGCGCGCCGCATGAACTCGAACTGGTACGGGTCGAAGAGCCAGCCTGCCAGCTCACCCATGCGGGCGCTCGTCTTGGATCACTCGCACGCCGTTTGCGTCGGTGACGACGGAGACGAGGTGGTGCTGGAAGGTCTCGCTCAGCACCGCCTCCGTCAGCACCTGCGCCGGTGGGCCGGAAGCGATCAGGTGGCGGTTCAGGCACGACGCCTCATCGCACGAGTTCGCAACGCACGAGAGGTCATGGGTCGCGAGCAGGATGCTGCGCCCCTCCTTCGCTAGTTCGTCGAGCAGTGCGATCAGGTCGTGCTGCACGCCCGCATCGAGGCCCGCGAACGGCTCATCCAGCAACAACAGCCAGCCACCGCGCGCGATCGCCCGCGCCATCAAGACACGCCGCCGCTGCCCGCCCGAGAGGCGCCCCACCTGGCGGTCACCGAAGCCCCCAAGGCCGACGCGCTCAAGTGCCTCTCCCGCCGCGACGCGGTCTCCCTTGCTCCAGCGCCGGAAAGGGCGCAGCCGCGAATAGCGGCCCATCAGCACGACTTCTTTCACGGAGACCGGGAACTCCCAGTCGACCTCCTCCACCTGTGGCATGTAGGCGATGTCGCTGCGGCCGTGCTCGACCGGCTTGCCGAAGGCCAGCACCTCGCCGCGCAGCGGGCGCATCAGCCCGAGAATCGTCTTGAACAGCGTCGACTTGCCGGCCCCGTTGGGCCCGATCAGCCCGACGATCTCGCCGGCCGGCACCGTCAGGTCGATCGCCTCGATCGCGGGCTCGCCCTGCCCCGGATACGCGGCCCAGAGGTCGCGAACCTCCAGCGCGTACTCGCGATGTGCGTGCTCGGGTGCCAGCGACTCGCGGGCCGGGACGTGTTGTTGGGTCAACGTCTGCTCCTCCGCACGGAGTGTACAGCCCTACCGGCCGAGGCCATCGACGAGCGATCGAGCGTTTGCGCGCATCAACTCTGCATAGCTTTCGACCTCCCCGGGAATTGGGATGCTGTATAGCGGCAGCAGCTTCGCCCCGCTCTCCTCCGCCACCAGTGGGAGCACCAGCGAGCGGAACTGCGGCTCGTAGTAGACCGCGCTCACTGCCAGCTCGCGCACCTTCGAGACCACATCCGCGATCACGCCAGCACTCGGACTCTGCCCGGAGCCTGTCGGGAGGATCGAGGCGACTAGTTCGAAACCGTACTCGGCGGCGAAGTGCGCGAACGCATCGTGGAAGACGACCAGCTGCCTCTGTCCCTCTGGAACCGCGTCCAGCGTCTGCCGAAGTTCCGCATCGAGGCTCCGCAGTTTGTCGATCAGCCCGCCGACACGCTCCGCGTATCGCGGCGCGGCGGCCGGATCGGCAGCGGAGAGCGCGGCCGCGATCCTCTCCGCGTAGCCGATCGCGAAGGGCACGCTCAGCCATCGATGTGGATCGCAGAGCGCACGCGCCGCGTCCTGTTGCTCTGCCGCGGCCTCGCCCCCGCCGACCACCGCCAGCTGCGAATCACCGGAGCGGTTGAGCAGGATCACATTGACCAGGTTGCCCTCCAGCGCGCAGCCGTTAACCAGCAGCACGTCGGCGCGAGAGATCGCCTTCGCTGCGTCGACGGGCGGGTCGTAGGTGTGCAGGTCGACGCCCGGCGGGACGAGCAGCTCGACCGCCGCGTCGTCCCCCACGATCACTTCGGCGAACTCGGCGATCACGGAGGTGGTCGCGAGCACGCGCAGGCGACCCGATGGCTCGTCACCGCCCGACGCGCAGGCGACCGCCAGCGCGGCGATCAGCGCGAGCACAGCCAGCGTCACGCGCCAGACGCGCGGTCGAGGTTGGGTGTGCGCCACGGGTGCCTCAGTCGGGCGATCGGACGGCGGGCGGCGGCGAAGCTGGTGCCTGGCTGAGCTGGCACTGAGCGCAGCGACCGTACACCTCCAAGCGATGCGAACTGACGTCGTAACCGGTTCGCTCCGCCAGCTTCTCTAGCGAGTCCTGCAACGCGCATGCGGCGAAGTCAGTGACTGCGCCGCAGTCGGAACACACCATGTGGTGATGGTGCCCGCCGGTCGTCAGGCGGTATTCGATCGTGCCGTCGCCCAGCACCACCTGGCAGAGTGCGCCGATGTCCTGCAGCAATCGCAGAGTGCGAAACACCGTCGCCCTCCCAACCTCCGGGGTGGCCGCGAGCAAGCCATCTGCCGTGAAGTGGTCGCCAAGCTGCTGCATAGCGCCCAGCAACGCGCGTCGAGGGCGTGTCAGCCGGTAGCCGCTGCGCGCCAGCCGCTGTTCGAGGATTGTGAGAGATACCATGTCTCAATCATGCATTTCGCCTTCCGGAGTGTCAACGCACGCGGGCAAGATCGGCCGTCAGTGCGTGCGATTGCGGTCGTAGGGCACAATTGGGCAGCACAGTAGCCGCTGGAGAGGATGCACCGCCGTGAATCCGCAGCGATGGCGCGTAGTGTTGTGGCTCTCGCTCTTCGCGCTGATCTTCTTCGTCTTTTCGCGCGCCAGCAGCGCTCTGATCCCATTCGCGATCGGCGCGCTGGGCGCGTTCATCCTGACACCCGTGGTCGATGTGATCGCAGCGATCATCCCGGCGGGTCCGTTCAGGGTCTTCACACGCTCCGACCACCAGATCACGGTCTTCCGTCGCGGCCTCGCCGTGCTCGTCGTCTATATCGTGATCGGGGCGGGTCTGTTTGGGGTCGGCGCCGTGGTCGTCCCGATCGCAGTCGACCAGAGTGTGGAGTTCGTCGACGCGCTGCCGGAGCTCATCGATGACGCCCGCGAGCAGAGCGCCGACTGGCTGACGCAGTACCGCGAACGGGTGCCGGAAAACGTCCAGACGCGCCTGGATGGCTACGCCACCGATGCCTCCGAGGCGATCGCCGACAGCATGGCGGGGGTCGCTCGTCGATCGGTCGATGTGCTCACGAACACGCTCGGCATCGTCTTCGGCTTCCTGGTGATCCCGATCTGGATGTTCTACGCGCTCCGCGACCGCCATCAGGCAGGGCGCAACTTCATGAACGCTGTGCCGGAGTCGCTGCGCCCCGACGTCGAAAACGTGCTCGATATCGGCGACCACGTGCTGCTGCGCTACATCCGAGGCCAGATCGTGCTCGGCATCGTCGTCGGCACGGCGGTCGGGATCGGGCTGACATTGATGGACGTGCAGCTCTCGCTGGCGCTGGGCATCTTCGCTGGCATCACGGAGCTGATCCCGATCATCGGCCCGTGGATCGGCGGAGTGCCTGCCCTGCTGATCGTCGCCGGGACGGATCCGGACATGATCGTCTGGGTCGCTCTGATGTACCTCGCCGTGCAGATGGTCGAGAACAACGTGCTCGTGCCTCGCGTACAGGGGCAGGCAGTCGACCTGCACCCGGGGATGGTGATCATGCTGCTGGTCGTGGCCGGCGCGGGCTTTGGCTTCATCGGCCTGCTCGCCGTGATGCCGCTGACCTCGATCACTCGCGAACTGTTTTGGTACACGGATCGGCGGCTGAAGGGCGAGACCGCACAGGAGGCGTACGACGACTCGCATATCGTGCACGTCGACCCTTCGTCGAGGCCGTGGATGTCGCGCCTGTTCGCGCCGCGCAAGCTGAACGACGCTGAGCTGGAGCCACCCGCTGAGCCCTCCGAAGGTGCCGAGTCCTCCGAAGGTGAAGGCTAGCGGGCGCGTCGCGCTCGACGAGCAGACGCCCGATTACCTGGCGTGCGGCTAGCGGAAGATCGTGCCTTCGAGCACGCGTAGGGCGCCGCCGATCGGCGACGTTACGCCGAGCGGCGAAACGGCGATGTAGACGCGGAACGGCTTGATCCCCTGCCGCGAGCTCACGATGAGCTCCGCGCGGCCGCCATCATCGACGGCGAAGGCCCCACCAGCGACGGTGCGATCACCGTCGACGAGCCAGACTTCGTACTCTTCGCCGAAGCCGAGCTGAGGCAGGCCCTGCACACGGAGGAAGCCACCGCCGGCCTCTTCACTCCAGACGATGTGGCCGCTCGCGCCGTGCCCCGCAGGCGTCGACTCCAGCATCGCGTTGGAGGCATCAGGCGCGCTGATGATCGCGATCGACTCCTGGAGTTCGACCGTTGCGGCCGTGAACTGCAGCAGCAGCGCACCGGCCCTCGCGTCGCCGCCCGCTTCGAGCAGCATCTGCAGGCGCTTCGCCTCCGCCTCGACGACCGCGGTCAGCAAGGCATTGTCCGATCGCAGATCCGTCAGGTCTCGTTGCAGGCCCCAGCCCCAGGCGACGAGCAGTAACCCTGCCGCAACTGCGGCGACCCACGGCGCGTAGCGGCGAGGGTCGAAGCTTCGCCGGCCTCTGCGCCTGTCGCGTCGCGCGGCGGTGAGCACGCGCGAACGCAATGCGGGGTCGGCGTGTCGCAGCGGTGCGGAGAGCGCGATCATGTCCACGATCTCGTGATACCCGGCCAGTTCGTCCGCCGCCTTGCGGTCGGAGCGTACGAGGTCTCGGACGGTCGCCGAGTCGTGTTCGCTCAGCGTGCCAAGCGCGTATGCGGTGAACAGCTCTTCGCGCTCTTCCGGTCTCACGGCCCCGCCTCCCGGCTGAGCTCTGAATCATCGATCTCTGAACCGTCGGAGCGCAGGCCGACCAATGCGGCGCGTAGCTTCTGGATGCCGAGCCTGACACGGGTCTTGACCGTGCCCAGCGGCTCGCCCGTCTGCGCCGCGATCTCCACCTGCGTCAGTCCTCCGAAGTACGCCAGCTCGAGCACCTCTCGCTGCGGTGGCGGCAGTCGCGTCATCGCGTCGCGCACCGCGCGCCGCTCTTCAGCAAGCACCGTCTCCATCTGCGGGTCGTGGAACCGGCCGGTAGCCCGTGGATCCGGCCGCCTGTCGTCTTCCCGCTCCTCCAGCCGCAGTCGCCTGACCACGCGCCGGCGTTCGTCGGTGGAGCGATTACGCGTCACCGACATCAGCCAGCTGCGGAAGCGTCCGCGCTCAGGGTCGTACGACCACGGGCGACGCCAGAGCCGCAGGAACACCTCCTGCGTGACGTCCTCCGCAAGCGGGCGGTCGGTCAACACGCGCAGCGCGACCGAGAACACCAGCGACGAATAGCGGTCGTACAGCCGCTCGAGCGCTTCGACGTGACCTTCGCCCAACTCCGCCATCAAATCGGCGTCCGATGGGGCGTCGCTCGCGTCCGCAGGCTCTGATCTAGTTACGTCACGTAGCAACGCGCGGATTGATGAGGTAGGAGCCGTCGACTCAGGCACAGGCGTCCCTCCAACTGTGGCGGGAGCTCAACAGCGGTGGGAGGTGGGCATTGTACCGCAGCATCGGGCCGCCGAAGCAACGCTCGTCATACCGTCGCCGCTGTCGTGAACAGCAATCCGCGTGCCAGCACCTCGCCCGCCAGCACACCACCGACGGCAATGTACAGCAGTCCGGTGGCCGACATCATGCCCCTGATCGTCGCCGCCCTCCACGCCAGCACGACGACCAGCGTCGGGAAGACAAGGCCGACGCCCACCCGCAACCAGAACGCCGGGTTGCGGCCGAGCGTGATCCCAAACGCCGCGTCCGTCAGCGGCGCCTCACGCACCGGCACCATCGCGCCGACCAGTAAGAACACGCCCTGCACGACCAGCGCACCGAGCACGACCAGTGCCATCTGCTCCAGCGGCTCTTTCGGCAACCCAGAGTTCGTCAGGTACCAGTGTCCCCAAGCCATCGCCATCAGCGAACCGCCGAGCACGACCGAGGCCGCGACCATGCTAACCAGCGTGCCCGCGTACGACCATGTCGGCCCCGCCACCAGCCCGGAGAGCGCCACCAACGTGACCGCGCCCGCCAGAGCCGTCGCCGTACCGAGCGACAGTGAGGCGGTCCGCCGCTCGCGAAACGCCGCTACGAGCTGCAACGAGGAGAATGCAATCATCACAGCCAATGACCAGCGCACGGTCGGCAGCCAGTCTCGATTGAGCGGGTAGCCGTCGATCACCTGCTCCGCGTCGAGCCCCTCGAGCGTCCAGAGTGCGAGCATGGCGATCGGCAGCACCGTCACCGCCGCCATCTTCACGTAGCCCCAGTTGACGGCACGCCGTGCATCGAAGACGACGACGAAGGCGATCGCCCCGACGGCCAGTTCGACCAGCAGGATCAGCGGCGTGTAGGGAAGCGCGGCGGCGTTCATTGCGCGATCGTAGGCGGAGGTCGATCGGCGAGCAACGCGCCGCCTGTGCACCCGGCGGGGCACCCGCATGCGCGCCCGCCGCTAGGGAGTTAGGTCGGCGGCGGAGATGCCCAACTGCACGACCTGTAGCGGGTTGCCGGCGGGATCATGGAACGCCATCACCACCCCGCCCGGAATGTCGTGGTAGGCGCACAGAATCGAGGTGTCGGAGGCCTCAAGTGCGACGCGGACAGCGGCAATGTCGGGGACGCGGAAGGAGGGCATCCACGCCTCGATCGTCGCGGGCGAGGCATGGATGCCCAGCGAGACGCCGCCGATGCGAACCTGCGACCACTGCTCGCTGTCGGCCTCGACTGTCGCGCCCAGCACCTCGCTGTAGAATCGCACGACCGCGCCAACGTCCTCGGCGGCAGTCTGCATCATGTCCAGTAGCCCGATCGTGGGCGTCGTCTCAGCCATCATCGGTCACCCCCTGCGCAGATGTTCGTGCCGCACCGATCGTACGACGGCGTTGTACGATCCGCCCAACACGCGCTCACATCGGATAGCGACGGAGGCCATTAAGGTGGCAGTGAACGACTTCAACGATTCGATCATCAACCAGTTCCGCGAAAACGCGGGCAAGGTCGGAGCCCCCTTCGAGGGCATGTCGCTCTTGCTCCTGCACAGCACCAGAGCGAAGAGCGGTGAAGAGCGCGTGCACCCGGTCGTGTACAACGACCTCGACGGTCGCTACGCGATCTTCGCCTCCATGGCCGGGGGACCGAAAAATCCCGCCTGGTACCACAACCTAGTCGCTCACCCGGACGTCTCGATCGAAATCGGCACGGAGACCGTCAACGTCACCGCGCGGGTGACGGAGGGCGACGAACGCTCCTCGATCTGGGAGCCGTGGAAGACGGCGGTCCCGACGTTCGTGGAGTACGAGCAGAAGACGAGCCGCGAGATCCCGGTGATCGTGCTCGAGCCACGCAGCTTGGCTCCGCCGCCGACATTCATCGATTGACAGCCTTCTGCCCTCGCAAGACGATGCGCGCGTGCAGTACAACCGCGGCTACTACGGCTCGAGCGAGCGCTACCTGGTCAAGGCGTTGCGGGAGGTCGCTCGCCGCATCGAGGGCCTCGTCGTCGACCTCGAGGGTCCGCAACTGCGCTGGCGTGCCACCGACGAGAGCTGGTGCGCGACCGAGCTGATCGGCTTCCTGCGCGACAGCGAGCGCGAGGACCTGCTGGCCGTGCGCGCGATGCTACGCCGCGATGGCGCCCCGATCGAGGAACGTCGCGCCTACCACGGCCCGGACGAGCACAACTACCGCGACGCCATGATCGAGGAGCTGTGGTGGGACTTCGCGGATCAGCGCGAGAGCATGGTGTGGACGTTACGTGACGGCAGCGATGCCGGCGGCTGGAGCAACGCCGGCGAGCACGTCTTCCGCGGCCGCATCCCGCTGGTGGACTACGTGCGCCAGATCAACGAACGCGACCTCGACACGATGTGGAAGCTCTACGACCTGCGCGAGCAGATGGAGGCGGTCGGCATCGCGCGTCAGTCCGTCCCACGAGGCGCGGCCTAGCTGACGACCGGCTGCCCACTGCGGGGCCACCCCGACAACATCCGCCGTCTCGTGCGCTAACCTTGAGCAGCGCGGAATGGAGTCCGCGCATCCGTCCCGGCAAGGAGGACGCTCCCCCGATGCGCATCCCCGACCTGCTCGCCCAGGGTTCGACATACTCGTTCGAGTTCGGCCCTCCTCGCTCCCCCGAGGCGGAGGTGCGCTTCTGGCGTGCCGTCGAGCGGCTGAAGCCACTCAACCCTTCGTTCGTCTCCGTCACCTACGGCGCCGCCGGCTCCACCCGCGAGGGCACCCGCGAGGTGGTGCAACGGATGGCGCACGACTTCGGCTGGACGACGATGCCGCACCTCTCCTGCATCGCCCACAGTCGCCAGGACGTGATCGACATCCTCTGCGACTACAACGAATCCGGCTGCGAGAATCTGCTGGCGCTGCGCGGCGACCCGCCGCTCGATCAGCCCGACCTCGACCTCGGCGACTTCAAGCTCGCGATCGAGATCGTCGAACTGGCTCGGGAGCACACGGACTTCGCGATCGGTGTCGCGATGCACCCGGAGGGCCACCCCGCCGCCGCCAGCGCAGCGGAGGACCGCGAGCACCAGGCGGCCAAGCTGCGCGTCGCCGACTTCGGCATCACGCAGTCGTTCTTCGAAGCGGAGCACTACCTGCGGCTGGTCGAAGACATGGCAGCGCTGGGCGTCGATAAGCCGATCATCGCCGGCGTGATCCCGGTAACGAACCTGCGACAGGCGCAGCGCATGACGGAGCTCTCGGGCGGTGCATTCCCCTCCTCGCTCGCTTGCGACATCGAGGCAGTCGGCGAGGATCGGGCAGCCGCGCGGGCGGTCGGCGTACGTTACGCCGCGCAGTTGTGCCGCGAGCTGTTGGAGGCCCGAGCGCCCGGCCTGCACCTCTACACGCTCAACCTCTCGCAGGCGACGCGCGAACTGTTCGCGGAGCTGGGGCTGACCCGGCAGGTAGCGCCCGACGGCGGCCCCTAGGCCGTTACGAGGTCGTTGAAGAGCGTCTCGATCTGCGCGTAGTCCGCGTCCGTGATCCTGTGCAAGTTTCCGCGGAAGGCCATGCCCAGCTTCTTCGGCCCGAACTTGCGCGTCTTGTCGAGCAGGTCCGTGATCTCCCGCACCTCGATGTAGTCGTGCGGCTCCGGGATCACGACCGGCTTCGTGGCGATCCGGAACGGGTAGTCCTCGCCCGGCTTTCCCGACGAGCGCAGGCCGATGTCCGAGGTGTCCTCAAACATCTCGTCGGTCACCTCGACGATGCCGCCAAACTGCACGACGCCCGTGAGGTAGAAGACGATGCGATCACCCGGCTGCATCGAACCCGACTGCTTGCGACGCGAGGCCTTGAAGGCGCAGAGGTCGAAGTTGCGCTCCCGCAGGAGCTCGAAGTTCTCGGTCGACCCGACGACGATCCATGGCTGCATGTTGGGTTCCCCTCGATCTGCTCAGGTCGACGCTGGATACATCGACGCATGATTCCCACGCGGGACACCCACGCGGGATAGCCACATGAGATAGAGAACGGGCCTCGCTAAGCGAGGCCCGTTCGTGCGGTCTGTTGCGAAGCCTAGTTGCAGGCCCTCGGCTGGCCGGAGCCGTCCGCGGTCTGGAACGAGTTGCCGCACGCGCACGATGAGGTGGCGGTCGGGTTGTAGATCGTGAAGCCCGACTTCATCAGGTCCTCGACGTAGTCGATCTCCGCGCCGGAGATGAACTGCTGGGAGTCGGCGTCCACGACGATGCGGACACCCTCCTGCTCCATCACCGCGTCGTCGGCCTCGGGGGCCTCTGCGATCGCCATGCCGTACTGGTAGCCAGAGCAGCCACCGCCGACGACGAAGACGCGCAGCGCGGCCTCCGGCTGGCCCTTCTCGGTCAGCAGCGCCTTCGCCTTCTCGGCGGCCTTCGGGGTAATCGTCACCAGCTCAATCGCCGGTGTCGGCACAGGCGTCTGCAGTGCGGTCATGCTCTTTTCGTTGAAAATTTCGGTCGCCATCATCGCTCCTGTCAGCGGTGCGTCCAGATATCAGTCGCTCCCATCATAATCGTTCGTTGCAAGCCCAGTCCATAGTTCAGTGCCCGCTTCGCTTATTCAGGCGCACCCACGCGACCCGTCGACGCAGTCCCGCCCCGCGCTGAGTCGCCGAACTACGCAGTCACCTGGTATCCGCAGAGGAAGTCGCTGGGCAATTGATCGCGCGCCAGCGGGGTGACCCGAGCGCCGATCACCTGTTCGAGCAGTCGACGGTCATGTCCGCAGGAGATGTGACCCTGCTCCTGTCCCGAGAGCTTCAGGCAGGGGCAGCCGCGTCCGAGCAGCCGCACGACGTCGCCGGTCGCCTCCACGTCGAAGTCAAGGCCCTCGTCGGCGAGCAACGTCGCGGCGGACCGCACGCGCTGCTCGATCGTCTCGCCCTCGACACGCGAGGCGTACTCACCCGCCAGCCGCTCCGACATCTTGTCGAACAACAGATCAGCGAGCGTCAGACCGTCACGGCCTTCCGTCTCACCCACGTCGAGCCGCACGATCTCCTCGAGCAGGCGGTGGGTCAGGCGCACGTAGTGATGGGGAAAGAGCTCGGCGCCCTGCTCCGTCAGTGAGAAGGCGTAACGCGGGCGGCCGGTGCGGCCTCGCACCTGTTCGACGGAGATGAAGTCATCGCGCAGCAATACGTCGAGGTGCCGGCGCACGGTCGCGCCCGCCAGCCCGAGTTCGGTGGCGAACTGATCGACGGAGATACCGTCCCGCCTGCGCAGGATGCTGAGAATGGCGTCACGGGTGCCTTCGACCCGCCCCCCGCCTGAGACAGTCATTACGTATGAGCCTAGCGACGCGGCGTTCAGGCCGTCAACGTTTCTCTCACCTTGTGAGAAAAAGATCTCGCGGCGGTACCATGGCCTGACAATGCCTGCTCCCGGTCGCAACGACCGCGTCTACATGGACCACGCCGCCACCACGCCGCCCGACGCGCGGGTGGTGGAGGCGATGCTGCCGTTCCTCACCGCGCAATGGCATAACCCCTCCTCGATCTACGTCGAAGCGCAGCGCGCACGGCAGGCGATCGACGAGGCTCGCGACGCCGTTGCCACCGCGATCGGCGCGCAGGCGGAGGAGGTGATCTTCACCTCGGGCGGCTCGGAGTCGGACAGCCTCGCGCTGCGCGGCGTAGTGGATGCCACCGCCGACCGCGGGCGTCACATCATCACCACGGCCGTCGAGCATCACGCCGTCCTCGACACCGCCGAGCAGCTCGGACGCAAGGGCGCGGAGGTGACCGTACTGGGCGTCGAGCGCGATGGCAGCGTCGACCCGGCCACCGTGGAGGCTGTCGTACGAGACGACACCGTGCTCGTCTCCGTGATGCACGCGAACAACGAGGTGGGGACGGTCAACGACATTGCCGAGATCTCACGGCGGGTGCACGTTCGCAACCCGCTCACCGTCGTGCACACTGACGCGGTGCAATCGGCGGCGCACCTCGGCGTCAACGTCGACCGCCTCGGCGTCGACCTGCTGACGCTGACGGCGCACAAGCTCTACGGCCCGCGCGGCGCGGGCGCGCTCTACGTGCGCTCCGGCACCCCGTTGGCTGCACAGATCCTCGGCGGTGGGCAGGAGCGTGACCTGCGCGCGGGCACGGAGAACACCGCGGCGATCGCCGGCATGGCCGCCGCCCTGCGCGTCGCGATCGAGCGACGCGAGTCGGACATCGGCCACGACCGCGCACTCCAGGATCGGCTGATGGAGGAGCTGCCTCGGCTGATCCCGATGTCGGCGATCACCGGCCCGAGCGACCCCGCCCGACGGCTACCGAACTCGATCTCGCTCGTGCTAGGCTTCGTCGAGGGTGAGTCGATCCTGCTCGCGCTCGACCTCGCCGGCATCTCCGGCTCCTCCGGCTCTGCCTGCACGACAGGCTCCGTGGAGCCCAGCCACGTGCTCCTCGCGATGGGCATGCCGCCCGACCTCGCGAGGGGTTCGTTGCGCCTCACCGTCGGCCGCGGCAACACGGACGCCGATGTCGACCGCGTGCTCAAGGAGCTGCCGCCGATCGTCGAGCGCATGCGCGCACTCTCCCCGATCCCCACGACCGAGCCGCCCGCTGAGTGGCTGCCGTGGCTGAGCGACGGCGCGTAACCGGCGACAAGACGCGAACAAAACCATCCTCGACCAACAATCTACGCTCTACTCGCATTCGCGAAATATTCCTAGTACATGCATGATGCGAGGTGGCAAGCGTTCGACCCCTACTGGCGAACACGTGACATCCAAACACCTGCGTCTGTACCCGCGATACGGGGCCGCGCAGCTCAGAGGGGACGCTTCGAGTGGCTACGACAGGATCGATCAATATGATGCGCAGAGTGAACATGCGAGGCGGCTGGATCGGCCTGTTCTCGGGCGAGTCGCAAGGAGCCGCGATCGAGCGAATACTCCCGGGATTCAACAGCGATGGATACAAGGTTGGGTTCATCATCAAAGATGAGTGGAGCCTCGGGAAAAAGTTGCTGAATGCGCTCTTGGCGGTTGTTACGCTCTACATATGCGTGCCGCGGCCCAACATGCTGATCATCGGGGAGCTCGTCGACTAACTTCGACCTCGCCCCTCTCGCGATCGACGCGCATTGCTGCTCTCAGCAGCCTCCGCTACGATGACGCCCGCCACCGAATTACAGCAGTGGGGACTTCCGTTTGACGACTGAGCAGCGACCAGACTCGGGCATCGCGCCACTCTCGCTGATCGACGACATGTCGCAGGTCGACCTCGACGCCGAGGTCGAGAAGAACGTCGTACTGACGCAGGTTGACGGCATCCTCAACTGGGCGCGCTCCTCCTCGCTCTGGCCGGCGATGTTCGGGCTCGCCTGCTGCGCGATCGAGATGATCGCCACCGCCACCTCGCGCTATGACATCGCACGCTTTGGCTCGGAGGTCTTCCGCCCCTCGCCACGGCAGGCGGACCTGATGATCGTCGCGGGCACCGTCACCTGGAAAATGGCTCCGGCCGTGCGCCGGGTCTACCTGCAGATGGCGGAGCCGAAGTGGGTGATCTCCATGGGCAGCTGCGCCACGATGGGCGGCCCCTTCTCCTACGGTTACTCGGTCGTCCCGGGCGTCAACCTGATCGTGCCGGTCGATGTCTACGTCCCCGGCTGCCCGCCGAGGCCGGAGTCGTTGCTGCACGGGCTGATAATGCTGCAAGACCGCATCCGCGAGTTCGGCATGGAGGGCCAGCAGCGCCTGCGTCCGGAGCCGGACGGCGACTTCTCCCAGTACCTGCCAGAGGGCGATCCGCTGCGCGACGAGCTGGAGTCGCTCTTCCCGCCCTACCCGAACCTCGATGACCCCGACCGCCTCGTCGGTGGCCACCCGCTCTCGGACCGCCTGCTCCGCTCCTAACGCGCGCGCGGGCGCGGGTTTTCACAGTGTTCGGTTGACATGAGCGCACGCCGCTCGCAGGATCGCCCCCCGATCCAGCAGACATTGTGAGGAGACTCGCGTGAACATCCGAATGGTCCTACAGCGAGCGCTGCGCCCCTCTGAGAAGGCCTACGCGCACTGCGACATCCCCTGTGGCATCTACGACCCGGCGACCGCCCGGCTTGGCGCGGAAACCGTCGAGAAGATGATGACTATGATCGCCGACCTCGGCGCCCCCGGCGACGACATCGCGGCGTACAGCAACTCCGTGACCCGCTTCGTCGCGATCAAGGAGCAGCACGCTGAGATGGTGAAGCAGGAAGTGCGCATCATCTGGGGCGACTTCATCAGGCCGCCCGACCTCGCCGTCGTACCGGACGTCCACGACGTCGTCTGGGAGATCATGCGACTCGGCTCCGCCTGCCGTCAGGGCACGAACCTCGACGACGCGAAGGCGTTGCGCGCCAAGGTCGACGAGTTCGCGGAGATCTTCGCGAAGGTGAAAGCGTCGCGCTAACGCACCGCATGTACCAGACTGCTCACGGCCGCGACCGATGCGCATAACCGCGCTAGTCGCGGCCGTTGTGCTGCTCGCCGTACTCGCCGCGCAGTGGCTGCGACGCAACTTCGTTGCCGTCGAGGTGGCCGGCGAGTCGATGACGCCCGCGCTGCAGCCCGGCGAGTACCTGCTGCTGCGCCGCGGCGGCGTGCCGAGGGGTGAGCGAGCCTACGGCGAGATCGTCGCCCTGCGCGACGCCTCCGGTCGGCTGCTGCTGAAGCGCGTCATCGGACTGCCCGGTGAGTCGGTGTGCGCCGGCGAAGAGGTGCAGATCAACGGTCGCGTGCTGGAGGAGCCGTACGCCAACGGTGTGACCCCGGTCTCGCAGTACCGCGGCGTGCAGCGGCTGGTGGAGGGCGAGCACTTCCTGCTGGGCGACCGTCGCGATGCCAGCACCGACAGCCGCGACTTCGGCCCCGCCGATCACTCGCGCCTGGAGGGCGTCGTGAAGTTCCGCTACTGGCCACCGTCGAGGGTCGGGCTACTCTCGCGCCCGCCTCGGCGATTCGTCGAGCCGCGGCCGGCGTCAGCCCCCGGCGCCTGAGCCGTTCACCACCAGCGTCCCCTCCATGCCCGCCGATCGGTGGCCGGGCACGGAGCAGAAGAACGTGTACTCGCCGGGCTCTGTCACACGCAACAGCAGCGTCGCGGACTGATCCTTCTGCAGGTCGACGTGGACATCGAACTTCCCGCGCTTCTGCTGCCCGCTGGCGGAGACATCCGCGGAGACGCGCTGGATCGTGAAGTCGTGGCGGAGCGAGCCAGCGTTGCTGATCGCCACCTGGGTCACCCTCCCCGCGTCGATCGTCAGCACGTCCTCGCTGAACGCGATATCGCGCAGTTCGATCGCTGTCGCAGCCTCGGCGGTCGCGCCCGCCAGCGGGTCAATAATCGGTTCGGAGGCCGCGCTCTCGCCTCCGCACGCGACGAACGCGAACAGCGAGCAGGCGACGATCGCGACAAAGTGGGCGTGCTCCGGAAGCCTCATTTGTCGCCATCCTAGCTTCCGAGGGACCCAGCTTCGACCCTTACCCCTTGCGCCACCTCCGCCAATTCGGTAAAACCTCTTCTGCACCAATTAGCACTCCATCAACGAGAGTGCTAAGTCGGTCGCCACAGTCGCGGCCGCACTACCACCGGCAGGCACGTAGCAAAGGACACTCCCTGATGGCGAAGCAACTGCTATTCGACGAGCAAGCACGCCAGGCGCTGCGCGACGGTATCGACGCGCTGGCAGACGCCGTGAAGATCACACTGGGGCCGAAGGGCCGCAACGTGGTGCTGGACAAGAAGTTCGGCGCTCCCACGATCACCAACGACGGTGTCACGATCGCCAAGGACATCGAGCTCGGGCTCGCCTTCGAGAACATCGGCACCCAGCTCGCCAAGGAGATCGCCTCCAAGACGAACGACATCGCCGGTGACGGCACGACCACCGCCACGGTGCTCGGCCAGGCGATCGTGCACGAGGGCATGAAGAACGTCGCCGCCGGTGCCGACCCGATGGCGCTGAAGCGCGGTATCGAAGTTGGCGCGCGCGCCATCACCAACGCGCTGGACAAGAACTCCACGAAGGTCACAACCCGCGAGCAGATGGCACAGGTCGCATCGATCTCCGCTGCCTCCGCTGACATCGGTGGGCTGATCGGCGAGGTGATGGAGGAAGCCGGCAAGGACGGCGTGATCACCGTCGAGGAGTCGCGCGGCATCGAGACCGAGATTGAGTACGTCGAGGGCATGGCCTTCGACCGCGGTTACATCTCACCCTACTTCGTCACCAACCCGGACCGCATGGAAGCCGCGATCGAAGACCCGTTCATCTTCATCACCGACCAGAAGCTCTCATCGGTCAACGACATTCTCCCCCTGCTGGAGAAGCAGCTGCAGAAGTCGAAGGACCTGATCATCATCGCGGAGGACATCGACGGCGAGGCGCTGGCCACGCTGGCGGTGAACAAGCTCCGCGGCAACATGAACGTCTGCGCCGTGAAGGCGCCGGGCTTCGGCGACCGCCGCAAGGAGAACCTGGGCGACCTGGCCGCGTTGACCGGTGCGACCGTGATCAGCAAGGAGGTCGGCCGTGAGCTGGACTCCGCCGAGCCGAGCGACCTGGGCTCCGCCCGCCGCCTGATCATCACCAAGGAAGAGACCACGATCATCGAGGGCAAGGGCACGAAGAAGGCGATCGACGACCGTATTGGCTCCATTCGCGCCGCTCTCGACATGGCAACCAGCGACTGGGACCGCGAGAAGCTGGAGGAGCGCCTCGGCAAGCTCTCCGGCTCCGTCGCTGTCGTGAAGGTCGGCGCTGCCACCGAGGTTGAGCTGAACGAGAAGAAGCACCGCGTCGAGGACGCGCTCTCGGCGACCCGTGCGGCCGTCGAGGAGGGCATGGTCCCGGGGGGCGGCGTCGCCTTCCTGAACGCACTGCCGTCAATCAACAAGCTGGATCTTGAGGGTGATGAGGCGACCGGCCTGCGCATCCTCCGCCGTGCACTGGAGGAGCCGATGCGCCGCATCGCCACCAACGCTGGCGAGGACGGGTCCGTGATCGTGCGCTCCGTGCAGGAGCTGAAGAAGGGCGAAGGCTGGGACGCAGCGACCGACCGCTACGGCGATATGCTGACGTTCGGCATCATCGATCCGACCAAGGTGACGAAGGCTGCGCTCGACAACGCCGTCTCGATCGCCGGCATGGTGCTCACGACCAACTGTCTGGTGACTGACGAGATCGACAACTCCCCCACGGGCGTGCCCGCCGCACCGGACATGTACTAGGGGCCGACCGGAAGACACAGGCCCTCACAGCCTGAACGGAAGGCCGGCCGATGGCCGGCCTTCCTGCTCTCCATTCCGATCAGAGACATGGCCGCCCCGCCCGGGCGTACCGGAGGAACGATGTACGGTGAAAACGGCCTCGCAGTCGACCTCGAAGAGGTGATCCGCGTCGTCGGCGACGCCGAGGTGCTGGTCGTCGGCCTCGCAATCTGTCCGCAACGCCTGCTGGTCGACCTGCGTGGTGACAACGTCACCGGTCCGATGGTGGAGCTGGTCGAGCCGCTGGCCAACACGCAGGAACGCGCGATCTGGCTCTCCGCGCGGCGACCGTCGCTCGGCCCGCCTGAGCGCACCGCGTTCTTCGGCTGGCCGCACTCCGTCGCCCTGCTGGAGCGTACCGGGATGTTGCGGAGCATTGCCACACGCGCGATGCAGGAACACGGCGTCGACCTGGATGAAGAGATCGACGTCGCGCTGGACGAGCTGCGGAAGCTCGAACGTGACCTCACGCGCGACGCTATTCACGGCAACGAGGGCTTCGAGACGCTCTGGAGCGCTCGCTCAGAGTCCTGACCACGGCAGCGTATCAGGCGGGGTGTCCCCCGTTACGTTCCCCGTCGAGGATCACGCGTACCGTTGGCTGTGGAGGACTGCACATGACACGTCTGGTTGTCTACGTTCGCTCATCGTTTTGCCCGGATGTCGCCCACTGGCGGCGCTGGGTGGACGAGAACTCGATCGAATACGTCGAGTTCGATATCGACCGCGACGAAGAGGCCCACCACCGCGTCCTCGCCTGGACCGGTCACGAGTCCGTCCCCACGCTGGTGATCGCCCCTGACGACGACATCGCTCCGTTCGAGGAGCCCTCGCCGCTGCCCTCCGGCCACGGGCCTCGCGCGGTCGACCGCGGCACGATGCTAACCGAGCCGAACACGGGCCAGATCGCACCCTTCCTCGATCGCCACGGCATCCTCTACGGCGACCAGACCGAGGCGAGCGACGAACCAGTAGCCGCCGCTGCCAGCGGCGACGACGCCAATCGTGCGGAGAAGCGCCCCTGGTGGCGTCTCGGCTAGCAGCTCGCCGGCGTCACGTGACCGTCCACCACGGCTCGCCCACGCCGTCTCGCTCGCCCCGCCCGACGAACCACGCCAACAGGCCGGCAATCGCCATCCCCACGGCGGCCGCGGCAAAAACCTCCTGGAACGTCGACACCTGCGCCGACTGCACGAGCTCGCCGAACTCCGGTGATCCGAACTCGATCGAGCCCGCCCGGCCGTAGAACCGTCCAAGGCCCCGCGATGTGAGCAGCGCCGCGCCAAGCAGCATCCCGACCACGCGACTGAGCGTGAGCCACGCCGCCGCCGTCGCGCGTTCCGCCTCGCCGGCGTGCTGCATCACCGCCGCACTGAGCGGCGCGATCACGAGCCCGAAGCCGAGACCCGCGACCAGTTGCGGCAGCGTCCTCGCAGGCTCACCCAGCGTGCCGCCCCACATCGCCAGCCCCGCAAAGCCGGCGGCGACGAGCCAGCAGCCGGTCGTCGCCACGAGTCGCAGGCCGAGGCGTGAGGCGAGCCAGCCGCCGAGCAGCGCCCCCACCGGCACGACGACCGTCAGTCGCAGCAGCGTCAGCCCGCCATCGAGCGGGCTCTCCAGCAGCACCAGGTTCACGAACAGCGGTACCCCGATCAGCGCCCCGATCAGCCCCCCGCCGACCAGCAGGCTGGCCGCGTTCGCCGCTCGCACGGCACGCGACCGGAACATCGCCAGTCGCAGCATCGGCTCGTCTGCTCGCCGCTCACGCAGCACGAAGCCCGCGCCAAGCAGCGCCACCACGACGCCAAGGCTGGCCGTGACGGCCAGCCGGCGCCCGTCGAGAGGGTCATCGACGAGCGCGAACGTCAGCACCGCGAGCGCCGACGCCAGCAGCGCCGCCCCCGGCCAGTCGATGCTCCCGGCGCGCCGCTCGACACCCGCGCTGCGCCAGACCGCGACCAGCACCGGCAGCGCCATCGGCAGGTTGATCCAGAAGACCCAGCGCCAGCCGAACCACTCCGTGATTGCCCCGCCCCAGAGCGGCCCGATCAGCGCACCCGCCTCCGACGCCGCCGCGATCGCACCGAGGCCGAGCACACGCTGGCGCACGGGCAACTCACGCACCACGATCGCCATCGCCACCGGCACCACCGCGCCACCACCGACGGCCTGCAATGCCCGCGACGCCACCAGCAGCTCAAACGTCGGCGAGAGCGCTACGAGCGCGCTACCGACTATGAACACCACCAGGGCCGCCGCGTAGACGCGGCCGTGCCCGTAGACATCGGCGACCCGCCCGACAACGGGCAGCGCAACGAGGTAGCCCAGCAGGTAGCCGTTGACGATCCACGACGACCGGTACAGGTCGTCCACCGTGATCCCGGTGTGCTGGATGATCGCCGGCAGCACCGTCACGACCGACGTCTGGTCGTCCGCCGCGACGAAGACTCCCGCTGCGACCGCGACGAGCAGCAGCCAGCCGCGACGCGCCGCAGCCGGCGCGGTCACGGGGTCCGACCCGTCAGCGGGGTGCGACGATCTCGAACTCGACATTGAACTGGCTCAGCGTGACCCGTCGCACGAGGTCGTCCGGCTCACCCGCACGCAGCGCCCCTCTCACCTCGATTCGTCGCACCAGCGAGTCGTCGATGCCGATCCATACCGCCGCCTCCAGCATTTGCCCGGCTGGCGCCGGGCCGAAAATCTGCACCGCGGATGAATCGACAGTCGCCTCCACCCGGTAGCTGCGCGCGCCGTCGACGCTCTCTGTCCCGAGAAGCTGCGGCGCGCTCACGCCTCGCATCAGGGCGGTGACGCCCGATGCTGGGTCGAAAAGCTCCTCGATCGAGAGATCCTCGCGCTCCCAGCGGTTGGTCAGCGGGTTGGTGATCCAGGCTTTGTCCTCCAGGATCACAATGCTCCCCTCGAGGTTGAGCGGCCCCAGAGAGGCCTCGATCTCGGCTCGCAGCCGGTCGCTGCCGATCACATCGCCCTCCGCGCGCTTCATCTGGAGGCCGCGCACGATCTCCGTCGAGCCGTTCTCGTGTTCGAGCACGAAGTGGAAGCTCGTTACCGCTTCAGTGCGGTCGGCGGCCGCCAGCAGCAACGCCGACGGGTCGACGCTGTCGAGGTTCGCCGCAGCGCCATCGTCGCCGCACGCAACGGCCAGCGTCAGCGCGAGCAACAGCAGCGAAGCAAGCGCGGTGCGTCTCACGGCCGCTGCCTCATCGAACACGAACAGTGCCCGGCCCGCCCTCGACCTCGCCAATCCGCCAGCAGCCGCCCTCGTGCTCGCTGATCGCGGCGCAGAGCGAGTCCGCGTGCGCTTCCGGCACGGCGACCAGCAGCCCACCGGAGGTCTGCGGGTCGTACAACAGCGCGTGCGTCGCGTCGTCGAGGTCGGCGGGCAGCGCGATGCGGTCACCGAGCTGCTCGATGTTGCGATCGGCGCCGCCGGTCAGCGCACCCTCGTCTGCGAAGCGGCGGGCGTCCGGCAGCTCCGGCACGGCCTGCGCGTCGATCACCAGTGTCGCCTCGCTCTGTGCCGCCATCTCGGCGGCATGGCCGAGCAGCCCGAAGCCGGTGACGTCGGTCATCGTCTGCACCTCGGCAGCTCTCGCGAGGTGCGCGACGTGCTGACTGAGCCGCCGCATCGACTCCACAGCGGCCTCCAGTCCGGCCTCGGAGCCCGCCAGTTGCTGCTTGGCGGCGGTCATCAGGATGCCCGTGCCGAGCGCCTTCGTGAGCAACAGCACGTCACCGGGCTGCGCACCGCCCTTGCGCATGATCGCGCCCGGGTGAACGAAGCCCATCACCGAGAGCCCGTACTTCGGTTCCTCGTCAAAGACCGTGTGGCCACCCGCGATCACGCCACCGGCCTCGTACACCTTGTCCGCGCCGCCGCGGAAGATCTCGCTGAGGATCGCAGGGTCGAGGTCCTCCGGGAACGCCGCGATGTTCAACGCGAGCCGCACCTCGCCGCCCATCGCGTAGACATCCGACATCGCGTTCGCCGCGGAGATCTGGCCGTAGGCGTAGGGGTCGTCGACGACCGGCGGGAAGAAGTCCAGCGTCTGGATCAACGCCAGATCCTCACTCACCTGGTAGACGGCGGCGTCATCCGACCGCTCGAGGCCAACGAGCAGTTCCGGATAGTCATCCGGGACGAAGCGTTCATGCAGAGGACGCAGCACCTGCGCCAGGGTCCCGAGACCCATCTTCCCTGCTCAACCGGCGCAGGAGGCGAGATCGGTCAGACGGATGATGTCTTCACGGGTCACGTCACACCTCCTTCCGACCGGCACGGCTGTGACTCCATCGTCGCACTGCCGTCCAGATGCGCAAACCACGCGGGCCAACCGCCCACGTGGCTCGCTCCCCCCTTGCGGTACCATCGCGCCATGGCACCAGTAGCGAAGCCGCGCGCGAAGCGACCACCGAAGTGGACCCCGTCAGAGCTGATCGCGATCCTCGACGAGTGCTACGGGCGGACGCCGCAGCAGGTCTCCGGCGCACCCGTCAGCGAGCTAGTGCTGACCCTGCTCTCGCAGCACACGTCCGACCACAACTCCGGCAAGGCGATGCACCGCCTGCTCGAGCACTTTCCGCAGTGGGACCAGATCATCGCTGCGCCGACCAGCGAGGTCGAGGACGCGATTCGGCCGGGCGGGCTCGCCCCGACCAAGGCCCCGCGCCTGCAGGCGCTGCTCGCCGAGGTGAAGGAGCGCACCGACGACTACGACCTGAGCGAATTGTCCGATCTGCCGCTGGACGAGGCGAAGGCGTGGCTGCGGTCGTTACCCGGCGTCGGGCCGAAGACGGCGGCGTGCGTGCTGCTCTTCGCCCTCGGCCGCCCCGCCCTCCCCGTCGACACCCATGTCGAGCGCGTCTCGCATCGCCTCGGGCTGGTGCCGAAGAAGACATCGGCCGAGAAGGCGCACGTGATCCTGGAAAAGAAGCTCGCGCCGGACGACGTGTACGCCTTCCACGTCGTCCTGATCCAGCACGGTCGCCGCACCTGCCACGCCCGCGGCCCTCGCTGCGAGGAGTGCCCGCTGCTGGACCGCTGCCCGAGGGTCGGACTACCGAGGCGCTAAGCGCCGGTCACAAGGGCGCGGCCAATCAGGGTGCGAAGCTCCGTCCAATCCAGTCCAGTCCGATCCAGTCCAATCGGGGGGATGGGGGCAGAGC
>DASCRM010000066.1:0-8681 GCA_034406555.1 Dehalococcoidia bacterium | reverse complement strand
ACATCGACTTCCACCTGCTCGCCGACGACGACTCGGCGGTGATCAAGCAGTACGGCATCCTGAACACCCTGATCGCGGAGGATGAGGGCGTCTACGGCATCCCGTTCCCCGGTTCCTATCTGGTCGACGAAGCGGGGTTGGTCGAGGAAAAGTTCTTCCATCGCGAGTATCAGATCCGTGAGACCGGTTCGACCGTGCTGCGTAGCGGCTTTGGTGCCGCGCTGGACCTCAGCGACGCCCCGTGCGTCGAGGTCCAGGACGACGCGAAGGTCACGGCCACGCTCGGTGGTGCCAGCCTCGCGTTCATGCAGCGCGGCGACCTCTACGTCCGGATCGAGCTCGACGAGGGCCTGCACGTGAACGGACCAGAGGTGCCGGACGGCTTCTTCGCGACCGAGGTGACGGTGACGGCGCCCGAGGGTGTACGCGTCGGCGAGACGACGTACCCGGAGACCACACCGTCCCGCATCGAAGGGATCGACGAACAGTTCGATGTCTTCGAGGGTGGTGTCGAGGTGGCCGTGTCGCTGATCTCCACACTGCGCGAGGGTGAGACGCTGCCACTCGATATCGCAGTGCAGTACCAGGCGTGCAACGACCGCGAGTGCTTCCTGCCGAAGACGCAGACGCTGCACCTGGAAGTGCCGATCGGCCAACTGAACATGCCACAACGTCGGTAGTGACTGATGACCCGCAGCCGCCGGGACCTGCGGCGGCCGCGTAAAGCAGGCGAGCCGTACAGTGACCTGACGCTGCTGCGGCCCCTGCCGCCCCGCGTTTCCGAGAGTCATTGCGAATGCTGACCCGTGGGTTCGTGGTCCTCTGGATCGCGATGCTGATGGCCATGGCCGGGATCGGCATGGTCTCTCCGTTGCTCCCGATCTTCGTCCGCGAAGATCTCGGCGGACCGGAGATCGCCGTCGCGCTCTCCTTCTCCGGCGTCGCGGTCGCGCAACTCGTCCTCTCGCCATTCATCGGGCGGCTCGGCGACCGCTTTGGGGTGAAGTGGTTTCTTGTCGTCGGGTTCTTCATCTACGCGATCACGGGCTTCGGGTACCTGGCCGTCTCGCAGTGGGAGCAGGTCGTCGCGCTACGCATTTTCTCCGGCGTTGGCATCGCCGTAATCTTCCCGCTCAGCTCGGCTTACGTCGGCCGGCTAGCCCCGCCGGGACGCGAGGGGGAGCTGATGGGCGCCTTCTCCGTCGCGCAGATTCTAGGTTTCGGCGTCGGCCCGCTGATGGGCGGCATCGTGAAAGACAGCCTCGGCTCGGACACCGCGTTCTTTGCGATGGCGATGATGTTGTTGAACACCGGGCTGCTGGTGATGCTCCTGCTGCCGCCGCGCCCACGCCCAGAAGGCGTCTCCGATGACTACGAAGAAGTAGCGGATCCTCGACTGCCCTTCCACGAGTTGATCAGACGGCGCTTCGTGCAGGCGGTGATGGTCTCCGGTGCGCTGGGCAGCCTCTCCTTCGCCGCATCCGGCGCCTTCCTCGCCGTCTACGTCGTGAGCGAGGAGGGACTGGGGACGGGAAGCGTAGCCTTCGTTGGCGTGCTCTTCGGGGCGCGGTCGCTGATGGGGGTGATAATCGAGCCCTTCTCCGGCCGGCTGGCTGACCGTGTCGACCGGGTGAAGATGGTGATGGTTGGGATGATCGGAGCTGCGGCCGCACAGTTCCTGGTTCCCAGCGTGCCGTCGGGCACTACCGAAATCTCGCTGCTGGGTGTCGACGCGACGATCGTCCCCTGGTTGCTGGTCGTGTACCTGGCGTTGGGGATCGCGGAGGCGATCGCGTTCCCTGCCCAATCCGCCATCTTCGTGACCGTCGGTCGCGTCACCGGGATGGCCTCCGTGATGGGTCTCCAGCAGACGGCGTGGGCGGTTGGGTTCCTCGGCGGCTCGCTGCTCGGCGCGCTGGTCGTCGCGACCTTCGGCATCGAAAACGTCTTCCGCTACGCCGGCATCCTCACGTTCGTCGGGGCGGCGATCTTCTTCGTCATGATCCGGCGTGCGGCGGACGAAATCCGCGAAGCGGAACGCATCGGTGCAGCCACGCTTGAGAACCCAGCGTCTCGAACCTGACGGTCGAGGGTGTCCCGCTGTTGCGCAGCGGCGAGACGAGTTATCATCCACGCAATGACCGACATCACCGCGCTACTTGAGCGCGGCTCCCAAGCCACCGACACCCCCAACTCGACCAGCGAGGCCCTGTGAGCGGATTCGGGCGTCTCGTACGCCGCATCGTCGGCAACCCAGATTCGAAGTCGCAACCCGACACGTCCGAGGGGCAGCGCAGCCGCCGCCGGCGAGGCCGCCGCGGCGGTCGCGGCCGTGGTCGTGGCACCGGTCAGAGCGGTTCCGGCCAGAGCGGCGAAGGCCGCAGCGAGGGGCGAGGCGACAGCCAGCGCGGCAGTGGCGGCCGTCGCAGCAGTGCCCGCAATGGCCGCGAAGCCCGCAGCGAGGGCCAGCGTCGAAGTGGCGGCGGTGGCCGCAATGCCGGCGGCAACGGTCGCCGTTCAGACAGTAGCGGCCGCGGTGGTCGTGGCGGCGGTGGCAGAAGCGACAGTGGGAGCTCCGACTCTCGTCGCAGCGGACGCCGACGCAACGTCGACAGCCGTGGTGGTGGTGGCTACGGTCGCCGCCGCAACCTTGATGACTTCGACCTGCCGCTCCCGGAGGATGTCGCATTCCGTCCGGCAAGCGAGGGTGGTGACGGCTCGATCCTGCCGCCGCAGCGGCGCCGGCCTTCCGGCCCGCGCATGACGAAGCGCGTGATGCGGGGCGGCAGCCGCTACGTCACGGGCTTCGCCGCCTCCGACCCGAACGCGCCGCCACACGACGAGTCGCCCGAGAGCGAGCATCCACACGAAGACTCGCCCGAGAATGCTCCGTCGGAGGACACCGGTCGGCGTCGCGGGCGCAGGGGTGGTCGCGGTCGTGGCGGCCGGGGCTCAACCCGCTCGGATTCCTCGACCTAGCACCTCGATCCCACGCTTCGCACCGTCAGTCGTTCGCTGTACATCGGCGCGTGCCGGGGCCGATGCACCTGTCCTGCCGCCGCACCTCGCCCTATACTCGCGCAGCGAAACTTGAGCGACGGCATCGCCGCCGCGGATGCGAGGGGGAGTGATGCGACGGATTAGCATCGGACTGAACTGGCAGGGCGGCTTCAGCATGGACGGCGTCGTCGAACAGGCGAAGATCGCCGACGACAGCGGCGTCGACTCGATCTTTGCCGCTGAGGCGTGGGGCCGGGACGCGTTCACGACGCTCGCGATCCTCGCTCACGAGACGAACAACGTGAAGCTCGGCACCTCGATCGTGAACATCTACTCGCGGACGCCCGCCGCGCTCGCCCAGCACTTCGGGACGCTGGACGAACTGACCGACGGACGGATGATCATGGGGCTGGGCACCACCAGCGCGAACGTCACCGACCACTTCCACGGCGTGCCCTTCGGCCGCCCACTCACTCGCATGCGTGAGTACATCGAAATCATCAACACGCTGATCGCGGACGAGCCGCTGAAGCACGATGGCTTCTACTTCAAGGGCATGGAGCGCGGCTTCACGCTGCGCGACATCACGCTACCACGCAGGCACATCCCGATTTTCCTCGCTTCGATCACGCCGAAGTCGGTGCTGATGGCTGCGGAACTCGCCGATGGCTGGTTCCCGATCTTCACGCCGAAGGAGCAGTGGGCCGACCAGGTCAGGCCGTTCCGCGAGGCCGTCGAGATCGGCGGGCGCAGTTTCGATGACGTCACGATCCGCTCCAGCAGCAACGTGACCGTGACGGACGACCCGGAGCGCGCCCGACAGGGCACGGCCGCCGGTGCGGCCTTCTACATCGCACGCATGGGCGACTTCTACTTCGAGCACTTCGTACGCATGGGCTACGCCGACGAGGCGAACGCTGTCCGCGCCGCATGGCGCGAGGGCGGTTCGACCGCTGGCGTCGAGGCCGTGCCGGACGCGTTGGTCGATGGTCTGGGCGTCGCGGGCTCCGTCGAAGAGTGCGTCGAGTGGATGGAAGAGGCGCAGGACGCCGGCTACACGCTCCACGGCGTGAACGTGCAGGAGCAGGACCCGAAGAAGCGCGCAGAGATCTTCCGCAAGCTCGCCGGGTAACCATCGGCGACCGTGCCCGACCGCGAGCAGTTCCTGCGGCAGAGCGACAAGCTGTGGGACGCCCTCTGGGCGAAGCTCGGCGCGTTGAGCGACGAGCAGCTCGCACGCCGCGGGGCCAGCGGGTCGCAGTGGTCGGGTAAGGACGTGCTCGCGCACATCGCCCACTGGTACGATCACAAGCTCGAGGGCATCCGTGCGATCGACGAGGGTCGGGAGCCGATCTCACGATCGGATTTCGACGAGTGGAACGCGCGGTGGTTCGCGGAGGACTCGGCGCTCATCCCCTCGCAGGCGCGCGACCGCTGCGAGGCGTCGCACGAGCGACTGAGGTCGTACCTCGCTGCGCTGACCGAGGCGCAGTGGGCCGAGTCGACACGCACCTGGCCGGGCGGGGTCACCGAACACACCCACCAGTGGGCCGACCTGAACATGGGCGACCACTACCGCGAGCACCTGAACGAACTCGCGGACGCGGCATGGCCGGACTGAGGCGGGGCAGCCGAGGCAGTTAGCCGGCTTCAACCCCATCGATGAAGTTGAGCACGGCCTCGTTCCAGTCGTTGGGCCGCTCGAAGTACGCAGAGTGCCCGGCGTCGCCGACAACGTGGAAGCGTGATCCCGGCGTCAGCTCGTGCGACCGCTCGATCAGTTCGCGTGCGACCACACGGTCGTGCTCGCCGACGATCCAGAGCAGCGGCAGGCCCGACTCGACGAGCGAAGAAGCCATCGAGCCTCGGTAGTTGATCATGCGTGCCGTCGGCGCCAGGAAGTCCTTGGGCCTCGGCGGATTGATGCCGCGGAGCTGGCGGTAGAGGAACGCGAACCCGGGCGAGTCTTCGTAGAAGTCGTCCGCCATCGCGCGCCGCAGCAGCGAGCCTTCGTAGAAGCCCTCTTCCTGCAGCTCGGCCCGCCGCGCCCTCGACCGCTCGTCGACGGTGCCGCCGTTGGTGCCGGAGAAGGTGAACGAGGCGATCCGTTCCGGGCAGCGGCGCAGTAGCCCTGCGGCCGTGCGCCCGCCCATCGAGTGAGCGACGAAGTGCACCCGCTCGACCTCCAGATGCTCCAGCAGTGCATTCGTGTCCGTGCCGAACGCGATGCGTCCGGGGCCGTCCTCGATGTCGGGCGACCGACCGAAGGCGCGGTGGTCGAAGGTGATTGTCGTGAAGCGCTCGCTGAAGGTTGCGACCTGCTGCCACCAGGCAAGAGCGTTGCCGCCGGCCCCGTGCGCGAACATCACCGCCGGCCCGGAGCCCCGCACCTCGTAGAACAACTGGAATCCGCCATCGAGTTCGAGATGTGGCATCAGCGCGCACTCCTAGCCGGCCCGGTGCTCTCCACGGGCTCACGCACCCATGGCTCGCCGGTGGCCGAAGCGAACACGTCCAGCATGTCTTCGATGTCCCCTCGCAGGCCCAGCTCGGTTACCGCTGTGGCTAGGTCCCTCGCGTAGTTCGCCGGGTGGTAATCCTCGTCGTTCTCCGTGTGGTCAGAGCCGCCTGCCCCGCGCGTGCCGATAGCCAGCGAGCGGATACCGCCTTCTGCCAGCTCCTTTTGCACGGTGTGCCAGATGCGGGCGGATAGGCCCGCGCCGTGGATGAGTACGGCGACGTTGTCGCCGGAACCCTCGTCCAAGTACTCCAGCTGCACGTCACCGGCTTGGACCAACGCCATCTCGTCCTCCTCGTAACACCCGCGGTCGTAGTTTAGCCGCTCTCATCGCATCCAACCGTCTGGCCTGCGCGAGGTGCACCTCGGCCTCAGCTCAAAGATTCGATGATGACGATGCCTGCCTGCGACGCCCGTGCGCATCGCTGCTGTTGGCCGAGCAGACGCGGCGTCAGCCTCATTCCTTTCGGAGGGTCGCCCGTCGCCGAGATGAGCGTGAGGTCTGACTACGGGAGGGCGATCGCCTTTTCGCTCACGAGCCCGGGCGTGAACTCCTTGAGGTGGACCTCGTACTGATCGAGGAAGGGGCGGCCTACTGGGACAGGTAGCTCTGGGTGGCCGCGACGCGAGACTCGGCGTGGTTGCGCAACGTCGTGAAGGCGGAGTCGAACGCGGCGGCGTTGTTCAGGAACGTGAATCCCGGCCGCTCGGTCGTCGCATAGGGCTCGATCAGCGTCTGGTAGGCGTCGTACCGGGCGTGCATACCCGCCACCGTGAAGGCGTCGTCGATGGTCTGCTGGAGGTACTCCTCGTAGGTCGCGCGGTAGACCGGGTCGGCGTACAGGAAGCCGATCAGCGGCCAGGTCGCGGTCTGAAGGCCGGCAAAATCCAACGGCAGCGCGCCGCCACTCTTGCCGGTCTGCAGCGCCTCGTTGTTGTCCCAGGGGATCCAGGTCAGCCGCGAGGTCTCGGGCCGGTTGTACAAATAGTAGTTGTGGGTCATGCGTCCGTAGGTGTCCCAGTTCTGCCCGATCCCATTGACGGCCAGGTACTGCAGGAACACGTCGGTGTCGAACACCGCGTCCAGCCCCTGGCGCCAGGTCGCCGGATCCGTCGTCCGGGTGTCGTCGTGAAGCGCGGCCAGCAGCGCCTGGACGTCGCTGAAATCGGCCTCAGTCTTATTGTTCTGCTTCACCATCTCAGCTTCGTCGAACGACTCGGCAGAGAACTGGGTGGACGGGCCGTCGGGCTTGTAGATATTGCCGTCGTCGTTGCCGTACTGGGTATCTAATACCGTGTCGTTCACCTCTTCCACCATGGTGTACAGGCCGAAGTACTCCGGGCCCTCGCCGCGGTCCACGTAGACGGCGTAGAACGCAGTGCGCGAGACCACCATCCCCGCGTCGGCGAACACATCGGCCATCACCTTCTCTCGGACGAACGACGGGTCGTCGAAGTTGTTCTTCAGGCTCAGCTTCTTGAAGCCGAAAAACCTCTGGTTGTCGATTTCCGGGAAGGTGTCCTCGAACTCATCGAAATCCAGCTTGAAGGACAGCTTGAGGTTGCCGCTGCTCCACGGAGACAGGAGGCTGGAGCTGCCCTTGAACCGCACCCCTACGTTGGTCCAGGTCTTGTCTCCGTAATGGATCTCGGCGGGAACGAAGACGGGATCCTGGTCCGAAAACCCGCCCGGCGGCGGCGGCGGCGGACCGCCGGGTCCACCTCCGTCCGGCGGCGGCGGCGGCGGACCGCCGGGTCCACCTCCGTCCGGCGGCGGCGGCGGCGGACCGCCGGGTCCACCTCCGTCCGGCTCACCGTAGATCTCGGTCATGTCCGCCATCATCGTGTCCCACTCGTCGGCGCTGAAGACGATGTCGATGCGTTTCACCTCCGTATCGCTGAACACCTCGTCGTGATTCGGGTCGGCGGCCTTGGAGTGCGTCTCGGTCGTCCACCCTTCCGGTCTGCCCGGCTCCTCCACGGCCGTCGGCGTGGGACTCGCGGTGCCGGTGCCGGTCGCCGTCGGCGAGGCCGAAGCCGTGGGGCTCGCGTTTGGAGCGGCTGTGACCGTGGGACTGGGCGAGGGCGTCGGCGTGTTGGTTGGGCCAGGGCTGGGGGTTGGAGTCGGCGTCGGGGAAGGAGTGGGAGTGGGCGTCGCCGTAGCAGCACCGGTGGTGGTACCGCCGGTATCACCGGTTTCGGTTTGCGAGCCACTGCTGCTGTCGCCACTGCAGCCCATCAAGGCTAATCCAAAGACAGCGACCATTATGATGACCAACGGTGCATCTGCTTTCATATTCCGTCCTCAAGAGCAGTCTCTGTGGCTGTGTCCACGAGATCAAAGTGTTAAAAGTCCTCGACTTACGAGTTTGACCAGGGCCAACCGACCCGTGTTCACGGATGCGCTTTCGCCTTCGCCCGCTTCGGGTCTTTGGCTCGGGGCGCCCGGGAAGCGCCCGTGCGTCCGTGTACTCGTCCCTCAGCAGGCAGGTTCCTGAGTCCTCACTGTGCCGGAGGGTTTCAACGGTGAGAGTAGGCGTCACTATGCCCGTCGATGACGGTCTCTCAGCCAATGACTTTGTGCAGATCGCGGTAGAGGCTGAGGAACTTGGCTATGACACGGTGGTCTGTGGCGAAGTAGCTGGGGCTGAGGTCATGGCGACGCTTGGGATGATGGCTGCTCGAACTGACCGTGTTCGTCTGGCGTCCGGGATAATCCCCACCAGCACCAGACAGAGGTTCCACGACCTGCGCCACGCGGCAGCCTCATCTATGCTGGCTGAGGGCGTCTCGCTTCGCGTCGTGATGGAGGTTCTCGGTCACTCCGAGATCGGCACCACGGCGAACATCTACGGCCATGTCATGCCTGAGTTGTCGAAGGACGCCACGGATAGGGTCGGGAAGCTGTTGTGGGCAGGAGCGTAACCGCGTTGCTGTCATATCTGCTGTCAAACGGTGCGAAGTCTGGCACCGCAGCGGGACGAAACGGCTAATCCGAACTTAAATCTCTTGCACGCGCCGGTAGCTCAGTGGATAGAGCATCAGACTTCGGATCTGAGGGTCGAGGGTTCGAATCCTTCCCGGCGCGCCACACTAATTCGTATTTGAAACCGGCGCTTTTCAACCGGTCGGTGCTCATCAGCATCAACAGTTCCGACCCATT
>DASCRM010000065.1:0-6313 GCA_034406555.1 Dehalococcoidia bacterium | reverse complement strand
ATGGTGATGCCGGGTGACAACGTCACGATCGACATCGAGCTGATCACCCCGGTCGCCGTGGAAGATGGGCTACGTTTCGCCATCCGCGAGGGTGGCCGCACCGTCGGTGCCGGCGTCGTCACTGCAATCACCGAATAGAACGAAGAGAACGAGCAGGACAGCGGAAACGGTCTAGATGCCAGCACAGCAGACAATTCGCATTCGCCTGAAGGCGTACGACCACCGGGTGCTTGACCGCTCCGCGCAGCAGATCGTGGAAGCAGCGGAGCGCACCGGCGCGATTGTTGCTGGGCCCGTGCCGCTGCCGACGCGGATTCGCAAGTACACCGTGATCCGCTCACCGTTCAAGCACAAAGACTCTCAGGAACACTTCGAATCGCGTACGCACAAGCGGCTGATCGACATTCTGGAGCCGACTTCACGCACCGTCGATACGCTGATGCGGCTGCAACTGCCGTCCGGCGTCGATATCGAAATCAAGCTGTAGGAGAGGGCTGAGATGACCGTCGGGATGCTCGGACGCAAGGTCGGCATGATGCGCGTCTACGATGGCGCCGGTCGCGTGCGTCCGGTGACCGCGATCGAGCTCGGGCCGAACCGCGTCACGCAGCTGCGCACGAACGACCGCGATGGCTACGAGGCCGTGCAGGTCGGGTACTCAGGCGACCGCAAGCGAGTGACCCGACCGGAGCGCGGCCACCTGCGCGAGGCGGGTGTCGACGAGGCACTGACGCTGTTGCGTGAGGTGAAGCCGGACGGCTCCGACTTCACGCTCGGTCAGGAGCTACTCGTCGACCAGTACACGCCGGGCGAATACATCGATGTCACCGGCACCTCGAAGGGGCGGGGCTTCGCTGGTGGCGTGAAGCGCTGGAACTTCAAAGGCGGTCCCGCGACGCACGGTGCCAAGAAGCACCGCGGACCGGGCTCCGTTGGCGCTGGTACGTACCCGGGCAAGACGTGGAAGGGTCAGAAGATGGGCGGCCACATGGGCGCCCGCCGTAAGACCGTCCGCAACCTGCTCGTCGTGCAGATCGATGTGGGACGCAACTTGATCCTTGTGCAGGGGTCCGTCCCCGGTCCGAACGGTGGTCTGGTCTCGATCCAGCCAGCCGCGCGCAACCCGCTCGCCGACTACGAAGCGCCCGAGCCGTTCGCGCCGGACGAGAACGCCGTCGTTGCCGCGCCCTCCGCCGAGGTGGATGAGACGCCCGACGATACCGTCGAAGACACCGTTGTCGACGAAGCAGCGGTTGAGGAGACTGCTGCCGACGATGCTGCCGACGAAGCACCGGTCGACGAGGTTGCCGATGAGGCGCCTGCGGATGATGCCGAAGCCGACAGCGACAGCTCGGCAGATAGCGACGACGACGAAGCAACCGAATCCGAAGAAGAGCAAGCCTGATGAAGCTCGATCTAGTTGACGCCGCCGGCAAGAAGCTCGACCCGATCGACGTCGATGACGCCGTCTTCGGGATTGAGCCGAACGAAGCCGTCGTGCACCAGACGCTGGTCGCGCAGCTCGCAGCTCGCCGCTCCGGCACCGCGAACACGAAGACGCGCTCCACGGTGCGTGGTTCGACGCGCAAGATTCGACGCCAGAAGGGGCTGGGCATGGCCCGCATGGGCACTAACCGGTCGCCGATCCGGCGTGGCGGTGGCGTCGCCTTCGGCCCCTCACAGCGGTCCTACGTGAAGAAGCTGCCGAAGCGCATGCGCCGACTCGCGATCCGCTCCGTGCTCGCATCGCGCGTGGCGGAAGAGCGGCTGACCGTCATCGACAGCCTCGGCTTCGATCAGCCCTCGACGAAGGTCGCGCGAGCGATGCTCGACGCGCTGGGGGTCGAGCGCTCGGCGCTGATCGTGACCGGCGACGCCGACCGCATTGCGCTGCTCTCCGTACGCAACGTGCCGGGTGTGAGCATGACGCCGGCCGACACGCTGAGCGTCGCGGAGATGCTGGGCCACCAGAACCTGATTCTCACCGTCGACGCCGTGCGTCGCATCGAGGCGTTGTGGGGCGGGGAGCGCGCGAGCGGTCGTGGCGCACCGGCGCCGGTAGCGGTGCAGGGGTAGAGCGCGATGCCAAAGGCAATTCACACCTACGAAGTGCTGCGACGGCCGGTCGTGACGGAGAAGAGCACGATGCTGGCCGGGCAGGGCAAGTACGTCTTTGAGGTCGCGGTCGGGGCGAACAAGCCGCAGATCAAGAGCGCAGTGGAAGTCGCTTTCGATGTCACGGTGAAGGCCGTGAACACCTCTATCGTGCGCGGCAAGACCAAGCGCTTTGGGCGAGGCCAGGCGACGCGTCAGCCGGACTGGAAAAAAGCCGTCGTCACGCTTGCTCCCGGCGACCAGATCGAATTCTTCGGGGCGGTGTAGCGATGCCAATCCGTAACTTCAAGCCAACGTCACCGGGGCGTCGCAACGCTAGCGGGTTCACCTTCGAAGAGATCACCAAGAAGAAGCCCGAGAAGCGGCTGGTGATCACCAAGAAGAAGCGCGCAGGGCGTGGTGGCAATGGCCGCATCTCCGTTCGCCATCGCGGAGGCGGTCACAAGCGGCGCATTCGCATCATCGATTTCAAGCGCGATAAAGAGGGCGTGCCGGGCCGCGTGGCTGCGATCGAATACGACCCCGGGCGCAGCGCCCGCATCGCCTTGATCTTCTACGTGGACGGCGAGAAGCGGTACATCGTGGCCCCGGACGGGCTCGTGGTGGACGACCGCATCGTCGCCGCCTCGGACGCGCCTATCTCGCTCGGTAACACGCTGCCGCTCTCGGAGATTCCGACCGGCACGCTCGTGCACAACGTTGAGATGCAGCCGGGTCGCGGTGGCCAGCTTGGCCGCTCTGCGGGCTCTGGCATCCAGGTGATGGCGAAGGAGGGCGGCTACGTGCTGCTTCGCTTGCCGTCGGGCGAGATGCGCCAGATCCTCGAGCGCTGCAAGGCAACAATCGGCACGGTCGGCAACCCGGAGCACCAGCAGGTGAAGCTGGGCAAGGCCGGACGCAAGCGGCACCGCCGCCGCCGTCCGCAGGTACGCGGCTCAGCGATGAACCCGAACGACCATCCGCATGGCGGTGGCGAGGGCAAGTCCCCGATCGGCATGCCCGGGCCGAAGACGCCGTGGGGCAAGCCGGCGCTCGGCTATCGCACGCGTCGCAACAAGCGCACGACGAAGTTCATCATCCGGCGACGCGGCCAAGGACGGAGGTAGGCGATGTCTCGATCCACGAAGAAGGGTCCCCACGTTGACCCGAAGCTCATGCGCAAGGTTGAAATCGCGCGCGCATCTGCTCGCAAGGAAGTGATCCGGACGTGGTCTCGTTCCTCCACGATCATGCCGGAGATGGTGGGACTGACGCTCGCCGTCCACGATGGCCGTCGCCACATTCCGGTCTTCTGCACTGAGAACATGGTCGGGCACAAGTTGGGCGAGTTCGCATTCACGCGCACATTCCGCGGCCACCGCGGGCGCAGTGAAACGACATCGAGTACCCGCTAATGGAAGTCAGAGCGTTTGCCGCCGACCAGCCGGTCTCGCCTCGCAAGGTGCGACTCGTGCTCAAGATGATTCTTGGCATGAGCGTGGACCAGGCGCTGGCGACGCTCGCGGTGATGCCGCAGCGTTCCGCCGGGATCGTCGCTACGGCCGTGAAGTCGGCTGCCGCGAACGCGGAGAACAACTACGAACTCAACCCGGACGGGCTGACGATCAAGTCCGCCGTTGCCGGTGACGCACGCACGCTGAAGCGCTTTCGTGCCCGTTCGCGTGGTCGCACGAGTCCGCTCGTGAAGCGCCGCAGCCACATTGAGATCATCGTCGAAGGTGACGAGGGGTTCTGATGGGTCGAAAAGTTCATCCCTACGGTTTCCGAGTCGGGATTACCCGCGACTGGCAGTCGAAGTGGTTTAGCGAGCGCTCGTATCGCGAGCTGCTGCACGAAGACCTCCGGCTGCGTCGACTGGTGATGAACGAACTGAAGGACGCAGGCATCTCGCAGGTGCTTCTGGACCGCAACGCGAACCAGTTGACGCTCACCGTGACCACCGCCAAGCCGGGCATCGTGATCGGCCGCGGAGGCGCGAATGCCGACCGGCTGCGCGCGCTACTCCAGCTCGCCGCGCCTGACAAGCGGGTACGCCTGAACATCGAAGAGATCACCGTCCCGGAGCTGGACGCCTACTTGGTCGCGTGCTCTGTCGCGGATCAGCTGGAGCGCCGCGTCGCCTTCCGACGTGCGATCAAGCAGTCCGTGCAGCGCACGATGCAGCGAGGCGCGCTCGGCTGCCGTGTGCGCGTCGGTGGCCGTCTGGGCGGGACCGAGATGTCGCGGTCAGAGGCGGAGATGCAGGGCCGCGTGCCGCTGCACACGATCAAGGCAGACATCGACTACGGCCTGGCCGAGGCGAACACCACTTTTGGTGTGATCGGCGTGAAGTGCTGGATCTACCGCGGCGACATCGCCGCCAACGAGACACCGTTCGCCATAGCGGCCGCTGCGATCGGAGAGGCATAACGCGATGCTGATGCCCCGTCGCACCAAGTTCCGCAAGCAGTTCCGTGGTAAGCGCCGCGGGGCAGCGCAGAACGGCAACACGGTCGCCTTCGGCGAGTATGGCCTGCAGTCGCAGGACAACGCTTGGGTCGACGCGCGCCAGATCGAGGCCGCTCGGCGGGCGATTACTGGCTCGCTGAAGCGTGGCGGCAAGGTGTGGATTCGCGTGTTCCCGGACAAGCCGGTGTCATCCAAGCCGGTTGAGACCCGGATGGGCAAGGGCAAGGGTGCGATCGACCACTGGGTCGCTGTCGTCAAGCGCGGGCGAGTGATGTTCGAAATCGCCGGTGTCCCCGAAGACGCCGCGCGCGAGGCACTGCGACGTGCCAACCACAAGCTCTCGGTGAAGGCCAAAGTGATCACCCGCGAGGAGCGCTTCTAGTGGCCGCACCAGAGACAGTCGAGCTGAGGGAGATGAGCGATGAAGATCTGCTCACCGACCTCGAAGAGACGCACCAGGCGCTCTTCAACCTGCGGTTCCAGACCGTGACGCGGCAGCTTGCCGACGTCTCGCAGGTCGGCAGGGCGCGCCGTCGTATCGCGCGCATCAAGACCCTGCTCACGGAGCGCGACATCCTGGCTGAGGTCGACGAGATGCTCGCCGCCGAGGCGAAAGCCGCGGACGGGCTGGTGGAAGCGACCGATAAGGCTGCGGAAGCCACCGAGGATGCAGCAGACGAAACAGACGAGGACGCCGGTGATGACGGCGATGACGAGGACGGCGGATCGTGACGATGACGACTGAACAGCGGCAGGTAAACCGCAAGCAGCGCACCGGCGTCGTGGTCTCGCAGCACGGCGAAAAAACGGTGATCGTCTCGATTGAGCGTGCCTCGCGTCACCGCCTCTACCGCAAGGTGATTCGACGCACGAAGCGCTACCACGTGCACGACGAAGACAACGCCGCGACCAACGGCGATCTCGTGCGTATCGAGGAGTGCCGGCCGATCAGCCGCACCAAGCACTGGCGGCTGGTCGAAGTGCTGACCGAACGCGAAGTCGCCGACGTGGCGCCCGAGTCGATCGACGAGTCGCTGGTCTCGGACGTGCAGCGTTCAGCCGCGCGTGCTTCCGCCGAGGAAGCGGACACCGCTGCCCCTGCGACCGCCGAGGCGAGCAGCGAGACAGCCGTTGAAGCGACCGATGAGGCTGCCGGCACGGATGAAGCCAGCGATCAGAGCAACGACGAGCCGGAGGCTGCGGATGACGCTGCCGATGGCGACGTAGAGAAGCAGGCTGAGTAACAGATGATTCAGCAAGAATCACGGGTCAAGGTCGCCGACAACTCCGGCGCGCGTGAAGTGCTCTGCATCCGCGTGCTCGGTGGCACGCGCCGCCGCTACGCCCGCGTCGGCGACATGATCGTCGCAACGGTGAAGGAAGCGATTCCGAATAGCGCCGTGCCGAAGGGCGAGGTCGTTCGTGCGGTCGTCGTGCGCACGGCACAGCCCCTCCAGCGTGCCGATGGCTCCTCGATCCGGTTTGATGAGAATGCCGTCGTGATCCTCGCCGACGACGAGGGCAACCCGCGCGGCACCCGCATCTTTGGGCCGGTCGCTCGTGAACTGCGGGATCGACGCTTCATGCGCATCATCTCGCTCGCCCCGGAGGTGCTGTAATGGCGGCCAAGGTACGGCGAAACGACACGGTCGAAGTGATGACCGGCAAGGATCGCGGACGGCGCGGCGACGTTCGGCAGGTGATCGTCGGCAGCGACCGGCTGGTCGTGACCGGCGTCAACATGGTGAGG
>DASCRM010000064.1:0-21210 GCA_034406555.1 Dehalococcoidia bacterium | reverse complement strand
CGCTTCCGGAGGCGTGAACTAGTCCTCGCGGTCGAGTGTGAACGCCTCGTGTAGCGCGTTGACCGCGCCTTCGACCTGATCCGCGGCGACGATCGCCGTGATGCGAATCTCCGAGGTGGAGATCAGTTCGATGTTGATGACCTGCTCGTAGAGCGCGCGGAACATGCGGGCCGCGTAGCCTGGCGTCGTCGCCATGCCGGTGCCGACGATCGAGACCGAACCGAGGCCCGGGTCGGAGACGACCTCGCCGGCATCGATCTTGCTGAGGATCCCCTCCACCACGCTCACCGCCTGCGCCACTTCGGCGCGATCGACGGTGAAGGTGAGGTCGGTGAGGTCCTCGACGCTCGCGTTCTGCACGATCGTATCGACTGAGACGCCGGCCGCGGCCAGTGGCTCGAAGAGGTCGGCGGCGATGCCGGGTCGGTCGGGCACGCCTCGCACGGTCACCTTTGCGATGTGGTTCTGGTGCGCGACGCCTCGGACCTTGTCTGCCTGTTCCATCTGCGTCTCCTTGCGAATCAGAGTACCGGGTGCGGAGTCGTCAAAGCTGCTCGTGACGAGCACTTCGACGTTGTAGAGGGCCGCGATCTCGACCGCCCGGGCGTGCATCACGCGCGCGCCGGTGGTCGCCAGCTCGAGCATCTCGTCGTGGCCGATGTCGCGCAGCGGGCGAGCTGTCGGACAGACGCGCGGGTCGGCGCTGTAGATGCCGGCGACATCGGTATAGATCTCGCACGCGTCGGCATCGAGCGCGGCAGCGAGCGCGATAGCGGTCGTATCGCTCGCGCCCCGGCCGAGGGTCCTCAGTTCGAAGTCCTCACCGACGCCCTGGAACCCGGCGACGATCACGACGCGCCCATGTTCGAGCTCACGCTCAATCCTCGCGGTATCGATGCCGGCGATGCGGGCTCGGCCGTAGACGGCGTCCGTCTGGATGCCGGCCTGAGCACCGTTGAGGCTCACGGCGGGGTGCCCGAGGTCATCGAGTGCCATCGAGAGCAGCGCGGACGATCGTGCCTCCCCGGTCGCGAGCAGAACGTCCATCTCGCGTTGGTGCGGGACGCGCGAGACGCGCTGAGCGAGCGCGATCAACTCGTTGGTGCTGTTGCCCATCGCCGAGACCACAGCGACGACGCTGCTCCCCTCCTCGGCACGCGCGGAGATGCGCTTCGCGACGTGGCGAATGCGGTCGGCATCGGCGACAGAGCTGCCACCGTACTTCTGGACGACGAGCGGACTCACGCTGGCTCTCGATCTCTCACGATCTCAGGCTAACGGGTGGGAGGCGTGGCGTCAGTCAGTTTTCGAGCAACACTGCGCCCGCGGCACTCATCGAGGTGACCTTCGTGCGTCCGCTGACGTTGTGCCCCGCGGCGGCCTGCTGCATCGCCTCGGCGATTGCATCGAGCCCGTCGGTGGCGAGCGCGGCGACGGTGGGGCCGCCGCCGGAGAGGTACGCGGCGAGCGCGCCAGCGCTCCGAGCGGCCTCGAAGATCGGGAACATCGCCTCGAATATCTGCCCGCGCGCGGGCTGGTGCAGTACGTCCTCGGTGGCGGTCGCAAGCAGATCGTAGCGACGCTGTTGGAGGGCCGCGACGAGCAATGCGGCACGTCCGATGTTGTGGACCGCCTGCTGGCGCGTGAGCTGTTCCGGTAACTTCTTGCGCGACTTCTCGGTGGGCATCGAGAAACTCGGGACGAGCAATACGACGTGCAGGTCGTCCGGCGGCTCGATCGTGACGTGCTGGAGGCCGTCGTCCGTATCGACAGTCACCTGCACCCCGCCGAGCAGTGCGGGCGCGGCATTGTCCGCGTGGCCCTCCAGCCGGGTGGCGAGGGCGAGCAGGGTGTCGTCGTCGTATTCGCCGCGGAGCAGCTCGTTCGCCGCCACGAGCCCACCGACACGCGCGAAAGCGGAGACGCCGAGGCCGCGGCCGACCGGAATGTCGCCCTCGTAGTCGGACTGCACGCCGACCGGGATATCGGCACCCGCGTGGCGGAAGAGCGAGATTGCCGCAGTCGACGCCATCGAGTCGATCGGCCCTCGCGGGGTCTCCAGCGGCTGGTCATCGACCGTGATCGTGATGCGCGCGGTCCAGTCCAGCGCGACGCCGAGGCTGTCGAAGCCGGGGCCCATATTGGCGGAGGTGGCGGGGACGCGCACGGAGGCGCTGCGACGTGACATGGGGGCAGTGTAGGAGCGGCTTCGGCCGTGTGCACGGCAAGATGCGTGACGGGGCGCAAGAGCGGGTCCCGACGACCCCCCCCCGCGGGACTCGTAAGGGCGGCGGGGCGCGCATATACTGTGGCTCGCTCCGGCAGCGCCGGACAATCAATCGAGACGCCTCGACAGAAGGCGCGGAGGGGGGATTCATGGAAGACGTAGTGATCCTGAGCGGTGTTCGGACCGCAATCGGCGCGTTTGGCGGATCGCTGGCGGACACGTCCGCAGCCGACCTCGCTGCCGCAGTCATGAGGGAAGCGGTCGAGCGCGCGGGCGTAGCGCCTGAGGACGTCGACCAGGTGATCCTGGGCTGTGTCGGACAGGTCGCGGAAGACGGCTATGTCTCCCGCCACGCCTCCGTGAAGGCCGGCATGCCGATCGAGACCCCCGCCTACACCGTCAACCGCATCTGCGGTTCCGGGCTGGAGGCGATCAACACTGCCGCGCGCTGGTTGCAGACCGGCGACGCCGACATCATCGTCGCTGGCGGCGTCGAGAACATGAGCGCGATGCCGTTCTACCTGCGCAAGGCCCGCTACGGGTACAAGTACGGTCACGACCAGCTCGAAGACGGCACCATGCACCTGCTCACCGACCCATTCGATCACATCCTCATGGGTGAGACTGCCGAGAACTTGGCAGAGAAGTACGAGGTCTCTCGAGAGCTGCAGGACGACTTCTCCGTGCAGTCCCAGGAGCGCGCTCGCACGGCGATCGACGAGGGTCGCTTCACGGAGCAGATCCTGCCGATGGAGGTGCGTCAGGGCCGCAAGACGGTCACGTTCGACACCGACGAGCACCCGCGGGAAACCGACATGGAGACGCTGGGCAAGCTGCGCACGATCTTCCGCGATGGCGGCAGCGTGACCGCCGGCAACGCTTCCGGCATCAACGATGGTGCCGCCGCGATGGTGGTCACCACTGCCGCCAATGCGCAGGAACTGGGCCTCAAGCCGAGGATGCGCATGGTGGCTCGTGCGGAGTCCGGCGTTGAGCCGTCGGTGATGGGTTCCGGTCCGATCCCGGCCGTCGAGAAGGTGCTTGAGAAGGCTGGCCTCACGGTCAACGACCTCGACGTAATCGAGCTGAACGAGGCCTTCGCCTCGGTGGCTGCGGCCTGCTCGACTGCGCTCGGCCTGCCGCGTGAGAAGACGAACCCCAACGGTGGGGCGATTGCGCTCGGCCACCCGGTCGGTGCGACCGGCACGATCCTGACCATCAAGACGATGTACGAGCTGGAGCGCACCGGCGGCCGTTACGGGCTCGTCTCTCTCTGCATCGGTGGCGGCCAGGGCATCGCGACGATCTTCGAGCGAGTCGAATAGTTCGTTCGCTTCGCTGAACTGAGAAGGCGGCCCGCGCGGGCCGCCTTCTTGTTACGAGAGCAGCGCGGCGAGACGCTCCCAGATTTGTGCGGTGAGCGTCTCGACCGGGAGTGCGGCGTCGAATGTCGCCCAGCGATCCGGTTCCGCGCGCGCCAGTGCGAGGTAGCCGTCGCGCACGCGATCGTGGAACGTGGACTCTTCGCGCTCGATGTAGTCTGTCTCCTCGTCGCCGCGCTCGCGCGCCGCATCCGGCGGCATGTCCAGCAGCACCGTGAGGTTGGGGACGTGACCGCCGGTCGCCGTGGCGTTCACTGAGGCGACGAGCGCCGGGTCGAGCCCGCGCCCGTACTGCTGGTACGCAATGGTCGAATCGGCGAAGCGGTCACAGAGCACGACTGCGCCTCGGTCGAGCGCCGGGCGGATCAGTTCATGCACGAGCTGCGCGCGGGCGGCGGCGAAGATCAGCAGCTCCGCCTCCGGGGCGGGTGATTCGCCCTCGAAGAGCGCTTCGCGTAGCCGTTCGCCCAGCCGCGTACCGCCGGGCTCGCGACTGGTGACGGCGTCGCGGCCACCGGCGCGTAGCCGTTCGGCGAGTGCCGCGATCTGCGTCGACTTCCCGGTGCGCTCTCCGCCCTCGAAGGTGACGAAGAGGCCCTGCTGCCCGGTCATCAGCGCGAGCGTGCGTTCCACGGGAGGTCGCGGTTGGGTGAGGCGCTGCTGGCGCTGATCGTGACGCGACGGTAGGGCTCTCGGCCTCGCGAATTCGACTTCAGCCCGTGGCGATTCGCCACTTCGTGCTGGAGCCTGCGGATGTAGCCGTTCTGAGGGGCCAGTTCGATGCTCTGGCGACCGTGGAAGGAGACCGCCGAGACGGCGTCTTCCGCCTCCCGCAGCGCGGTGGTCGTGGGGTCGGACTCCTCACCCTCGCTGCGCATTGCAAGCAGCGATTGCTCCATCTGCATGGTGGTGTTGTTGCGCAGCACGTAGACGGGGATGCCGTGCGTCTCCGCCTCGCGCAGCGGCCCACTGCGGCGTCGGTAGTAGTGGCGCAGCGTCATCACCGCGTCCGCGTCGCGCAGGCTGTCGACGGCGGTGGCGGCCGACCGCGTGCTGCCGATCGCGTCCTCCAGCCGTGAGCGGCTGACGCCGAAGGGGAGGATGCGACGCGACGGCCCGCCCGGCGCGGCCGGGATCGGTGTCGCCTTCTCGTCCGCATCGATCTCCGCGATGCCGTCCGTCGAGCCGTGCAACTGCAGTCGCTCAACCGCCTCGATGTCGCCCGAGGCGTCGACGGTGCGGATCTCCGCCTCCACGTCGAAGCCGCGCAGCAGCGCGTCGACGGTGCGTGCGATGTCCTCGTGCACGGCGACGCGGGTGAAGGACTGAATCTCGACCAGCGACTGGAAGGTTGGTGCGCTGCGACGTTCGAGCACCGTCTTCTGCGTGTTGCGGCGTCGCGCTTCCTCGTCGCCCAGCGTGACCGACTCGATGCCCCCGATCAGGTCGGAGAGTGTCGGGTTCCGCATCAGGTTGGTGAGCGTGTTGCCGTGGGCGGTGGCGATCAGCTGCACGCCGCGCTCCGCGATCGTGCGCGCGGCCTCCGCCTCCAGCGCCGTGCCAATCTCATCGATCACGATCACTTCGGGCATATGGTTCTCGACGGCCTCGATCATCACGTGATGTTGCAGCTCCGGCCGGGGCACCTGCATGCGACGCGAGCGGCCGACGCCGGGGTGAGGGATGTCGCCATCGCCCCCGATTTCGTTCGAGGTGTCGACAATCACGACGCGCTTATTCAGCTCATCCGCGAGGATGCGCGCGGCCTCCCGCAGCATCGTCGTCTTGCCGACGCCGGGAGGGCCGAGCAGCAGTACGCTGCGCCCGGATTCCGCGAGGTCGCGGATCACGGCGGCGGAGTCGTTCACAGAGCGACCGACGCGGCAGGTGAGGCCCACGATCCGTCCTCGTCGGTTCCGAATCGCGGAGATGCGGTGCAGGGTGCGTTCGATGCCGGCGCGGTTGTCTTCACCGAACTCCGAGACCTGCTGCACGACCTGTTCGAGTTCCTCCTCCGTCACCTCGGCGTCGTCCAGCACGATCTCGCCGCTGTCCGCGTATCGCGCCGTCGGTGCCCGGCCGAGGTCGAGCACGACCTCCAGCAGCGGCTCATTGCGGGCGTGCAGCGCCGTGATGACGCGCTGCGGCATCGTGGAGAGCATGAGATCGAGCTCCTGCGCCTCGTCGGAGGTGCGGGCGCGTTGCGGCTGGTCGGCGGGGTCAGCGGGTTGATCCGCGGACCGCACGGATAACTCAATAGCCACGTGACACCACCACTCCCCGGTGCGCCTGCACCGTTGCCACGCTCGGCTTCGCCGTGCGCTTGCTCACGAGCGCGTAGTCGGCCTGTGGCTCGAGCCCGTGATCGCGTAGCAACCCTTCGAGGGGTGCGATCGCGCGAGGAGCGAGCGTGATCACCTGATCGCGGTCGCTGATCTGTGTCGCGGCGGTCGCCAGCAGCGCCTGCGCGCCTCGCAACGACTCCCTGTCCGCCATCAGGTCGAATTGCGCCAATTCGGTCGTCAGCGAGAGCCGCAGCGAGGCGGTGATGTGGCCCTGCTCCTCTGCCACCCACTCGCGGGCGTTGCGGGCGAGCCAGCGGCGGTCTTGCACGCCCTCCCGCTCTGCCAGCGTGATCGCGAGCGCCTGGCGGGCGTTGAAGGGGAGCGCGCGGTTGAAGAGCTGGAAGAGCTCGAACGCGTCGCCGTCCACGGCCTCGCGGACGGTCACGGCCTCGGCGGGCGGTGCGGTCGTCTCGATCGTGCGGCCGGCCCAGAGCCGCTCCGAGAGCGCGGGCTGGAAGCCGGCGCGGAGCGCGTCGGAGAGCGCGGGCGCATCGGCCGGCGTGCGCAGCAGTAGCCGCGTCACGGCGCCCTGTGTCGCGGCCTCGATCGCCTGGTCGAGCAACGCGAGCACGACCCCGCTGCCCGGGGCCTCGGCGGAGTCGACGGTGGCATTGAGAGTGGCATCGATCAGCGTGTCGATGATCCATGCGTCGTCGTTCGCCAGCGAGCGTGCGGTGGCGATGCCGTTGATCTGGCGGCCATCGACGTCGATCCACATGTGACGGCGGCGGACGAGCCACTGCTCGATCGCGGTGTTCAGCGCGGGCGGCGCGGCGCTGGGACGCGAGAGTCGTTCACGCGTCACCGCCTGATTCTCGTAGACCGCGTCGTCGAAGGTGACGAGGGCGACGAGGTCGATCGGGCGCGGTGGGTGTGTGCGGGCACTGTCCGGGCGGGTTCCGTCTGGGAGGTTATCCGTCATGCCGGGGCCTCCTCCGCCGGTTGCGCATGCTCGGCCGTGCGCCCGTCGATGCTCGCGCGCACCAGCGAGGCGAAGAACTGGTGGAAGCGAGCGTCGTCCGTCAGCTCCGGGTGAAAGGAGGTCGCCAGCATCGCGCCCTGCCGGCAGGCGACGACGCGGCCGTCATCGAGGCGTGCGATTACCTGCACCTCCGGCCCGGTGGAGGTGATCACCGGGGCGCGGATGAAGACCGCGCGCAGCGGTCCGCCATCGATGCCGTCCACGGCGACATCGGCCTCGAATGAGTCGACCTGGCGGCCGAAAGCGTTGCGATGCACGGCGATGTCCATCGCCCCGATCGGCGGGCGATCCAGCTCCGGTGCCTCGCTGGCGAGCAGGATCGCGCCCGCGCAGGTCCCCCACGCAGGCATCCCGTCCACGAGCCGCCGTCGCAGCGGCTCCATCAGCTCAAAGGCCAGCAGCAAGCGAGCGATCGTCGTGCTCTCCCCGCCGGGGATGATCAGCCCATCGCAGGCATCGAGTTCAGCGTCGGTACGCACCTCGTGGGCGTCGACATCGACGCGCCTGAGCAGCGTGATGTGCTCCTCGAAGTCGCCCTGCATGGCGAGCACACCGATGCGAGGCCTCATCGAAGCTCCGGATGCGGGCGCCTCCGCGCCGTTGCCGTGGTGTGGTTGACTGCTGGTCGTGGTGGTCAGTTCCCTCGCGCGGCCAGGTGCTCCTCGGGTGCGAGCGAGGAGACGGAGATGCCGGGCATTGCGTCCAGATGCTTGAGGCTGCGTGTGACCTCGACGAGTGCATCGGCGTCGTTGAAGTTCGTGACCGCCTTGACGATCGCAGCGGCCATCGTCTCCGGCTCTTCCGACTTGAAGATGCCGGAGCCGACGAAGACGCCGTCCGCACCCAGCTGCATCATCAGCGCCGCGTCGGCGGGCGTCGCGACGCCGCCGGCGGAGAAGTTCACGACCGGCAGCCTGCCCAGCCGCTTCACCTCTCGTACGAGCTCAAGCGGAGCCTGTAGCTCCTTCGCCATGTTCGCCAGCTCATCGTCCGGTGCATTCTGCAGCGTGCGGATGCCGTCCCAGAGGGCGCGCATGTGGCGCACGGCCTCCACGATGTCGCCGGTGCCGGCCTCGCCCTTGGTGCGGATCATCGCCGCGCCCTCGGTGACGCGCCGCAGCGCCTCGCCCAGGTCACGGCAGCCGCAGACGAAGGGCACCTTGTAGTCGTGCTTGTTGATGTGGTGGCGCTCGTCGGCCGGGGTCAGCACCTCGGACTCGTCGATGTAATCGACGCCGGCGGCCTCGAGGATCTGCGCTTCGACAAAGTGGCCGATGCGAGCCTTCGCCATCACCGGGATCGAGACGGCGTCCATGATCTCTTCGATCATCGCGACGTTGCTCATGCGTGCGACACCGCCATCGGCGCGAATGTCCGAGGGGACGCGCTCCAGCGCCATCACGGAGCAGGCACCGGCTTCCTCGGCGATCTTGGCGTGCTCGACGTTGACGACGTCCATGATCACGCCGCCCTTGAGCATCTGTGCCAGGCCGGCCTTCACGGTCCACGTCGCGGTCGCGTCGCCGCTGCTGCCGTTGGGGGAAGTGGTGCCGGTCGAAGCTTCGCCAGTGGTAGTTGTCATAATGCTCCCGCGCTGACTGACCCAATCGGGCCCTGTCTGTCTCTGGACTCCTAATTGTATGCGATTCCCCGCCCAACGGGCCGAAGCCGTCGCGCGGGTGTACCCGGCGAGGCCGGTGAGGCGTACGCTGACGCGCATGTCCGACGAGAATCTCTGGCTCGACCGCCACACCTTCACTGGCGATGTCCGCTTTGGACTGATCTCCGACACGCATATTCCGGAAGCCGGCCAGAAGCTGTGGGACGAGGTCTACGAGGCGCTGCGCGGCGTCGACGTGATCCTGCACAACGGCGACATGCATGATGTCGTCGTGCTCGACTGGCTGGAGCAGGTCGCGCCGGTTATCGCCGTGCGCGGCAATGGCGACGATGGCTCCAGCGGCCGCCCCGTCGCCCCGGTCGATCCGCGGCTCGCCCACAACCAGGTGCTGGACGTCGATGGGCTGCGTATCGGCATGACCCACGACTTCTCACACCTCGACCTGCCGAGTTCGACCTTCGAGGAGCGCATGCAGCGTCACTGGGACGGGCCGGTGAACGTCGCCGTTGGCGGGGACACGCACGTCCCGCTCGTCGTCACTTCGTACGGCGTGCTGATCGTGAACTCCGGCTCGCCGATGTATCCGCGCAACCTCCAGACGCAGCTCGGCACCGTCGGTTTCATGGAGATTCGCAACGGCCGCGTCGACGCGTGGATCGAGCAGCTGCATTGAAGGCAATCAATCGCGCTAACGGAGATGCGGAGTCGTCCGAGGGTCGGGGTCTCGGTGCGGCGCACTAACCTGACCATCGCGATCGGCTCCGCGAGTGTTGGCCTGCTGGCGATCCTGCTCACGCTCGCGCAGGGGGGCGGCACCGTCGGCTTCCTGCTCGGCTTCGTGCTGCTGGTGAACGGCCTTGTGCGCTACCGACTCGCGCAGCGGGAGTAGCCGGCAATGGCGATCGACCCGCTCGGCGACATCACACAATTCCTCGTACCGGTCGATGGCACGGAGGCGGCCTACAACGCACTGGCGGTCGCCTGCGACGTCGCGAAGCGCACCGGCGCGAAGGTGGCGATCCTGCACGTGATCGAGGTGCCGCGCTCGCTGCCCGTCGAGGCCAATCTCGCTCCCGAGGCGGTGCGAGGCGAGGAGATTCTCACCTACGCGGAGCGGGTCGCGGACGAGCACGATGTGCAGGTCGAGGGCGCCTTGTTGCAGGCGCGCGACGCCGGGCCGGCGCTGGTGGACGAAGCGCTCGACAGCGGTGCAGGTGCGATCGTTATCGGGCTGGACTACGATCGGAAACCGTACGGGCGATTCGAGATCGGGCGGTTGCCGCGATACGTGCTCGCCAACGCGCACTGCGAGGTCTGGGTGATCCGCTATGCCTTCGACGAGGTGATTCAGAGTGACGATGACTAGCAGCAGGACGTGAGGCCGTGAAAGTAGTGATTGTCGGCTGTGGGCGTGTTGGCTCGCACGTTGCACTGAGGCTCGACGGAGATGGTCACGAGGTGACCGTGATCGACAACGACCCGAAGCAGCTCCGCCGTTTCCTGCCATCGAGCTTCAACGGACAGACGTTCACCGGCTCCGCGACCGACCACCGCGTCTTGGTGGAGGCAGGGGTCGAGCGCACTAACGCCTTCCTCGCGCTGACGCCGGGCGACAATCGCAACGTGCTCGCCTCTCAGATCGCGAAGCATGTCTACAACGTGGAGACGGTCGTGACACGCCTCGCCGATCCGTTCCGCGCGGAGCTGTTCCAGCGGCTGGGGCTGCGCACCTTCAGCCCGACGAACATCGGCGCAGATCTCGCGTACGACGCGCTGCTGGGGACGTAAGCATGTACATCGTGATCGTCGGCGCCGGGATGGTCGGCTATGGGCTCGCGCTGGAACTGCTGAAGTTCCCCGACCACGAGGTCGTGCTGATCGAGGATGACCCCGTCCGCGCCGAGGAACTGCGCGAGGAGCTGGGTGAGATGGTCGTGCTTGGCGACGGCACCGAGGTCGTCTTTCTCGAGGAGGCGGGCGCGGCTCGTGCCGACCTGCTCGTCGCGGTCACGCGCGACGACGGCCGCAACCTCGTCGCCTGTCAGATCGGGAAACACTGGTTCCACGTCGATCGCACGATCGCGCGGGTGAGCGACCCGCGGAATGAGCCGCTGTTCAAGACGCTGGGCATCGACGCGACGGTATCCGTCGCCGCCGCCGCGCTGGCCCAGATCGAGACCAGCCTGCCGGAGCACATCGTGGTGCCGCTGATGCGGTTGCAGGGCTCCGGCCTGGAAGTCGTGGACCTGCACGTGCAGGAGGGCTCGCCAGCCGAGGGCACGGCAATCAAAGACCTCGCGCTGCCCTACCAGACGGTGATCTCGCTCGTCGTCGGCATCGACGGCACGCCTCGCATCCCGACCGCGGACACGATCTTCCGGGCGGGCGACGAGGCGGTGGCCGTGATCGACCAGCAGGCCGAAGGGCAGCTGCGAGAGATCTTCGCTGGTCCGCACATGACCGATGCGGAGTCAGACGGCGACGCGGAGCAGGCGACCGCCGACAGCGCCGGAGGCGCCTAGCCGTGGCGAGGCGGCTCGCCCACCTCGGTCCGCGCGGGACCTACACCGAGGCCGCCGCGATCGCGTACGACGCGGATGCCGTGCTGTTGCCGCAGCCGAACGTTGCCGCCGCCGTCGCCGCCGTTGAGGCGGGCGAGGCCGATGCGGCGGTCTGCGCGATCGAGAACTCCGTAGAGGGCGGTGTCACGGAGACGCTGGACCAGCTGCTGCGCGATGACTTCGACCTCTCGATCAGCGGCGAGGTGGTGCTGCCGATCCGCCACGCCCTCGTTGCTGCCGCGGGCGTCGACCTCTCGACCGTGACCGTCGTCTACTCCCACCCACAGGCGTTGGCGCAGTGTCGCGAGCGGCTGCGCGAGCTGGTGCCGAACGCGGCTCCGGTCGCGGCGCTGTCCACGGCATCGGCGATCGAGGGGGCGATCGCCGAGCCCGGGGCGGTCGCCGTCGGCAGCGAGTTGGCTGCGCAACTGTATGACGCGACGATCTACGCGCAGGATATCGCTGATGCGGCAGGCAATGAGACGCGCTTCATCGTGCTGACCGCGAAAGATCACGAGCCGACCGGCAGCGACAAAACCTCGATCGCCTTCACGACCTACCACGACCGCCCCGGCTCGCTCGTCGATGTGCTCGGCCAGCTCTCGCAGCGCGCCTTGAACATGACGCGCATCGAGTCCCGCCCGACACGTGAGCAGCTGGGCACCTACGTCTTCCTGATCGACTTCGATGGCCATCGAGCTGCCTCGGACGTCGCGGACGCACTGGAGGCAGTGGCTGAGAGCACGCTGCTGTTGCGCGTGCTCGGCTCCTACCCGCGTTCGGCAGAGGGCGATGCCTGAGATCCCCGACCTGGAGGCGATCGGCGGCTTCCTCAACGAGCAGCTCGCCGGGCGCAAGGTCGAAGAGGTCACGGTCCGTTACCCGTGGCTCGTGCGCAGCCTGGACGACCTCGATGTGCTTGTCGGGCAGTAGTTCGAGTCGGTGCGCCGTTACGACAAGTTCCTGATCCTCGAGTGGGACGGTGAGGACACGCTGGTGCTGAATGCGATGCTCACCGGGCGCTTCACGTGCGTCGATGCGGCCGAGAAAAAGCGCCCGAGCACCTGCATCACGCTCGCCTTCTCGGGCGAGCAGGAGCTGCGCTACTCCGACCAGCGACGGATGGGCCGCTGGTACGTGGTGCCGAAGGGCGACCTCGATGCTGTGCCCGGCTTCAGCGACCTCGCCGAGGACGCGCTGGCGATCGACGAGGAAAGCTTCGTCGCGAATCTGCGCAAGCGCCGAGGTCAGATCAAGAACACGCTCGTCAACCAGAAGTTCATCGCCGGCATCGGCAACGCCTACTCCGACGAGATCCTCTGGGAAGCGCAGATCCATCCGCACCGTCGTGGCAACACCCTGAAGGACGAGGATCCGGTGCGCCTGTACCGCGCGATGCGCGCCACCTTCGAGTGGGCGATGCCGTTCCTCGAAGCTGAGGTCAGCGAGGGGCTCTACCAGCTCAACGAGGAGTGGCGTGACCACCTGCGCGTGCATCGCCAGGAGGGGTGCATCGCCAGGAGGGGGAGGATTGCCCTCGCTGTGGCTCCACCGTGAAGGCGCAGGTGCAGAGCGGTCGCGAGACGAACTACTGCCTGACCTGTCAGCCGCTCTTCGACTGACTTCAGCTGGCTGGTGGGGCGAGTCCACGGTCGCTCACCCCACGTAGTCCCGTAGAGTAGACACGCGGTGGGCAGAAATATGGTGAGGTTCGACCATGAAGATCGCTGGACATGACATCGGTGATGCGCTCGACAAGCTCTTCGAGGAGCTGGAGGGCCGCACGCGCATCGAGGCGGAGCGTGAGCTGAGCGTCGAGATGGCAGAGCTGGACGCGCTCTCGAACGTCAGCTGGGCCGAACCCGGGGCGGTGATCGTGACGCTGAACGAGGGCGTACCAACGCACGCACTACCGCACGTCTTTGCCGTCGCCCTGCAGCGTGTGCGCCAGCGGCTCGACCGCTTCCCCGTGCTGCGCCCTCCGCTGGAGGGCGAGTCGGAGGGGGGCCCGATGCTACGACAGGCGCTACGTGAGCTGGTGCTCTCCGCTGAGGCGGAGATGCAGATCGAACCGCTGAACCTCGACCACAAGTGGGAGTTCGAACAGCGGCACGATGGGCTGAAGGACATCCTCCGAGACCCGCCGCCGGAATGGAACACGCTGGGTCATCCCGGCAACAAGTTTATGGCGCTGCAGTACGCGCGTTTCGCCGGGCAGCACCCGCCGGAGATGTGGGAGGGGCTGCGCAAGTCGGTCCAGGAGAAACTGCCGGCCGCCGCGGAGAACGGCGAAGGCATCCTCCAGATGGTGGGGCAGAGCGGCTGGGGCACGCTTGGCGCGTGCCTGCAATCGCTCGTCGCTGCCCGCGAGGAGCTGGCGATGCAGGACGTCGCGCGCATCGAAGACCCGCGGTCGGGCGAGATCTACTAGCGGCGGTCTGTCTGCACCCTTCGACAGGCTCAGGGCGAGCGGAAAGCTCTTATCTCGGCCCGCTCATGGTGAGCCTGTCGAACCATGACCTCATGAGGTGAGTCGCCTAGGACGCCGACTCCACGCTCAACTGGGAACGGCTGCGGGAGTCCAGCCAGCCGAGCAAGAACGGCTTCCACTCGCGGTAGCGCTGGATGTAGTGCCCGAACATCGATCCCGGCGTCGCCCGCGGACGTACCGGCTCCGTCAGTAGCGGCATGCCCGCCTCCTTCGGCGAGAGCCCGGCCTTGCGATGGTTGCAGCGACGGCAGGCGGTGACGACGTTCTCCCACTCGTGCCGCCCCCCGCGGTGACGGGGGTCGACGTGGTCCAGCGTGAGGTCCTGTCCGCTGCGGCCGCAATACTGGCATTGCTGGTGGTCGCGGGCAAAGACCTCTCGCCGCGTCAGCCTCAGGCGGGGTTGTGGGCGGCGAACGTAGCGCCGCAGGCGGATCACGGACGGGAGCTGGAAGTGGCGGTCGACGCCGCGAATGCGCTCTTCGCCATCTTCCAGCAGGTCGGCCTTGCCGCAGTCGACCAGAACGAACGCGCGCCGAACGGAGCAGACGTTCAAGGGTTCATAGTTCTGGTTCAGCACGAGCGTGCTACGATCGACGGTCACCCCGCCCCTCCGACGACTGATCAGATTTCGGGAAAGTGTAGCGGATTCGTCAGGACGATGACCCGGCGGCCGTACGGGCCACCTCGCTGAGCGCATCGACGGCCTCGCGGAATTCGCCGGGCAGCACCTCGAGCATCACCGGCAGACCGTCGAGAAAGACCGGCGCGAGCGCGGAGGCATCGATCGCCTGCTGAAGGCTGTCAGCGACCGGGAACGCGGTGACGAGGATCAGTACCACCTCCACGATCAGCACACCCTTGAGGAAGCCAAAGAGCGCACCGCCGAGGTGGTCGAAGGGGCCCAGCAGCAGCAGCGCGGCGAAGCGGCGCAGCACCATCGCCGCGATCTGCCCGAGCACGATGATGCCCACGAAGATCGCGATGAACGAGCCGAAGTTGCGCAGCGTCTCGTCGTCGGTGAGGAATTCGAGGTTGTTCGACAGCTCCTCGTAGAACTGCCCGGCGATGATCGTGCCGCCGAAGATCGCGATCGTCGTCACGACTTCGCGGATCAGGCCGCGTGAGAAGGCGGAGAATGTGAACCACGCCACAACGGCGACGATCACCAGATCGAGGATGTGCATTGCTGCCCCGCGCCGCCCGCCCGGCGCGCCACAAGTCTAGCAGAGCCCCGCTCAGTCGAAGCCGAGGTGTTGCTCACGCATCGAGACGTAGCGGCCGTGCCCGAAGACGATGTGGTCGAGCACATCGATGTTCGTCAGCGCGCCAGCTTCGACCAGCGCCTCGGTCAGTGCGATGTCGTCGCTGCTCGGCGCGGGGTCGCCGCTCGGGTGGTTGTGGGCGACCGCGATTGCGCTGGCATTGCGGCGCACCGCCTCGCGAACGAGCTCTGAGATGCGCGCGGGGGCGGAGTTTACGGAGCCTCGGTAGATCGTTGGCGCGGCGAGCACGTGGTGCTTCGTGTCGAGCACGAGCAGTCGCAGCTCTCCCTGCTGCAACAGCTCCATCTCGGCCTGCAGCAGGTGGGCGATGTCCTACGGGCTGGTCACGGTCGGCCGCTCCTCGCCACCCTCCAACGCGAGGCGCCTGCCGAGTTCGAAGGCGGCAGCGATTGTCGTCGCATTCGCCCCGACGAGGCCGTGGATCGCAGCCAGCGTCGGTAGATCCTCGCCCGCCAGCGCGCGCAGACCTCCGCCGTGTTCCTGGAGCAGTCGCGAGGCGAGATGCAGCACGTCGTCGCGGGCGCTGCCCGTGCGCAGCAGGATCGCCAACAGTTCCGCGCTGGTCAGTGCTTTCGCGCCCAGCCGCTCCAGCCGCTCCCGCGGGCGCTCGTCGGCGGGCAGTTCGCTGACGCGGGCCTGGTAGCCGCTGCCAGCGTCGGCGTTGTCGGTCATCGCTCGTCGGGGCGGCTGTAGCCCTCGGCATCGTCGCCCTTGAGCAGGTGGAGTGAGATCACGACGTTCGTGTGCGGCCAGTGCTTGATCTCCACGATGTCGTCTTCCAGCAGGCTGGCGAACGCCTCCTCGCGCAGCTCAAAGACGCGGCCGCGCACGATCAGGTAACGCACCGTCCCGATGAACAGGAAGCGCCCCTTCGCCCAGGCGCGGTCGACGTTGCCACGCGTCGTGACCGGCTCGCCGCGCAGGTCGCGGATCGTCGCGCTCGCCTCGAAGGTGACGGAGGCTGTGATGACCCCGACCAGCGACAGGCCGACGAGCGCGCCGACGTTCCCGGTGACCAGGATCGCCAGCAACCAGAGCAGCGCTCCCCATGCGACCACGGCGGCCGGCGTGTGGATCGCGAGCTTTCGGTGGAGGGATCCGCGGTGCCCCAGATGCTCGTCGATCAGTGTGCTGCTCATTGCAGCGGCACCCTGATTACGGCGCCGATCGAGATCTCGCTCGGATCAGCCAGGTCATTGAAGGCGGCGATCTCGTCCACGAACACCAGCACCTCTTTGCCATCAGGCAAGAATTCGAGCGCGATCTCGAACATTGTGTCGCCTTCTGCCACCGTGTGTTCAGCGAAGGTTGGCCGAGCCGGCCCGGCGGTCGGCTCTGGGGTCGCCGTCTCGGTGGCCTCCGGCGTCGCCGTCGCGGTCGGGACGGGCGTGGTCGTTGGGGTGCCCGTCGGCAGTGGCGTTGTCGTGGCTGCGGCGGAGATCACTCCTGCCAGTGCGGGTGGAACTTCGGGCGCGTCACCATCGACGGTTAACGGGGGCCTCACGAGCAACCAGACGGCGAAGATCGTGCCGCCAAGCAGGGCAAGCAGCGAGCCGCGGAAGACGCGGTACGAGGGCAGGGCGAGTGCGGGATCCTGGCATCGCTCACAGAGCGCGTCGCCATGCTGGTCACAGTAGAGCACCCCACAGCGGGGACATTCAGAGGTCGCCTCCTGGTCGCATCGGAAGCATTCCACAACGTGAGCCTAACACGCGTTGAGTGGCCGCTGCGGGAGGCGGATCACCACGATCGCTCGCGGCCACTCGCCAGCCCCGATCCGTATTCGACCGGGTCTGGATTCGGTCGAATCAGCTACTTCAGTTCGACGGTCGCGCCGGCCTCTTCGAGCGCGGCCTTGGCGGCGTCCGCGTCGTCCTTGCCGATCTGCTCCTTCACGGCCTTGGGAGCGGCCTCAACGAGGTCCTTCGCTTCCTTCAGCCCCAGCGAGGTGAGCGCGCGCACGGCCTTGATCACGTTGATCTTGTTCGCGCCGAAGTCGGTGAGCATGACGTCGAATTCTGTCTGCTCCTCGTCGGCACCGCCGCCGCCACCATCGCCGGCCGGAGTGGCCATTGCGACGGGAGCCGCCGCCGTGACGCCGAACTCCTCTTCGATCACGGAGTTGAGATCGCGCAGTTCCACGATCGTCATGCCCTTGATGATGTCGAGTGCTTCCTCGATCTTGGTTGCCATCGGAACCTCCCAGATTCGCTTCTACCAGCAGTTCTGATCCGCCTCAGGCAGCCGAACCGCCTTCTGCCTCTAGTTGCTTCGCGCGGGCCTCAAGCAGCCCGCTGAAATCTCGTGTGGTGGCCTGGATCAGACCGGCGAACTGCCGCACCTGTCCGACCAGCCCGCCGGCGATGCGAGCGATCAGCTCGTCTCGCGGCGGGATCGTAGCCAGGTCGTTGATGTACGCAGCGTCGACGAGTCCACCGTTCAGCACGGCGTTGCGGATCTCGACGGTCGTGCTGGGGTGCTCCTTGATGTAGGTGGCGATCACCCGTGCCGCCGTGACCGGTTCGTCGGTACCGACGATCAGGGCCGTCGGCCCATCCGCCAGCTCTCTGAACACCGGCAGTCCGGCGTCGTCGGCGGCCCGCAGCAGCAGGTTGTTCTTGACGACGCGGAAGCGGACGCCCGCCTCGCGCATCGCGGTGCGCAACACGGTCTGATCCGCGACGGCGATCCCTTGATACGAGGTCGCGATCGCGATCTCTGCTTCGCTGATCAGTTGCTTCAGCTCTTCGACGAGTTGGATCTTGCGCTCGGTGGGCACGCAGCCCTCCTTCGACTATCCGGCGCGGTCGGTGACCATCCACGACCGGGGATCAAAAACGCCCTCGCCGCCGAGCGGGGGGGCGTGAGCGCCCGTGCGGTGCGCCCGATGGGCGCGTCACGGCCTGGCTCATGCTCCTGCCTGCACGGGCGGCCTCTGGCCATTATCCCGTCCGCGAGGGACGGACCCGTGGTCTTCGGCGGTCGCGGCCAAAAAGGCCACGCGAAGTCACGCAGTTAGCGTACACGGTGCCCCGGTCGGGGGCGAGGTCGCGAGAGTCGAACTACCGACGCGCTCGCAGCCGGTAGACGGCGTGCCCGGCGCGCTTGCGAATCTGTTTGAGATTCAGGTCGTGGCGGGTGCCGATCTTCGGGATCAGCCGGTTGAGGCCGCTCACGATCACAAACCAGAATTCGCCACCGGGAGCGAGCCGGTCGAGTGGATCGAGGATGAAGTCCTGCTCGATTGCTTCGTCCCCGATCTTCGCGGGCACGTTGGAGACGATCAGCTCGAAGCGCCCCTCCGCGCCCGTTGCGGAAGGTAGTGATTCGAGGCCAACGCCACTGACGACCTCCGTGCGTGCTTCGATGCCGTTCAGCTCGCAGTTGTGGCGTGCGTAGCGGACGGCCAGCAGGTCGACGTCGGTGAGTGTGACGCGCGCCTCCGGGAAGCGACGCGCGAGCACGATCCCCAGCGGCCCGTAACCGCAGCCGAGGTCGAGCATGCGCGCAGGCGGCGGGACGTCGAGCGCGCGGAGCAGCAACTCGGTGCCCACATCCACCTCGAAGGAAGCGAACAGCGTCTGGGCGACATCGAAGGCGAAGTCCTCGCCGTGCAGCGAGAACTCGATCGTCTTCTTGTAGTAGGCGTCACGCTCTGTGGTCACGGGTGTCGCCGGATCGGTCGTGTGGCGCTCTCTACCGGAAGCGCTTACGACCCCGAGGCGAGCTCCAGCAGCGGGGCCACTTCCAGGTGGATGCCGGCACCCATCGTGGAACTGAGCGTCGCGGCGCGGATGTACTGACCCTTGGCGCCGGCTGGCTTGGCCTTCACGATCTCGTCGATCAGCGAGGTGAGGTTATCGGTCAGGTCGCCCTCGCTGAACGAGGCCTTGCCGATCGCGCAATGCACTAGGTTGGTGCGGTCGAGCCGGAACTCGGCGCGCCCGGCCTTCGCCTCGCCGACTGCGCGTGTGATGTCGTCCGCTTCCAGCACGGTGTTGGCGCGCGGGTTTGGCATCAGGCCGCGAGGCCCGAGCACTCGACCGAGGCGGCCGACCTTGCCCATCATCTCGCGCTGGGCGAGCACGACGTCGAAGTCCATTTCGCCGCCCTCCATGCGCGCGACCAGGTCGTCGCCACCGACGACGTCAGCGCCGGCCTGCTCGGCGAACGTCGCTGCTTCGCCCTCGGCGAAGACGGCGACGCGCATGGTGCGGCCGAGGCCGTGCGGCATCACGACGGAGCCGCGGATCTGCTGGTCGGCGTGACGGCCATCAAGGCCGGTGTTGAGGTGCAGTTCAATGGTCTCATCGAACTTCGCCGTGGCGGTCTCTTTGACCAGTGCGACCGCCTCGGTGGGGCCGTAGAGCTTGTCGATATCAACTCGCTCGCGCAGTGCAGTGACGCGCTTTCCGACTTTGGGCATCGTTAGCTGACCTCGATCCCCATCGAGCTCGCGGTGCCCTCGATGATCTTCATTGCCTGGTCGATGTCGTTGGTGTTCAGGTCCGGCAGTTTCGTCTCGGCGATCTCGCGGATCTGCGACTGGTTGACGCTGCCGACCGGGCCGAACTGCAGTTCTTGCCCGCCGGGCGCTGTCGGAATCTGGCCCTTGTCGATGCCGGAGGAACCCAGCTCCACGCCGGCCGCCTTACGCAGCAGGTCGGACGCCGGGGGCGTCTTTAGCACGAAGGCGAAGGAACGGTCCTCGAAAATCGTGATCTGGGCGGGGATGATCTGTCCGGCCTTTGAGGACGTGCGCTCGTTGTAGGCCTTGCAGAAATCCATGATGTTGATGCCGTGAGGGCCCAGCGCCGTGCCGACCGGTGGGGCGGGGTTCGCCTGTCCGGCCGGGATCTGGAGCGTCAACAGCGCTCGTACTTTCTTAGCCATCGTCTCTCATCTACTTTCGAATATCCGCGTGGCGATGCCGGTCGCGACCGGCTGACTGCGTCCTGTGAATTGGTGCTCTACTGCTTCTCGACTCCGAGGAAATCCATCTCGATCGTGGTCTCGCGGCCGAACATCGTGACCAGCACGCGCACCTTGCCTTTGTCGAAGTTAATGTCGTCAACCGTGCCGAGGAAGTCTTGGAACGGCCCGTCCGTGACGCGCACGGTGTCGCTGAGCTTGAAGCCGACGTTGATCCGCGGCTGCGCGGTCTGCATCTGGCGCAGGATGCGCCCCACCTCTTCTTCCTCGAGTGGAGTTGGCTTGGAACGGTCCTCGATGGTGCTGCCCGCGAAGCCCGTGACGCCCGGGGTGTTGCGGACGACGTACCAGGAGTCGTCGCTCATCACCATCTGCACGAAGACGTACCCAGGGAACATCTTCTTCTGGACGGTGCGGCGCGTGCCCTGGTGGATCTCGATCTCTTCCTCGGTCGGGATGATCACCTGGAAGATGCGGTCGCTCATGTCCATGGAGCGGATGCGCTGCTCCAGGTTCAGCGTGACCTTGTTCTCGTAGCCAGAGTAGGTCTGGACGATATACCAGCGACGGCCGTCATCGGGGACGGCCTCTTCCGGCATCGCAGCCTCGTCCGGGGTCGCAAGCTCGTCCGAAGTCACGGCGTCGGCGAGACTCCCGGTGTCGGGCGCGGTCGCGGTCGAGTCTTCGTCGGTGGTGAGGTTCGTCAGGGGAGGTCTCCTTCGTGCGCGGTTAGCGCAGGATCGTGTTCTCGATCAACCAGTTGAAACCGAGGTCTGCGGTACCGAGCACGATCCCGAAGAGGATCGAGACGATGATCACGACGAGCGTGAGGTGAGCCGTCTCCTGCCGTGTTGGCCAGGTGACTTTGCGTAGTTCGCTAATGATGTCGATCAGCCATCGAGGCCGCAGAAATCCACCGCGGCTCGGCGTGTCGACCGTAGCGGGCGCGGAGACGACCGGGCGCTGCGGCGCTGCCTGCTGGCGGCGTTGCCGCCGTGAGGCACGTTCCTGTGCTCGTCGAGCCGCGCGACCCATCGCTATGGCTCCCTTCGCGCGCTGTTAGCGCGTCTCGCGGTGCATTTTGTGTTCCCGGCACCGTGGGCAGAACTTCTTTAGTTGGATACGATCCGCATCGTTGCGGCGGTTCTTCTTCGTAGTGTACGTCCGCTCGCGGCAGTCAGAGCACGCAAGGGTGATGAATTGTCGGTCGCCCTTCGCCATCTTCTCTCTCCCTCGCTTAGCGGCTGTCTATTCGGTGATTGCAGTGACGACGCCGGCACCGACGGTGCGGCCACCCTCGCGGATGGCGAAACGTAGCCCATCTTCCACGGCGACCGGGGTGATCAGCTCGATGTCGATCGTGACGTTGTCACCCGGCATCACCAT
>DASCRM010000063.1:0-4742 GCA_034406555.1 Dehalococcoidia bacterium | reverse complement strand
CGACGGTTCCCGGAGCCGTTCTCCGTTGACGACGATGAGCCCACGCGGTGCGGTGCGGTCGCGTTCGATCACCTCGTCGAGGCGTGCGCGCAGCCGGTAGTGCGGCGCCATGTCGACGCTCTCGCGCGACGCGGCAATCTCGAAGTGCAGCTCACCCTCGATCGATTTCATGCGCGCCGGGCCATCATCGGTCCAACGGGAGAAGCCCAGCAATTCGAGGCAGCGTTGGACGGCCGGTAGCTGCGAGTGCTCGCCACCGCGCCAAAGCACATCGCGGACGCGTCGCAGCTCATCCGCCGCGGCCTCCTTCTCGGCCACCTCCGCCGTTGCGGCCTCCAGCCGGTCGGAGGCCGTGATCGTCGCCGCCTCGCGCTCCGCGAGGCCGGGAACGAGGTGCTTCGCGACCCAGCCCGGGGTGTCGGCATCGTCGGTGCCGATGCGCGTCTGCAGGGCCTCGACGATCACCAGCGCCAGCGCGGAGGCGACCTCACCGCCGCTGCCTTTGCGGGTGGGCAGGAAGATGACCGACCCGTTGCCGACGGCGAACTCGACGCCGATCGGGGCGCCGCCCGGACTGCGCGCGAACACTTGAGATGCAGCCGCGAAGCCGTGCGCGCGGTCGTCGAAGTAGGCGCGATAGAGCAGATCCCGCCCCAGGCTGTCGATGACGGGCGCGAAGGCGTGTGCATGGTTGGCGATCACGGCTGTGGTGCCTTCGCCCCCGCGCAACAGCGAGTTGTCCCAGCCCATGCCGGCCGGCGCGGGCAGCCAGAAGTAGCGGTCGCAACCGGTGAAGCCGGAGACGCCGGGGTAGCTGGCCTGCGGATGCGTGAGAACGACGATGATCGCGCCTTGGTCGAGGGCGCGTGCGAATTCGTCGCGGCGACGTTTGAGCAGCTCCGCCAGTCCGGCCGTGCCGTCGGTCGTCTCACCGTCGACGACCGGGAGGTCGGAGTGGGTGAGGTGCTCGCCGCGGGCCTCGGCGGCCTCGGCGATCGCGGAGAGCGTTGAATTCGGATCGACGATAATCGCGGCGTAGTCGAAGAGCGTTGGCGCGTTAAAGATCGTGTGGTTGTCGATCAGCCGATGAGGCATCGGGTAACCGATCGAGAGCAGACGCATCAAACCTCCGGCGCTCGCTTTATGGTGAGTGTCGCCTGATTGTACGTCGCGGCATGGGAGGGCGGCATGTTCGGTCGTTGTGCCGCGCTTTTGACTGAGGCATCGCGAGGCCCCTACGATCGCTCCGGTCGTGCTAGGCGGGGAGCTAGCGGTGCCCTGTACCCGCAATCCGCTTTAGCGGGGCTGACAGCCCGCCCGAGACACGGTGTCCCGGGAACTACCACCGTGGAGCAGCGTTGAGAGTTCGGTCCTGCGCGGCGATGCCCGGCTAACTCCGTCAGGTCCGGAAGGAAGCAGCGGTACGTCGGTCACATCGGGTGCCGCAGGGTCGCCGGGCTTGAGCTGGTCCACGATGGCAAGTTCGGAATGCCATGACAACGGCGGGGCACGACCACTCCCGCACCACCAGCGAGGCGACTGACGATGAGCGGTCAACGCGCACGTAAAGGCTCCAGCGGACCCCGTGGCCTGCGCGGACGCTCGTCGCATCCGCCCGAGTACCTGCTCCGACTCGGCCTGCAACCTCGCAAGGCGCTCGGCCAGAACTTCCTGATCGACGAGCTGGCGCTGAGTTCGATCGCCGAAGCCTGCGGGCTCGACGACAATTCCACGGTGCTGGAGATTGGTGCCGGACCCGGCGGGCTGACCGACGAACTGGCGAGCCGGGCGGGGCATGTTGTCGCCGTCGAACTCGATGAGGAGCTTGCGGTCCTCGCGCGCGGCCGCCTCGCCGGTGCTCCCGGCGTCTGCGTGATCGCCGCCGACATCCTCGACTTCACGCCGGAGGAACTGCTGGCGGAGTGCGAGCTGGAACCCCCGTACATCGCCTGTGGCAACTTGCCGTACTACATCACCCAGCCGATCGTGCGCCGCCTGCTGGAGGCCGAACGGCCGCCGACACGCATCGTCGTGATGGCACAGCGCGAGGTCGCGCGTCGCATCGTCGGTGGAGCGGGACGGGAGTCGTTGCTCTCGATGACCGTGCGTTGCTACGGCACGGCGGAGCCGGTGCTCGATCTGCCCGCGACGGCGTTCTGGCCGGCGCCGAAGGTGCAGTCATCGGTGATCCGCATCGAGATGCTGCCCGAGCCGCAGGTGGACCGCGACCAGCTCCCGCGCCTGATGCACCTGATGCGAGCGGGGTTCACGGAGCCTCGCAAGCAGCTCCACAACACACTGCGATCGGCGCTCGATCTCTCGCGCGATGAAGCGGTCGCGCTGCTCGAGGCCGGCGAGGTCGACCCTGCCCGACGCGCGCAGCATCTCGACCTCGACGACTGGCGGCGGCTGCTGGCTACCTTCGACGACCGCCAACCGGGGCTGCTCGATGCCGGCTAGCGAAGGTGTGACCGGAGTGGCAGACGGGGCGGGCGGCCTGCGGCTGATCGCCTCCGCGAAGATCAATCTCACGCTGGAGGTGCTGAGCAAACGCGACGACGGCTTTCACAACCTCGACACCGTGATGACGACGATCAGCCTGGCGGACGAGGTACGGCTGCGACCGGCCGAGGCGCTCTCGATGCAGTTCAGCGGGCGTCGCGCTCGCGACATCAGCGAGGACGGCGAACTCTGTGTGGCGGCGGCGCGGGCGATGGCGCAAGCGTCGGGCCGTGCGCCGAACGTGGCGATCGAGGTTGCAAAGCGTATCCCCGTCGCGGCGGGCCTCGCTGGCGGCTCGTCGGATGCGGCCGCCGTGCTGCGTGGGCTCAACCAGCTGTGGGGCCTCGACTGGTCGATCGAGGAGCTGACTGACGTTGCCGCGAGTCTGGGCTCGGACGTGCCGTTCTTCCTCCACGCGGGCTCCGCGCGCTGCACCGGCCGAGGCGAGATCGTGCAGCCACTCAAGGACATTGCGCCGCTGCGCCTGCTGCTGCTCGTGCCGCCGGTACCGCCGATGCCGGACAAGACGGTGCGGCGCTTCGGCGCGCTCGCACACGGCGACTTCAGCGACGGGTCGCGCTCACGAAAGCTCGCGGCACGCCTCGATCGCGGCGCGCCGCCGCCGGTGCGTGACCTCGTGAACGTCTTCGAGGCGGTCGTCGAACGCAGCGACCCCGAGCTGCTGGCCCACTACGTCCGTTACCGCGCCGGGCGCGGGCCCGCGCTGCACCTCTGCGGTGCCGGACCGACGATCTACCTCTTCGTCACGAAGAACGTGAAGGTTGCCGCGCTGCGACGCGACTACCAGGCGACCGGCGCGGAGGTGATCGAGGCGTCGACGCTGTCTCGTGCCGACGCGTTGGCGATCACTGCTGATGCCTGATCGAGATGACTAAACCGGTAGCTGCTCGCCATGCCTGACGGGGAGACGATGCGTGCGCTCTTCTCTGGGTTGGTCGCGGGCGCGATCGTGGCGTTCACGACGACGGCGATTGCCCTGATTGCGATCGCTCGTGACCCTCGCTGGATTCTGCTGGCCTCGACAGTGCGCGTGCCGCTTCCGCTTGCAGGTGTCGTGGTGGTGAACGGGATGATGCTGGGGTGGACGATGGTCGGGCTGGTGCTCGGCGCGTTCTATCTCGCAGCCGAAGGTAGCGTGCCGGCAGGCGGTGTGGGCACGACGAACCTGCTCTTCACCTCGCTGGTCAGCGGAGCCGTCGCGCTGGTGTTGGCTGCCGGGATATACATTCGAGGGCGGCTGACGTGGCCGATGTGGAGTACCGCGCTGGTTGCCGCGCTCTCGCTCGGCTGGTTGCTGCCGAACCTCGCTCGCTGAGGCTCGCAGGTGCGGTTCTGCCGCCCTGGTCGATCTAGCTCGCAAGGTCGGGCATCCCGTATGCTCGGCGCGCGCTGGTAGGAGAGCACGCTGGAACTGACCGACGGAATGCAAGCAACGATCATGGACATGCACTGTCACACCATGGGGGCCTCCTCCGACAGCATGCTCGACCCCGAGGAACTGCCCGAGATTGCGGCCGCCGCCGGTCTCAGCGGCATCAACATCTCAGAGCACGATCAAATCTGGGACCGCGGCAAGCAGAGCGCGTACAAGGGCCGCCACCCGGACTTTTTCGCCAACTTCGGCCTCGAAGTCTCGACCGAGCTCGGCCACATGCTCGCTGTCGGGTTGCCGGAGTATGTCGGCGGCATCCAGAAGGCAGAGCGGCTGCGCGAGGAGTTGGATAAGATCGGCGGCTTTCTGATCGTCGCCCACCCCTTCCGCCACGTCTTCGACCCCGTGACCGCGATGCGCAAGGGCGAGGAGCCGTTCAACCTGACCGTGGAAGAGGCGGCGCAACTGCCGGTCTTCAAGGTGGTGCACGCGATCGAGGTTTCGAACGCCAGCAACACGCCGCAGGAGAACGAGTTCGCGTACGAGGTGGCGATGGTGAACAGGCTGCCGCGCATCGGTGGCTCGGACGCTCACTCCAAGAGTGGCGTCGGCAACTTCGCGACGGGCTTCGAGCGCGAGTTCAAGACTGCTACCGAGTTGATCGAAGAGCTGCATGCCGGGCGCTTCGAAGCCGTGCACCGTACCAAGTCCGGCCGTGTCGTCCGCTTCCAGACCGGTAGCCTGGACGCGGCGCAGGCCGAAGGCAGCTAACAACACACCCTCCCCGGGCTAGCAGGGCGGGCGCATGCCCGACACCCCAGAAATCGATCCACTGTTCGCGACCGGG
>DASCRM010000062.1:0-55667 GCA_034406555.1 Dehalococcoidia bacterium | reverse complement strand
TGTACGGGTGAACGGCGAAGTGATTGATGACTTCGCGCGCGCACTCGCAGTTGAAGACGAGATCAAAGTAGGCAGGCACAAGTTCCTGCGTGTCGTGGCGGGCTCTGTCTAGCCGGCAACACGACACGCAGGGTGGCGGGGAACGAACATGCTGGACGGTGGTCCAGGTTTCGAGATCGACATCGAAGCCGTACATCAAAACGTGCAGGAGGCAGAGGTTGTGGCCCTCTACTTCCCGATGCTGCGAAAGACGCTGCTCGTCGATACGCGCAGCAACGACAACGTCGACCCGATGGTCTGCGTGGTCGATATGGTGCAGAACGCCGGAGAACGCTTCCGCTCGCTGCGTAAGCTCCGCCCGCAGCTCCCGAGGCCGCAATCGATCACGCTGATCCCGTGGGTGCTGCGCGTCGACTCACTGCGCCAGACGGGCGTCTGGGCTGACCTGACGACGCGGCTGCACGACAACGGCGAGTGCATGGAGTCGGCCGCCCACTGCCTCGATCAACTCGATGGGCTTGAGCAGCACGAGCTGCAACAGGCGCTCACCGGCAAGAATCACCGCACACTCTGGGGCCGCCTCGGCATCGACGACGACGACGAGTAGCGTGGCCGACCACCAGCTGCGCACGATCGAGACCAACGGCATCCGCGTGCGCACCGCCGAGCAAGGCGAGGGCCCGCTCGTCCTCCTGCTGCACGGCTTTCCCGAGTCCTGGTACTCCTGGCGTCACCAGCTCCCGGCACTGGCCGAAGCGGGCTTTCACGTCGTCGCTCCCGACCTGCGCGGCTACGGCGGCAGCGATGCCCCGCCTGAGATCGAAGACTACAACGTCCTGCAACTAACCGCTGACGCCGTCGGCATCGTCGATGCCCTCGGTGAGCAGACGGCGGTCGTCGTCGGCCACGACTGGGGTGCGGGCGTCGCGTGGCAGTCCGCGTTGCTGCACCCGGATCGCTTCCGCGCGGTGGCATCACTGAGCGTGCCCTACGGTGGGCGCGCCCCTCGTCCGCGGCTGGAGCAGACGAAGGAGGCGTTCGGCGACAACTTCTTCTACCAGCTCTACTTCCAGGAGCCCGGTGTCGCCGAGGGCGAATTCGACGCGGACCCTGTCGCATGCTGAACGGCGTCTACACATCGGTCGATGGCGAGGTGGCCGGGCCGCCGGAGATCACCAGCCCGCTGGCGAGCGCCGGAGGGTGGATCGGGCGCATGGCCGAACGGAAGCAGCTTCCCAAGTAGCTGACCGCCGAGGACCTCGAATACTTCGTCGGGGAGTTCGAGCGCGCGGGCTTCCGAGGCGGCGTCAACTTTTACCGCAACATCGACCGCAACTGGGAAGTCACCCCGCAGCTCGAAGGTGCGCATGTGCAGCCGCCCGCCCTCTTCATCGCGGGCGAGCAGGACCTCGTTCTGAGCTTCGGTGGTCGCAGCCCTGACGACCTCGAGGAGCGGCTGCGCGCGGTGATCCCGAAGCTCACGAAGTGCGTGCAGATCCCGAACACCGGGCACTGGACGCAACAGAAGCGACCGAACGAGGTGAACACAGAACTGATCGAGTTCCTACAGGGCCTCGACGAACTTCGAGCGGGACGACCCGCGCCTACTCTTTTTCGCCGACCGGCGCCAACTCCTTGAGCACCTGCTCCTGCACATTGCCGGGCATCTCCACATAGCGATCGAACTCGATCGTGAAGCTGCCGCGGCCCTGCGTCACCGCGCGGAGGTCGGTCGTGTAGCGCTGCACCTCCGCGAGCGGCGCGTCGGCCTCGACGTAGCTGAAGTCGCCATCCGGCTCGACACCGTGTACGTGGCCGCGACGGGTGTTGAGGTCGCCCATCACATCGCCGACGTGGTCCGACGGCACTCGGATTCGCAGCTTCATCACAGGCTCTAGCAGCACCGGACGCGCATCGAGAATGCCCTGCTTCAGCGCCTGCGTGGTGGCGATCTTGAACGCCATCTCTGAGGAGTCGACGGAGTGCGCCGATCCGTCCAGCAGCGTTACGCGCACATCGACGATCGGAGAATTCGCGAGCGGGCCGTCGGGCAGCGTCTCGTTCACGCCTTTCTCGACGGCGGTGATGAACTGCCGGGGGACGCTGCCGCCGACGACCTTGTCGGCGAATTCAACACCATCTCCGCGGGTCATCGGCTCGATCGCGATCACCACATGCCCGTACTGGCCGTGGCCACCGCTCTGCTTCTTGTGCTTGTACTCGCTCTTCGTCGTCGCTGAGACCGTCTCGCGATACGGCACCAGCGGCAGCAGTGCGTCGACTGCGACGCCGTAGGTCTCCGCCAGGCGCTGCGCCGCGACGTTCACCTGCGCATCACCGATCGTGACCATCACTATCTCGTGGGTATCCGAGTCACGTTCGATGTGAATCGATGGGTCCTGCTCCTGAATACGTTGTAGCGCCGAGGAGAGCTTGTCGACGTCCGCCTTCGTCGTCGGGTGCAGCGCTGAGCGATAGGTCGGCTCCGGCAGCGGCAGCGGCGGCACGGTCACCACATCTGCGGCGGTCGCGACCAGCGTGTCCCCGGTCAGCGTCTCACTGAGCTTCGCAGCGACGCCGATGTCGCCGGCGACCAGTTCGCTGACCTCGATCTGCTCCTTGCCGCGATGCAGAAAGAGGTGGCCCAGCCGCTCCGTCGTCTCGCGCTGCACATTGTACGGGCTCTGGTCCGCCTTCAGCGTGCCGGAGAGCACCTTCAGAAACGTCAGCCGCCCAACGAAGGGGTCGGCGGTGGTCTTGAAGACATGCGCGACGAGCGGGCCCAATGCGTCGGTCGTCGTGCTGCCATCGGCCAGTGCGTGCTCGCGGCCAAGCGGCGAGGGCAGCAGCGCGACGATGCGGTCGAGCAGCTCCTTGATGCCGATCTCGGCGGTCGCGCTCACCGGCAGCACCGGCACGACATCGCCTGTCGCCACCGCGCTCGCCAGCGCCGCGGAGAGCTCATCGGCGCTGATCTCGTCACCTTCGAGGTACTTGTCCAGCAGCTCGTCGTTCGTCTCCGCAACCGACTCCACGAGCATCTCACGCGCCCCCGGAGCGGCGTCGGCGTCGGACAGCAGGTCGATCGTCGCCGAAAAGTCGTGCGCGACGCCATCTGGCATCGCGAGCGGGACGACCTTCGTGCCGAAGCGTTCGCGCAGCGAGGCCAGCACGCCATCGAAGTCCGCGTTTTCGCGGTCGAGGCGCGAGACCAGCACCATCCTCGGCAGTCTGAAGTCATCGGCGTGCGCCCACGCCGTCTCCACGCCGGCCTGCACACCGCCCACCGCGTCAACGATGATCAACGCGGAATCGGCGGCCGAGCAAGCCTCAACGGCCTCGCAGTCGAAGTCGGCGTACCCCGGCGCATCGAGCACGTTGATGCGATGGCCCGCCCACTCGACGGCAAGCAGCGAGGTGGAGATCGAGTAGGAGTGCTGGTGTTCGAGCACGTCGAAGTCGGAGACCGTGTTCTGCGAATCCACGCTGCCCATGCGCGAGATTGCGCCGGAAGCAAAGAGCATCGCCTCCGCGATCGTCGTCTTTCCCGACCCGCCATGCCCGATAAGCACAACGTTGCGAAGCCGATCAGACGTGTACGACTGCATGCTCACCCCCACTGCCGCGGGACGAGGTGGCCCGCGTCGCGGTGATACTACTCCGCACGCGATTTTTTCGCCAAAGCCGTTCGTCAGACTGGCGAAGCGTGCCTTACGAAGCTGGACGCAGGTCCTCGACCTCGAGTTGCAGGGTCCCTCGCAAGTTGTCCCGCCGGAAGCGGTAGACGACATCCGCAGGCTGCCCGTCCGGGACCGCGTACTCCGCGTTCCCGAAGGAGATCGCACGCCAGCTCACTGCCCCCGCGCGCACCGTGAACTGGAGGTGGGATCCGCCCGCCCCAACCGCGCGGTTGCCCTCCACCCGGACGCCACGTGAAAGGAACATCGGCGCGGCGTTGCCGATGCCGTGCGGGCCCAACTGGAGCAGCCAGCGCAGCACGTCGCCGTTGACCTCGTGCAGTGGCAGCTCGGCGTCGATCTCGATCGTCGGCACGAGCGAGCTGGTATCGAGCCGTTCCCCGGCGTCGGCAATCAGCGCCGCCCTCACCTCGTCCAGCCGCTCGGCGTCGATGCTGAAGCCTGCGGCAGCGCGATGGCCGCCGAACTTGCGCAGCAGATCGCCGTTGCGTCGCAGCAGCGCGGTGACGTCGAAGCCATCGATCGACCGGCACGACGCGCGACCCTCGTCCCCGAGGATCTGCATCGCGATCGCAGGGCAGTTGTAGCGATCGACGAGCCGTGAGGCGACCAGACCAACGATGCCCGCGGAGATCTCCGGCGAGGCGACGAAGATCAGCGGCGCCTCGCGATCCGCCTCGCTCAGCAGCTCGTCGGACAGCTCCACCGCGGCGGCTGTCTGCTCACGGCGGTCACGGTTGAGTTGTTCCAGCTGGGCTGCCAGCGGCTTCGCTTCAGCCTCCGTCTCGGCGAGCAGGAGGTCGAGCGAGATGCGGCCGTGGTCCATCCTCCCGGCTGCGTTCAGCCGAGGCCCGAGCACCCACCCGCACATGTCCGGGTCGACCTCGCGCAGCTCCACACCAGCGACGGCGGCCAACGCCTGCAACCCCGGTCGCTCCGAAGCAGCCAGCGAGCGCATCCCCAGCCGCACGAGGTCGCGGTTCTCCGCCTGCATCGGCGCCAGATCGCAAACGGTGCCCAGCGCGACCAGCGCGCGGTGTGGCTCCGGGTCGTAAGACGCGCCCAGCTGGTCGTGCAGGTCGTGGATCACCTTGTAGGCGACACCAACAGCGGCCGGCTCCGACCCGTAGGCGGAACCGGAGATCTTCGGGTTCACAAGCGCGAGCGCATCGGGCAGTCGCTCCGGGACAGTGTGGTGGTCGATCACGATCACCTCCATCCCCAGCTCATTCGCGACGGAGACCTCCAGCACCGAGGAGGTGCCGCAGTCGGCGGTCACCAGCAGCGTGGCGCCACCGCGGTGCAGCTGGCGCACGGCGTCCACGTTCGGGCCGTAGCCCTCAGTGAAGCGATGCGGGATGTACGGCAACGGGCGGGCGCCGAGTGTCAGCAGCCCCTCGACGAGGATCGTCGTCGAGGTGATGCCATCGACGTCGAAGTCGCCGAGCACCGCGACCGTCTCACCCGCGCGGCAGGCGCGGCCGAGGCGTTCCACCGCGACATCGAGGTTCGGCATCAACGCCGGGTCAGTCAGTTCTAGCGGATCGGCGAAGTGGGCCTGAGCCTCATCAAGCGAGCGCACGCCTCGCTGCGAGAGCAGCAGCGAGATCAGCGTCGGCCAGTTCGCGCCGTCGAACGCCGTGAGGTCGCCGGGCTGCCGGACACGCCAGCGTCGCCCTCCGGAGCCGTCCAATACCGCGGCCGCCTCGGTTGTTGTCACTACCATCGATCGCTCCTCGGACGCCCGCTGGGGGGTCCGTCGGGGGAGAAGCTGTTCGTGCTCGCCTAGCCGTCGAAACGACGAAAGATCAGCGAGCTGTTGTGTCCGCCAAACCCAAGTGAGTTCGACATCGCGTACGTCAGATCGACATTGCGCACCCCCTCGGGCACGTAGTCGAGGTCGCAATCGGGGTCCGGGTTGTCCAGGTTGCGTGTCATGTGGATGCGCTGGTCGCGCAACGAGAGCGCCGTCACGGCACCCTCGATCGCCCCGCACGCACCGAGCGTATGGCCGACCATCGACTTCGTCGCAGAGATCGGCAGGCTGAGGGCCGACTCACCGAAGACGGTCTTCACCGACATCGTCTCGAACTTGTCGTTGAGCTGCGTGCTCGTACCGTGCGCGTTCACATAGTCGATCTCGCTCGCCGCGATGCCGGCGTGTCCGAGTGCGATCTCCATCGCCCGCGCGGCACCCTCGCCGTTCTCCGATGGCTGCGTGACGTGGAAGGCGTCGGCCGACTGCCCATAGGAGATCACCTCCGCGATCACCTCGGCACCGCGCTCCTGCGCGCACTCCAGGTCCTCGATGATTAGCGTCGCGGCGCCCTCAGCCAGCACGAAGCCGTCACGGTCGATGTCGAAGGGGCGGGCCGCCCGATCGGGGTCGTCGTTGAAGCTAGTCGAGAGTGCCCGCGAGGCGTGGAAGGAGGCGAGGCCCATGCGACTCACGCCCGCCTCGGCACCGCCGGTGATCATCGCCACCGCATCACCGCGCCTGATCACCTCAAACGATGTGCCGATCGCATCGGCCCCGGAGGCGCAGGCAGAGACCGTGTTGTAGCTAGGGCCGCGCGCACCGTAGCGAATCGAGACCTGCCCGGCCGCCATGTCCGAGATGAACGATGGTACGAGGAAGGGCGAGATGCGCGAGGGGCCGTGCTCAAACAGCACCTTGAACTGCTCCTCCAGCGTCTGAATGCCGCCGATGCCACAGCCGATCATGCAGCCGACCTCGTCGGCGCGCGCCTCGATGTCGATACCCGCCTGCTCGATCGCCTCCCCGGAGGCCGCGAGCGCGAGCTGTGTGAAGCGATCCATGCGCCGCGCCTGCTTGCGGTCGATGAAGTCCAGCGGGTCGAAGTCCGTCACTTCTCCCGCGACCCGCGAGGCGAGGTCGGTCGTGTCGCAGAGCGTCACCGGGCCGATGCCGTTCTCACCGTTGAGCAGCGCCTCCCATGTCGTCTCGCGGCCGATGCCGACCGCCGTCACCATGCCGATGCCGGTGATCACCACCCGGCGCTCGGACTGTCCGGAAGCTGCCATTACTCGCCTTCCCAGCGGCCAAAGATGATGGCCGAATTGTGCCCGCCGAGCCCGACGGAGGTACTCATCGCGTATCGCACGTCAGCTTCTCGCGCCTCGTTCGGCACGTAGTCCAGATCGCAGTCGGGGTCCGGGTTCGCGTAGTTGATCGTCGGCGGGACGACCCCGTGCTTCGTCGTCAACAGTGCCACCATCGCCTCGATCGCTCCTGACGCGCCCATCATGTGGCCGATCATCGATTTCGTCGATGAGACCATCAAGTTGTTGGCATCCTCGCCGAAGACCTTGCGAATTGCGAACGACTCCACGCGGTCACCCAGCGGCGTGCCGGGGCCGTGCGCGTTGATGTAGTCGATCTTGGATGTCTGCAGGTCGGCGCGCTTCAGCGCCTTGCGCATCGCGATCGCGACGCCACGTCCGTCGTCGGCAGCGGCGACCATGTCGACGGCGTCACTCGACGAAGCCGAGCCCATCCACTCGCCGTAGATCTCCGCGCCCCGCTGCTGCGCGTGCTCAAGCGATTCCATCACCATCACGCCCGCGCCCTCCGCAACGACGAATCCGTTGCGTTCCGCGTCGAACGGCCGGGCCGCCATCGTCGGGTCATCGTGATGGGCGAGCGCCCGCATCGCGTGGAATCCCGCATAGAAGATCGGCCGCAACGGGGCCTCGAAGCCGCCGGCGATCACGATCTCGGCCTCACCTCGCGCGATGATCTCGGCCGCCTCGCCCGGGGCCGCACCGCCGGTCGCGCAGGCGGCGGTGATCGCCATGTTCGGGCCGTTGGCGCCTAGTTCGATCGCGATCAAGCCGGTCGCGGTATCGGGCAACATCTGCGTGATCAGGAACGGCGAGACCCTACGCGGGCCCTTTTCGTCCAGCAATCGCTGGTTCTCAACGATCAGGTGCCCTCCGCCGATGCCCGTGCCAAGCACGACGCCGATGTCCTCCGAGGGCTCTACTGCCAGGTCGAGTCCTGCGTCCGCAACCGCCTCCCGCGCCGCCGCGAGGGCGAGCACCGAGGCGCGATCCATCCGCCGCAGCATCTTGCGATCGACTACCGCCTCGTCATCGAATTGTTTCAACTCGCCGGCGATCGGGTACTCATAGTCGCTCGCATCGAAGGACGTGATGTGACCGATCCCAGAACGCGCGGCGATCAGGCCATCCCAGCTCGTGGCGAGGTCATTCCCCAGGGGCGTGAGCATCCCTAGCCCGGTGACGACGACTCGGCGCATCAGTTAGGTCGGAAGTTCGGCTGCAACGGTGGCGGTCGCGGGCAGGATCGAGATCGGAACCGGAGCCTCTTTGGCATCCGCGAGCGAGACCGCAACGACATCACCGGGGATGCGGCGCACGAGCCGCGCGAGCACGTGCCCCGGCCCCGCTTCGATGAAGTGATCGACGCCCTGGCGCGCCATCTCACGCACATTCGCCGCCCAGTACACAGACGAGCACAGCTGTGCCGCGAACTCCCCCCCCAGCTCCGCCCCGGTCGCAAGCGGTTGCGAGGTGATGTTGGATACCACTGGTCGCTGAGGATCGCGGAACTCAACATCGCCAAGCACCTGCGCAAACTCCTCGGCCTGCTCCACGTGCAGGGGTGTGTGGCTTGAGACCTTCACCTTCAGTCGGATCACCTTCGCCCGCAGCGACCGCGCACTCTCCATCGCGCGCTCCAGCGCCGTCACGTCGCCGCTAATCACGATCTGCGTGTCGAGGTTGTAGTTGGCGACGTCGACGCGGTCCAGCGGCGAGGCGGTCGCCTGTTCGCACAGCTCCTGCATGGTGCCGCCTCCGAGGCCGATCACGGAGGCCATGCCCACCGGTCGCTCTTTGTTCATCGCGCCCATCAGGCGCGCGCGCTCCATGATCAGCACCATCGCGTCGCGGAACTCGATCGCCTCGGATGCCACGGCGGCGCTGAAGAGGCCGAGCGAGTGGCCCCCGAACAGCCGAGGGCGCATCAGACGGCCGACCTCGGAGAGCTTCTCGCGCATCGCGGCGGCGAATGCAACGGAGGTGGTGAGCACCGCCGGCTGGGTCACGCTCGTCTCCGAGAGCTCGTCCTCGTCGGCCTCGAAACAGAGCCGGGCAATGTCCATGCCGGTGATCTCGCTGGCCTCCTCGTACGTACGGCGGGCGGCAGCGGAGTGGTCGTAGACCAGCTTGCCCATTCCGCGCGCCTGGGATCCCTGCCCGGGGAAGAGCAACGCAACAGGTTCGGTCACTACTGGGGAGGTTGAGGTTGCGTCGTCGCTCACGGGCGAGATCCTCTGGCGATTGCTCCGCCGTTCAGAAAAGTCTATCAGACCCCACGCTCGCCTGACCGCCATCGAGCAGCTTGCGAGTCTCTGGCAGCGCCTGAAGCAGATCCTGGGCCAGCCCCGCCGCTGCTCCGTGGCTCTCCCCCACCAATCTCCCCGCCTCCGCGTGCAGGTAGACACCAGCCGAGGCGGCATCGAACGGTTCGAGGCCCTGCGCGATCAGCCCGACAATCAGCCCCGCCAGCACATCGCCCGTCCCGGCGGTCGCCAGCACCGGATTCGCGGCCCCGGAGATGCGCGCCCGGCCATCGGGTGAGGCGACGACCGTGCACGCCCCTTTCAGCACGACGACGCTCTCCGTCTCCCGCGCGTACTCGGTGGCGCATTGCAGCCGGTTCTCCTGCACCTCCTCGATGCTCGTCCCCGTCAGCCGCGCCATCTCGCCGGGGTGTGGCGTCAGCACGCGAGGCAACGAGAGCCGTTCCGACCAGCCGGGGGCGCGGGCGAGCGCATTCAGCGCGTCGGCATCGATCACCACCGCTCGCAGCCCCTCGTCCTCGTCGAGGCCCGCGAGCAGCGAGCGCATGAACTCTTCCGTCGCGGTGCTCAGCGAGAGCCCCGGCCCGACAAGCAGCGCGTCAGCACCGACGACGCCCTGCAGCAGCGCCCGCGCCGACTCGCCATCGACCGCGCCGTCCTCGTCGGGCAACGGCTCGTGAACGACGTCCGGCAGCCCCTGCACGAGCAACGACTGGATCGATCTGGGCGCGGCAAGCACGACAAGCCCAGCACCCGACCGAGCGGCCGCCTCCGCAGCCAGCCGGGCCGCACCGGGGTAGCGACGCGAACCGGCGGAGACCACGGCACGGCCAAACGTGCCCTTGTGCGCATCCTCTGGCCGTTCCGGCAGCACCTCCTGCGTCTGGCGGAACGAGACCTCGTCGTAGGGCAGCGCGTCGGCGCCCAGCGCTGGCAGGCCGATGTCGACCGGCACGACGCGCCCGGCGAAGCGCCGTCCGGGCATCGCGAAGAGCCCGACCTTCGAGTAGCCGAAGGCCAGCGTCGAATCCGCCTCGACCGTCGCCGGGTCGGCGTTCCCCGTGTCGCTATTCACGCCGGTCGGGATGTCGAGAGCGATCAGCTGCGGGCGAGGCATCCCCTCGCGGGCCTCTCGCAGCGCATCGAGCACGCGTGCGAGATCACCCTCGATCGGTCGCGACGCGCCGGTGCCGAGCAGCGCATCGAGCACCATCGAGGACTGCCCAAGCATCCCACGCAGCGCCACGAACTCCGGATCCTGTTCCGCCCCATTGACCGCAATACCGGCCTCCACGACCGCCTGCCACTGCGGGTCGTCGTCGTCGCGATCACGCAGCAGGTAGATGCCGACCTCCGCGCCCATCAGCGCGAGCTGTAGCGCAGCCTCGAGGCCGTCGCCACCGTTGTTGCCCGGCCCGACCAGCACCAGCATCGCGCGGCCCTCAACAGCGCCGACCGCCATCCACGCCTCTTGCGCGGCCGCCAGCCCGGCGTTGAACATCAGTTCCTGCTCGGAGGTGCCGGCCGCGACCGCCGCCTGCTCCATCTCCCGCATCTGTGCGGCTGTCACCAGTGTCATGTGCTACTCCAGCAATCCACGTTCGCGCAGTCGCCGCACGAGCCGCTCGCGCGCCTCGGCGTGTGTCTGTTCCGGTCGTTGTGCCGTGCAGACCACGGCGGCGAGCGCGAATGATTCGAGGTGGCTGAGCGAGACGTCGATCGCCTCCAGCTCGATCGTCTCGGCACGCTTCGCTGCCCCACCGTAGAGGTAGACCAGCGGCTTGCCGCGACGGTCGGGGAGCACCTCGATGTCGCGCCAGGCGACAGAGCGAGCGCCCATGCCCAGCGCCTTCATCACCGCCTCCTTCGCGGCGAAGCGCGCCGCCAGCTCCGGCACGCGGCCGCGGCAGAACGCGGCCTCCTCGGGCGTGTAGACGCGCTCGATGAACCGCCGAGGATGGCGCGCAAGCACCCTCGCGACGCGATCGATTTCGATCATGTCGATGCCGACGGCGTGCGTCGGCGCGGGGGTGGAGGGAACGGGTTCGCTACTCATGGCGCGCGATCCTAGCACGCACCCTCGCGGCGGGCTCGCGAGCGAGGCGCCGCCTATACTCGATCAGTGAGCGCAACAATCATCGATGGCGAGGCGATCGCAGCCGAGATTCGCGACGAAGTCGCTGCCGATGTACGCGCGGTCGTGGAGCGCGACGGCAGGCCCCCGCACCTCACCGCCATCCTCGTCGGCGACGACCCCGTCTCGCACTCCTACGTCCGAGGCAAGGCGCGAGACTGCAAGGCGGTCGGCATCTTAAGCGAGGCGCTGGCGCTGCCGGCCGACATCACGATGGAGACGCTGCTGGCTAAGATCGCCGAACGCAACGCGAATCCAGACGTCAGCGGCATGATCGTGCAGCTCCCGCTCCCCAACGCGCTCGATGACGCGACCGCCACACGAGCCGTCGATCCCGCGAAGGACGTCGATGGGCTGCATCCGGTAAACCTCGGCCTGCTGGCGCGCGGCGAACCGCGTTACGTCTCCGCGACACCCTCCGGCGTCCAACAGATGCTGATGCGCAGCGGCCACGACCCGGCCGGCAAGCGCGTCGTCGTCGTCGGTCGCTCGACCCTCGTCGGTCGACCGGTGGCGATGCTGCTATCGAACAAGGGCCCCGGCGCAAACGCGACCGTGACGATGGCGCATACGGGCACCGCCGACCTCGCTGCCGTGACGCGCGAGGCGGAGATCCTAATCGTCGCGGCGGGCCAGCCACGCATGGTCACCGCAGAGATGGTCGCCCCCGGCGCGGTAGTGATCGATGTCGGCGTGAACCGCGTCGACGACGCATCGAGGAAGCGCGGCTACCGCCTCGTCGGTGACGTCGACTTCGACGCGGTCTCGGAGGTCGCGAGCGCGATCACACCGGTGCCCGGCGGCGTAGGGCCGCTCACCCGCGCGATGCTGCTGGTGAACACCGTGAAGGCGGCCTCGCAGTAGCGTCTCGCGCTGGTCGCACTTCGATCGCGGCCATGCCATCATGGGTCGTGATGGACGAACTGAGACAACGCGTCGCAGAGCTGCTTGAGCGCGTGCGGGATGTGCAGGTGCGACTTTGACCTGCCCGCCAGACAGCAGGCCCTGACCGGCCTCCAGAAGGAGGCTGCCGACCCCAACCTCTGGGACAACCAGGAACACGCGCAGCAGGTGATGCGCCGCGTCGCCAGCCTCGAATCGCTGATCTCCACCTGGGCGAAGCTCGAACAGCGCTCCACCGAGCTCCAGGAACTCGTCACGATGGCGCAGGAGACCGGCGCCAAGGAGCAGGCGGCGCTCGGCGATGACATCCGCGACGAGCTTGGTTCGCGCGAGGCCGAATACAAACGGCTGGAACTCGCGCTCACGCTCGGTGGCGATTACGACGCGCGCAACGCCGTGATCTCGCTGCACGCCGGCGCCGGCGGCACGGAGGCGCAGGACTGGGCGGAGATGCTGCTGCGCATGTACCTGCGCTGGGGCAACTCGCACGACCTGCGTACAGAAGTGCTCTCGATTAGCAACGGCGAGGAGGCGGGCATCAAGTCGGTCGAGATCCGCGTGGCCGGCGAGAACGCCTACGGTCTGCTGCGTTCGGAACGCGGCGTCCACCGCCTCGTGCGGCTCTCGCCGTTCGACTCCTCGCACTCCCGCCACACCAGCTTCGCACTGGTGGAGGTGATGCCGGAGGCGGAACAGGGCGACATCTCGATCGAGGTGAGGTCCGAGGACCTGCGCGTCGACACCTACCGCGCCAGCGGCAACGGCGGCCAGAACGTGCAGAAGAACGACACCGCAGTACGGATCACCCACCTTCCGACCGGGATCGTGGTCACATGTCAGAACGAACGCTCGCAGAATCGCAATCGCGAGACCGCGATGCGCGTGCTGGAGTCACGGCTCCTCGAGCTAGAGCTCGAGAAGCAAGAGGAAGAGCGCGCGAAGTTGAAGGGCGACCATGTCGAAGCGGGCTGGGGCAACCAGATCCGCTCCTACGTGCTCCACCCGTACAAGATGGTGAAGGATCTGCGCACCGACGTTGAAACCAGTGACACGAACGCGGTGCTCGACGGGGACCTCGATGACTTCATCATCGCCTACCTCCGCAGCCGCGTCGGCCAACCGGACGAGATGAAGGCGGGATAGCGATGCGAGTGACCGCACGAACGATCACCGCCCGTTCTGCACGCATCGGCATGCCCGCACTGATCATCGCGACGCTCGTCTTCCTGCTCACGCTGACCTCGGCGACCGCCGGCACGATCGAGACGGATCAGCCGCAGGAACAGATCGCGGATCCGCTGGGCATCACCTTCAGCGTGCGTGTGCGTGCCGCCACCGGACTGGAGAGCGCGGAGCTCGTCTACAAGGTGCTGAACCCGGACGGCGATGTCAGCGGCAGCGGCCAGGGCACGTTCACGCCCGGCGTCGAGACGGACGTCACCTTCACGCTGCTGACACAGAGCTTCGACCGCTTCATCCCCGTCGGCTCCACCTTCGTCTACCACTGGGACTTCGTCGATCAGGAGGGCAGCGAGTTCTCCACGCTGGGTCGCGAGTTCACCTTCCTCGATGGTCGCTACAACTGGGAGACGATCACGCAGGACGGCCTGATCGCGTTCTGGTACGGCGACAACGAGACGAGGGCGATGGCCGTGCTCGATGCCGCGCGCGAATCGCTGCGGAACATCAGCGAGCTGCTGGAGACCACCGTCCCCTACCCGGTCAAGTTCGTCGTCTACGGATCAGAGGCCGAAGGCGAACTCGCGCAGCGGAGCCGCGGATCGCTCGACGATCAGATCAACACGCAGGGCCAGCGCGTCGCGCCGGACCTGCTGATCATCTACGAGCCGATCGCCGATGTCGTCCGGCACGAGGCCGCGCACGTCGTCACCCACGTCGCCGGGGACGGCACGTTCACCTCGCTGCCGAGCTGGATCGATGAGGGCGTCGCCGTCTTCGCCCAGACCGCGCTGATCAACGGCTACGACCGCGCGATCGAGTCCGGCATCGCCACCGACAAGACACTCTCACTACGCGACATGGGCGCGGCACCGAACCTCGCAGGTCAGGTCAATCTCTTCTACGGGCAGTCGTACTCCGTGGTGAAGTTCCTGGTCGAGCAGTTCGGCACGGAGCGACTGGCCGAGGCCTTCCGCGTCCACTACGCGGGCTCACGCATCGACGACGCACTGCTAGCGGTATACGGCTTCGACCAGAACGGCCTCTACAACGCCTGGCGGCAGTCGCACGGCCTGCTGCCGCTCACGTTGGTCGCCCCAGCCACTGCAACGACCTCGCCGGCAGCCGAGGCCACCCGAGCCCCGATCACGCTGCCCGGCACGAGCGGCGGCGGCGGCACGACCCCGTCCGAGGCGACCGCAACCGCTGAGCCGGAGACGGCCGCGCCCACGATCGAGATCGACTCGAGCTCGAACTCCTCGACCGGGATCATCATCGGCATCGTCACGCTGGTGGCCGCGCTCGCACTCAGTGGCGGCGCCTTCGCGCTGTTGAGGCGCGAGCGAGGGACCGGCTAGCACTAGCCTCCCGGGCTGAACTCCGCGACCTGCAGGTAGTTCCCGTCCGGGTCGGCGAAGGTCGAAAAGACTCCGCCCCATTCCTCGCGACCTAGGCTGCGGACAAAGGTCACACCCTGCGCCTCGAGACGGGCGTGTTCCGCTTTGATGTCATCCACGAACATGTTGACGAGCACTCGCTCCGGTTCCTTCGTCGGGCCACTGACATCCGAGTGCCCATCGATGAACAGTGCGCACCGCCGACCACCAGGCCGCCTGAGTCATCGTCCGCGAGCGGCAGGCCGAGCACGTTCTGGTACCAGTCCATGAGCACGTCTGGTTGCCCGCTGTTGATGTTGAACGAAGTGACTTCCATCTCGCTCCCGATCGTTCGGCGAGATTAGCTCATACGTTCTGTCGCGTCAAAGCTGCTGCTACTACCCGGGCAGGATGATCCCGCCGGGCGAGGTCTTCTCGGTCGGCTGCTGCGGCTGAGCGCGCTGCGCCTCGCCATCCGTCATGAACGGTGATGTCGGAATGCGGTCGCGAATCACCGGTTCGTCGTCGCCAGCGGCGACGCGGCGGATCTGCTCCACGAGGTCGTCATCGTCCCACGCACCGACGTAGCGTCGCTGGTTGAGGAAGAGCACCGGCACCTCCGTCACGGCCCGACGCTGGGCGAGCAACGGGAACTCCGAGACGTTCGTCACCTGCACTCGCACGTTCTTCGATTCGACGCCAAGCGAGAGCACCAGCTTCGTCATGTACACGGAAAAGGGATCGTAGGGGGCGACCAGCAGTTCGAGGTTCACCGTCTCGGACACCGCGCTCAGCGCCTCGCGGGTCTCATCTTGCAGCGGTGTGCGGCCCGCGCTGGCGAAGATGAGCACGTCGACCAGCGTCGTCAGCAGCCCGGCGCCCCAGAGCCCGACGAAGCGCAGTTCGCGACCGCCCGATCGGATCGTCGTCAGCGGCGGAATCTCGATACCCGCCTCCGCCGCCCGGTCGGCGTGCTTATCGAGGTCGTAGAGCGTCAGCGAGAGGCCGGGGTGCAGCGCCACGATCTGCTTCGCCAGCTCGACCACGTCGTCGCAGCGCACGCACGGGTCGCGGTCGCTGCGCACGAGCACCGATTCCTTGCGCGTCCAGACCTCGAGGCCCACCGGGCGCTGGAGGTTCTGCTGTAGGTGCCCGGCGACCGAGGCTTCGTCCGACGGTTCGAGCCGGGTCACGGCTTCACCTCACGCAGCGCACGAGGGGCCATCAGCAGCCGCTGCGCTGCCGTCAGCAGCGTCAGCACCGCGAGCACCCAGAGCCCGGCTCGCAGCCAGCCCGTGATCAGCGCCACGCTCGTGACCACGATCCGCTCCGTGCGCGTGAACAGTCCGTCCGACATCACACCACCCGTCGCCTCGACCTTCGCCCGAACATACGAGACGAGCAAGGAGCCGGTGAGCGCCGCGAAGACGAGCAGCGCCTCCTCGCGGTTACCGAGGTCCAGTTGATGCACGAGCACGCCGAACAGCACCGCCGCCTCCGAGATGCGGTCAAAGGTCGCGTCCAGCACCGCGCCGAAGGGCGTCGCCCGCCCTGTCGCCCGCGCGAGCGCGCCGTCGAACATGTCGAGGCCGGATGCCACCAGCATCACGATCCCGCCCGCGACCAGCTCACCGCGGCCGATCAGCACGGCGGCGATCACGTTGCCGATCAATCCGGCCGTCGTCACCATCGCCGGCGAGACGCCCGCCACTGCGAGCACACGCACGATCGGATCGAGTAGCAGTGCCGGCGCGCGACCGGCGAGCAGACGTGGCGACATCCGCACCTCGCTCAGCGCCGTCGCGCCCACGGTCGCACGCGCCCGCGCAGCAGACGCTCGTGGGACGCGTGGTCGTCGATCAGCCGCTCGTAGTAGGAGACGATGCGCTGCGTCACACGCGGCCATGAGTACTCGTCGACCTTGCGCCGGCCCGCCGCCGCCATCGCGGCACGTTGGTCGGCGTTGCGCACCAGCGAGGTGAGCGCATCGGCCAGTGCCATCGGATCCTTTGGCCGCGCCAGCAGCCCCTCGGCCTCATGCGTGATCACGGAGGCGTAGCCATCGATGTTAGAAGCGACGACCGGCAGGCTCGCCGACATCGCCTCCAGCAAGACGTATCCCTGCGACTCATTGCCCGTGGCGGGCGAGCAGAGGATGTCGGCGCTGCGGTGATAGCGCGGCAGCTCCGCATCGCTCACGTCATCGGCGAAGACGATGTTACGCATCCCGCTCTGCTTCACCATCGACTTGTAGCGACGTCGCTCTCGCGAGTCCGGGCCGACGACAATCAGCCGCGTCTCCGGGTTGCGGGCGCTCACCATGCCGAAGGCGCGCAGCAGGTACGCCAGGCCCTTCCGCTTCTCCGCACGACCCACGTAGAGGATGTTGATCGAACCGTCACGGAACTGCTCAAGCGGCTCGATCGCGGGATCCGCAAAGCGGTCGATATCGACGCCATTCGGGATCACGTTGTAGTAGCCGGGGAAGTAGCGGCTGACGTAGCGGGCCGAGGGCGGCGAGACCGTGATCTTGCCGTCGATCTCGCGGTACCAGCGCTTCAGCAACCGGCGACCGTAGGAGTAGAGCCGGTTGCCGCCGTCCTTCGTCGCGTGGAACGTGCCCACATTCACTACGCCCGGGCTCACGAGCCGCGAGTGCCGCAGCACCTGGATCGGCAACGATGGCATCAGTGGCTCGTGCACGTGCACGACGTCGAACTGCTCATCGGCGAGCAATTGTTTCACCTTGTGGCCGAGTCTCGGATTGAGCGAGATCCGCGCCACCGAGCCAGAGACCGGGATCGGTACTACCCGCCCGGCGGGCACGACGCGCGGGTCATCAACCTCGCCGCTCGTAGGCGCGAGGATGCGCACTGAGTGGCCGCGATCGAAGAGCCGATCGGCGAGTGAGTCGATGTGGCTGTTCACGCCACCCGGCGTGAGCCAGTCGTACGGTGAGACCAGCGCGATCTTCATCGTGAGCCTCCGGTCAGCACCCCCGCCAACCTTCGCAATGGACGCCCCAGCACCTTACGCGGGGTGACCGCCAAACCGCGAACTTGCTGCGCGATCAATCGGCGTGTGCCGATTGATCGCAACGGGACCGGCTCCCCCATCACCGCGTGCGTGCGCCCGCCTTCGATGTCTGCCCGCAGCGCTTCCGAGGTCGTCCCACGGAAGAGCGTCCGCGCCGTACCGATCTCCTCGACGAAGTGCGCGTCGCTGCTGCCGACCTCCGCCAACGCGGGCCGCTCGCCGTTCCACCGCCGCGCCTTCGCGCGAGTGACGCGCCCGGCGAGCGAGGGGTTCGCGAGCTCGATCGCGTCCGGCCGCGTCTCCGCGTCGTCCTCGCGCAGCAGCCGATCGAGCCTCCGGCGCCCAACGGAGCGCGTGAGGTAGGAGAACGGGTGCGGGATGATCGCCAGCCCGCCCAGCCGGTGGATCGTCGCCACCGTCTCACCGAGCGGGCGGAACGACGGCACCGGCTGATCGACCCAGAGCGCAAGCAGGTGACCGGAGCGCGTCGTCACCTCGATGCCGGGGACGAGATCGAAGTGATACGAGCCGCCGGCGTGCAGCTCCCGCGCGAGCAGCGCGCCAGCGACATCGTCGTGGTCGGTCACGGCGATCACATCGAGCTCCGTGCGCTGCTCGGTCCAGTTGAGCACCGCCGTGGCGTCGCTCATGCCGTCACCGAAGGAGGTGTGCACGTGCAGGTCGGCCACCCCGAAGCGAGGAGCCGCGTCGTTGCCGGTGGTGCGGTCGCTCATCACCGTCATTGTACGACTGCCGCGTCATCCCCCAGGCCCGACCAGACCGGGTGCAGCGTGAACCATTGATCCGGCGCGACGACGATGATTTCCTCGATCGCCCGCGCGAAGATCGGCATCCCCGCCGCGAGGTCGGCATCGCGATCTCCGCTCCTCGGCAGCCCGAGCGGCGCACCCATCGTCACGCGGAAGCGCGCCGGCCCAACGCGCGTGCCCGTGACGGGGATCAGCGCCGCGTGTGTGCGCAACGCGAGTTGCACCGGCCCCGACGGCAACGAGGCGCGTTCGCCGAAGAACGGCACCTGCGTACCGCTGTCCTGGATGTCGCGATCACCGAGGATTGCCACCGTGCCACCCGCGCGCAGCGTCGCCAGCACTGTGCGCAGCCCGGTGCCGTCCGCAGGCACGAACTGCGCGCCCGGCACCGCGCGTGCCTGATGCACGAACTCGTGTACGCGAGGCGGCGAGAGCACTTCTGTCAGCACCACCATCTCCAGCCCCAGGTGGGCTGCCGCACGGAAGATGTACTCCGGGCTGCCGACGTGCGCCGAGAGCAAGATCACACCGCAGCCGCGGTCGGATGCATCGAAGAAGTGGTTGACGCCCTCGAAGCTCTCGACCTCGTCGAAGGCCTCGCCCGGCGCGAGGTGCGAGGCGCGGGCGAAGTCAGCGTAGTAGCGGGCGGCGCTACGCACCGCGCCCCGGGCCGCGCGATCGACCTCAGACGCGCTGGGAGGTCGCTCAGCACCCCGGGAGAGCACATGCCTCATGTGGTCGCGGGTCGTCGCGCGCACGCCTGCTGAGGCGTACCAGTCGAGCGTTCCCAGCAGATCGGCGCCCGCGTAGAGCACGCTAGCCGGCAACCGCCCGGCAACCCGCACCAACAGCCACAGCGCGAACAGTCGTGGCGTCACTCGCTCGGCCCTACCCTCAACGTGGCAGCAGCGCGATCGGCGACCCACAGCTGCCGGAAGATGTACCACTGCTCCGGATAGCGCTGCACAGTCTGCTCCATCGACGTCACCATCGCCTGTGTCAGTTCATGCACGTCGCGCTCCGCATCGCCGGACGGCTCATACGCTACTCGCTGGATCACCGGCTCGAAGCGCGGACTGCGAGGCCCCGACCGAACCAGCATCCCGGTGATCACCGACGCGCCGGTGCGCAGCGCGATCCGCGCCGGACCCGCCCGCACCGCGATCGGCTCGCCGAAGAACTCCACCTCCACCTCGCTCGATGGCACATCGAGCAGCATCGCCACCAGCTCGTTGCGGCCCAACGCGCGGAAGACGCCGGTCGCGAGGCGCTCAGCCGGGATGATCGACACGCCCAGCCGTTCGCGCGTACCGACGACGAGGTCGTTCAAGGTCGCGCTGTCGAACGTGTCGGCGATCGCGGAGAGCGGGATGCCCTGCCCGGCGATGCGCGCCGCGCCGAAGTCCCAGTTGCCGAAGTGCATCGAGACGAAGACCGCGCCAGAGCCGTTGCGAGCGCCCTCGATCGTCTCCCACTCGTCGTACTCGACGCGTTCGCGCACCTCCGCCGAGGTCACTCGCTCCATCCGCAGGAAGTCGACCATGTAGAGGCCGTAGTGGGCGAACGAGCGGCGAGCGTAACGACGTGCCAGCGCGCGGTCACCCCCGCTCACGCGCCGCATGTTGGCGATGCAACGTCGACGGCCGCCGAACCAGAGTGAGAAGACGGCCTGCCCGGCGAACCAGGCGAGCGCGTAACTGACGCGCAACGGCGTGCGTCCGGCCAGCCACGTTGCGAGCCGCAGGGCTACGGACTGCAGGGCGACTGGTCGCGCCATCAGCGTGTCCCCACTGTGTGGTCCTTCGCTGTGTCGTCCTTCGCCGTCGGGGTGGCGCGCCGCCGCTCAGACCGCCGCGGGCGGCCCGGCGATGAAGCTCTCGACGCCGTCGCGGGCGTCCTCATCGAGCATCTGCGTTGGCGGCGACTTCATGAAGTACGCCGATGAGTCGAGCAGCGGGCCGCCGATGCCGCGGTCGAGCGCGAGCTTCGCGCAGCGCACCGCGTCGATCACGACGCCGGCCGAGTTCGGGCTGTCCCAGACCTCGAGCTTCGTCTCCACCATCAGCGGCACGTCGCCGAAAGTCGTGCCCTCCATGCGGATGTGGCACCACTTGCGGTCGAGCAGCCACGGCACGTGGTCTGAGGGGCCGACGTGGACATCGCTCGTGCCCATCTCGTACTCGATCTGCGAGGTGACGGCGTTCGTCTTGGAGATCTTCTTCGACTCCAACCGCTCACGCTCGAGCATGTTCAGGAAGTCGGTGTTGCCGCCGAAGTTGAGCTGGTAGGTGCGGTCGATGCGCACGCCACGGTCCTGGAACAGCCTCGCCAGCGTGCGGTGGAGGATCGTCGCGCCGACCTGCGACTTGATGTCGTCGCCAATGATCGGGACGCCGGCCTCCGTGAAACGCTCCGCCCAGTAGTTCTCCTTGGCGATGAAGACCGGGATGCAGTTGATCAGGGCGCAACCGGCCGCCAGCACCTGCTCGACGTACCACTTGGTCGCCTCCTCGGAGCCGACCGGCAGGTAGTTGATCACCACGTCGGTCTTGGCCTCCTTTAGGATGCCGACGATGTCGGCGGTCTCGCCCGGCGCCTTCGTGATCACCTCGGAGAGGTACTTGCCCAGTCCGTCGTGGGTCATGCCGCGGGAGACCGTCACGCCGGTCGGCGGAACGTCGGCGAATTTGATCGTGTTGTTCTGGCCTGAAGTGATCGCCTCGGAGATGTCTTTGTCGACCTTCTCCGCATCGACGTCGAAGGCCGCCGTAAAGTTGATGTCTCGAATGTGGTACCCACCGAGCACGGGGTGCATTAGACCGGGGATCACGTCGCCGGCCTCCGCGTTCTTGTAGAACTCCACGCCCTGCACGAGCGAAGAGGCGCAGTTGCCGACGCCGATGATGGCGACGTTCACTTTCCCGTTTTCAGACTCAGCCATCGCTGTCGTTCCTCTCGTCGAGCGCACTATCAGCGCACACCATATCCGAGTACCTATCCATCCGTCTATTCGATATATACTTATTGAATGATAAGCGATAGCTATGAATCGATGCCCATGAACGAGCCCAAGAGAGAGCCCGCGCTCGCAGCATTGCCTGGAGGCGTACCCGGTCTCAGCTTCCACCAACTCGCCTACCTGCGGGAGCTGGAACGTGCGGGCACAGTCACCGAGGCGGCGGAGCGCATGCACATCAGCCAGCCCGCGCTATCACAGGCGCTCTCGCAGCTCGAGCGGCGGCTGGGCGTACCGCTGTTCGAGCGCCGCGGCCGCCGGCGCGTGCTGACGCCCGCCGGACATCAGGTGGCCGGCTTCGCCTCGGAGGTGCTCGGCCGCGTGGCGGAACTGCAGTCACGGCTGCAGGCCGAGCGGGAGGGCCAGGCGGGGACGCTGGCCGTCGGGATGATCGACGCCGCGAGCCTCTACGTACTGCCCTCGGCGATCCGCCGCTTCCAGATCGAGCACCCGGCCGTCCAGCTCCGTCTCGTCGTCGACAGCACGAACGCTCTGCTCGACCGCCTGCGCGAGTTCGACCTCGACGTCGCTTTCGTCGTCGGGCCAGTCGAGGACGATGCCCTGCACTCCGCAGTCGTGCGCCGCGAGCCGCTCTACGTCTACGCGCCGCCGGGCTCGAACGGAGTGCCGGAGGAGGCGGCGTGGGCGCTCTATCCCGAGGGCCGGCGAACGCGCGCGCTGATCGACGCGGGTTTCGCAAAGCGAGGCCTCGAGCCCGACGTCATGTTGGAGAGCGACAGCCCGGACGTCTTACGCCAGATGGTCGCGCTCGGCTTCGGGTGGAGCGTCCTGCCCGCGGCCGTCGCAGAGACGGACACCCCGCCCCTGCGCCGTCACGACGAGACGCCTATCGCAGAGCGGTCGCTGCTGGCGGTCCGGCGCGGCACGGCCCCGCCCGACGCTCGGGCGGAGGTCTTTCTCGCACTGGCCGGCAGTTCGGCGGACTAGCGAGTCACGAGCGTCAGGCCGGTTGTCTCCGCCTGTGACGCTGGCGATCGCGCTCAATACACGCAGCAACGCCGCCCGATGGGCGGCGCTGCTGAGTCTGCTGATTCGGAAATCCGCTAGGCCGCCGGAGTGGCCTTCCCAATCTTGAACATTTTCGTGCTGCATTCCGGGCAGGTCCCGGTCGTAGCGTTCTTGCCGTTCTTCATCGTGTATGGCTGCGGGCCAACCATCTCGCGCTTCGTTCGGCACTTCAGGCAGTAGGCTTCCACTGAATCCTCCTCAGATGGCCTCAGGACTCCGGGCTTACGCTCTCGCGGTGCCGGCCACCGCATCGCCTGAGGGAACCAGTTGCCAGCCCGGAAGCTTGCAACTACAGGCTGACTCCAGATTTACGTCAGTCGAATGCGCCTGTCAAACCCGTTAATGGGACTTAATCTCAATGACTGAAGCTCGAGTCACCGCGGGAACACCCGATAGGGATGCCAGACGCCCGGAATCGCGCTCGCCTCCAGCAACGCCACGAGCCGCCCATCGGGCCCGTACCCGCGCGCACGTTCCCCCACCTCGCCCGCTCGCCGCAGGTTCACCAGCGAGGGCTGAACGTCGTGTCCGTTGCGAACCGTGCCCACCGACTCACGCCCGAGAATTAGTGCAGGCCAGTGATCCAATACCGTGTCGAGGCTGTGCACCAGGCTCTCCACATCGCCACGCTCGAGAAGCTCCACAGCTTCGTCCAGCGGCGTCGCATTAGCCTCCACGAAGCGCCCGACCGCTGTTCGGTGCAGCGCGCTGAGGTGTCCGCCAACGCCGAGCAACGCGCCCACGTCACGCGCGAGCGCGCGCATATAGAAGCCCTTGCCGCACTCGACCTCGATCGTCGCCAGGGGGCCATCGATCGCCCGCAGCGCCAGCGAGTGTACGGTCACGGGCCGAGGGTCGAGCGCGTGCGGTTTCCCCACCCGTGCCGCCTTGTACGCCGGAACCCCATCGCGCTTCACCGCGCTGTAGGCCGGTGGCGTCTGCATCAAGTCGCCGAGGAAGCTTGCGAGGGCAGCCTCGATCTGGTCCTCAGTGATGGCGCCGGCGTCAGACTCCGCGACAACCTGGCCGTCGGCGTCGTAGGTGTCGGTCTCGACGCCCAGCGTGATCGTGCCGATGTAGCGTTTACGTGCGCCCATCAGCTCATCGACCAGCTTCGTCGCGACCCCGACCGCGACGGGCAGAACGCCAGTCGCCGCGGGGTCGAGCGTGCCCGTGTGCCCGACCCGCTTCATCTGCGCCGCCCGGCGTATGTGGCGCACGACATCGAACGAGGTGAGCCCGGCCGGCTTGTCGATGTTGATGAACCCGACCACCGGGAGGTGCTGCTCGGCGGACTGAGAGGCGGAGTCGCCAGCGGCCACTGCTAGCCGTCCGCGCCGTCTTCAGCAGCGCCGTCGGGGGCGTCGTCGGGAACGCCGTCGGAGGGCGCAATGCTGCGCATCAGGGCACGCACACGGTCGCCTTCCACGATCGAGAAGTCGGCGATGAAGTTCAGTCGGGGAACGCGACGCATCCGCAATCGCTTCACGAGTTCTCGGTGCAGGAACGGTTCGGTGCGCTCCAGCGCCTCGAACACTGCCTCGTGCCCGTCGTCTTCTCCGTCATCGTTCATCACGCTGACGGAGATGCGAGCGCGGGAGAAGTCGTTGTCGACTTCTACCCGTGTGATCGAGAGCATCGCTTCAGCCAGCACGGGATGCTTCACGTGCCGGTGCAGCAATTCGGCGATCTCCGCCTGAAGCTGGTCGCCCACCTTGTCGGTGCGACGGCTCATGTGGCCCTCCCAGACCGGGTGTCGAACGTGACTAGCGCGTGCGCTCCATGTGGAAGGCGACCAGCTCGTCACCCTCCTCGAAGGCCGAGAAGCCATCAACCATGATCCCGCACTCGAATCCGGAGGCGACATCGGCGACATCGTTCTCGAAGCGTTTGAGGCTGGTGATCTTCGACTCGTGCACCTGCTCGCCCTTACGCATCACGCGGATTAGCGAGTCGCGCTTGACCGTGCCGTCTGTGACGTACGCACCGGCGATCGCATTGCGGCGGCTGAGGCGGAAGACCGCGCGCACCTCAATGCGACCGTCTTCGCGCTCCTCGTAGACCGGGTCGAGCAGACCTTGCACGGCCTGCTCCACGTCTTCGATGATGTCGTAGATCACGTTGTACTCGCGGATTTCGATGTGCTCAGAGGCGGCCAGCCGCTTCGCCCCGGCTTCCGGCCCGGTGTTGAATCCGATGATCACGCCCTGCGACGCGACGGCCAGGTTCACATCTGACTCGTTGACCGAGCCGGCGGCGGCGTGAATCACCTTCACGTTCACCTCGTCATCGATCGACAGATCCTCAAGTGCGCGTACCAGCGGCTCGACTGAGCCCTGGACGTCCGTCTTCAGCAGGATGTTGAAATCCTTGATCGTGCCCTTGTGGATCTCGCCGAAGAGCGTGTCGAGCGTCAGCCCAACGCGTTCCTCACCGACAGCCTCCAGCGCACGACGGCGCTGCTCAGCCTCGCGGCGGGCGGCTTTCTCGTTCGCCATCACCGTCAGACGTTCGCCCGCCGGCGGCACCTCGGAGAGTCCGAGCGTAGCGACCGGGGTGGAGGGCCCTGCGCTCTTGACGCGTTCGCCGTCCTGGTTCTCCATCGACTTCACGCGGCCGAAGGCCATGCCTGCGATCACCGCGTCGCCCTGCTTCAACGTGCCGGTCTGCACCAGCACGGTGGCGACAACGCCGCGGTTGCGGTCGGTCTGGGCCTCCAGTACGACGCCGACCGCGTCACGGTCGGCATTTGCCTTCGGCTCATCGAGGTCGCTCACGAGCAGGACGTTCTCGAGCAGCTCGTCGATGCCCTCCTGCTTCAGTGCCGAGACAGGCACGACGACGAGGTCGCCGCCGTACTCCTCCGGCACGAGCTGCATCTCCATCAGCTGCTGCTTCGTACGGTCAGGGTTGGCGTTCTCGACATCGGTCTTGTTGAGGGCGACGACGATCGGTACACCGGCCGCGCGCGCGTGGTCGATCGCCTCTCGCGTCTGCGGCATCACGCCGTCGTCCGCGGCGACCACGATCACGGCCACATCCGTGACCTGCGCCCCACGAGCGCGCATCTCGGTGAACGCCTCGTGGCCCGGAGTGTCGATGAAGGTGACGAGCCGGCCGTCAGGCGCTGAGGCCTGATACGCCCCGATGTGCTGCGTAATGCCGCCGGCCTCGCCGTCCACGACGTTCGCCTTGCGGATGCCGTCCAGCAACGTCGTTTTGCCGTGGTCGACGTGCCCGAGCACGGTGACGATCGGCGGGCGCGTCTCCAGCGAGCCGTCGTCTTCCTCCTCGACGCGCATCGAAAAGGCGACCACCTCCGCGTCTGCGTCGGCGGGCGCTGCCTCGGCGGCGCGCTCCTCCTCCGCGATGAAGCCGAAGTCGGTGGCAACGACGGCGGCGGTGTCGAAGTCGACGACCTGGTTGATGGTCGCCATCACCCCGTTCTTCATCAGCTCCTTGATGATATCGACCGCGCTCACGTTCAGCAGGTCGGCGAGGTCCTTCACGACCACCGCCGGCGGGATCACCACGCTCACCTCTGGCTGAGGCGGCTCCGCTGGAGGTGCGTCGGTCTGCAGTGGCTCAGATTCAGGCGCCTGTGTCATGACCCATTCCCTCCCGCTGCGACGGCGATCAAGTTCGCCTCGCGAGCGTATGCATGTAGTGCGGCCAGATCATCGGCCAAGAGCACCGTACGGAGCGCGCTGGCCAGCGACCGCCCCTCCAGTGCTTGCCGCCAGCACGCTCCCTCGTGACAGAGGTACGCGCCACGACCGGGCATCCGGCCCCGCTCATCGAGCTGCACTCGTCCCTCCGACGTGCGGACGAGCCGCACGAGGTCACGCTTGTCACGCGGCTCTCGACACACCACGCAGGTGCGCTGCGGCTGCCGTCGGTTACTCGTCTTCGTCCCCATCGTCGCCAACATCGTCGACGATGTCGTCCTCGCCGATCTCGTCATCGTCTTCGTAGTCCTCGTAATTCTGGTAGTCGTCCTCGTCCAGCTCGAAGCGCCGACGTGACCGACGCGAGTCGGGGGTGCGCTGTGGCTGCTGCGGCTGCTGACCGCCGCCACGACCGCCTCGACCGCCTCGACGCGGCTGCGGCTGCGACGCAGTCTCGTCCTCGATGTCGCGCGAGCCGCCGATCTCCTCGCCAAAGCGGATGCCACCCGGCGCAGCGGGACGCGCAGTCGGACGCTCGACGACCTCCGGCTCCGCAACGACCTCCGCAGCGGGTGCCTCCTCCGCAGCGGCGGCCGGCTCCTCGGTGAACTCCGCGACCGCTTCCTGTTCCGGTGTCAGCGTGGGCTCCGCGTCCACGAGCTGTGCCTGTTCGCCCGGCAGGCCCGGCCGCGTGTAGTCGGCGGCGGAGGGGGCCCCGGGGGCACCGTCCGCCAGTGTCGGCAGTCCTTCGCGGCCCGGCAGCGGGATCGCGTCCATGTTCGGCTCGGGCGGCGGATAGAAGTTGCCGCCGGCTTCAATGATCGCTCCCTCGCCCTGGATGTCGATGCGGCGGCCAGTCAACTTCGCGGCCAGCCGCGCGTTCTGGCCTTCTTTGCCGATCGCCAGGCTGATCTGCTTGTCGGGAACAGCCATGTAGGCGGTGTTCGCCGACTCATCGAGGCGAATCGATGTCACTTCGGCCGGGCTCAGGGCGTTCGCGACATATGCGACCTCGTTCGGGTCCCAGCGGATCAGGTCGACACGCTCGCCACCGAGCTCGTTCACGATGTTCTGGATGCGCGCACCACGCACGCCGACGCAGGCGCCGATCGGGTCGATACCGTCCTGGCGCGAGAGCACGGCCACCTTCGCGCGGTACCCGGGGTCGCGGACGATGCCCATAATCTCGACAACGCCGCGTGACACCTCCGGCACTTCGAGCTCGAAGAGCCGTCGCAGCAGCTCCGGGTGCGAGCGTGAGACAACCACCTGCGGACCCTTGGAGGCGCGGTAGACCTCTTTCACGAAGACGCGCAGGCGCTGGCCGACGCGGTAGTGCTCTGGCCGTACCTGCTCCGTCGCAGGCAACACAGCCTCCGTGCGGCCGAGGTCGACGATCACCTGGCGATGTGCGCCCTCGACACGCAGCACGGTGCCGGAGACGAGTTCGCCCTCCTTGCCCGTGAACTCGCCGAACACGGACTCACGCTCCGCCTCGCGCAGCCGCTGCAGTACGACCTGCTTCGCCGTCTGGGCCGCGATCCGGCCGGTGGACGGGGTCGTCTCCAGTTGTTCACGGACCACATCACCGATCGCGGCGTCCGCGAAACCCATGGTGGCGGCGCGCTCCGGCGAAACCTCGATCTCGTCGTCCTCGATCTCGTCGTCGTCCATCACCTGGTAGACACGCCACGTCGTGATATCGCCACTCTCCTTGCCGATCTTCACCTCAAGCTCGGCGTACTGGAGCTCGTCCTTCTTGAGGGCGGATGCCATCGCCGCCTCCACCGCCTCGAGCACCGTGTCCGGGTCGAGGTTCTTTTCGGCGGAGAGCTGCGCGATCGCAGCAATGAAGTTGTCGGCCGTCATGGTCATGGCGCTGTTCCTGAATCCCGATGGCCCATCACAGGGCCTCGAATCGCTTGCCATCGCCGGGGAGGTGGTTGGTCCACTCAACAAGAAACGTGGGCCTGAGCCCACGTCTCATGAATGGAGGCGCATGGTCCCTTCGATGCTAGCACGAGCCCGATCGCCCCTCAAGGCTTCGAGGCACAGAGGTCCTCCCGCAACGCCATTCCTGTCACACGCGGCGTGCGCACACGGCAGCGACTGAGCACGTCGGTGCTGGTGTAGCATCACGGCTGCCGCTTCGAGGGCGCTCACATCACAGGATTCTTCAGACAGTAACGGGCGATCGTGGAAATCTGGATCATCTGGGTGGGCGTCGGCAGCCTCTTCGGCTAGTGGGGCTCGTCGTTGTCGAGCAACAAGGCCCGAGAACGAACGATCGACTTCATTCTCGGCTTCTTTCTCGGGATCATCGGCCTTCTCATCATCGCAATGATCCCCGCCAACCAGGAGAGACAGTGGGAGCGCGAGGACTCATGACGCCGCCAGCAAGGCCTCGAGCAGGAACCGCCGCTCACACGGCGACCTCGACCCCTCGCCAACCCGCCGCAACCCGTACGTTCGACGAACCCACCCCGCAGTTCGAGGCCCGCGCCACCACCGGATGCGACAACCAGCGCTGCCGATGACGCTCCATATTGCACGCAGTGCGGTGTGGCCGCGACGCCCGACGCGAAGTTCTGCGCGGCATGTGGCACCGCGATCGCTGCAACCGACGCGTGAAGATGGCAGCGCGACGGACGACGCGCCGCGAAGCGTCAGGCGGGCGTTCAGCCCTGTAGCGCCTCGCTGTGAAGCGCGCTCAGCCGCTCGGCGGCCGAGTCGCGCGCCACCTGCTCGGCCTCGTCCGCGCCTCGCCGTTGCATCTCGATCACGCCCTCCCTGTGGTTGCGGGCGGAAACGGTGACGCGGATCGGTACGCCGATCAGGTCGGCGTCGTTGAACTTCACACCCGGAGACTCCTCGCGGTCGTCGAAGAGCACAGCAAGGCCCGCGGCCGTGAGCTGCTCGTAGAGCGCGTCGGCGTCCGCCGCGACCTCGGCGTTGCGGTCGAGCGCGAGCCCGACGAGGTGCACGTCGTAGGGGGCGATGCCGGCGGGCCAGATGATGCCATCGTCGTCGTGCCCGACCTCGACGGCGGCGGCGGCGATGCGGTCGATGCCCAGGCCGTAGCAGCCCATCGTCGGCGTCCGCCGCTCACCCTCGCTGTCCAGCACTACGGCTTCCAGCGGTTCCGAGTACGTGGTGCCCAGGCGGAAGATGTGGCCCATCTCGATCGCGCGCTCCGTGCGGAGCGTGCCGCCCCCATCATCGGCGCAGCGCACGCAGCGATGGCCTGCATCCGCGAGCGCGATGTCGGTGACGACCTCCGCCTGCCAATCGCGACCGAAGTTCACGTTTCGCAGGTGGAAGCCGACGCGGTTGGCACCGGCGACGAGGTTCAGCGAGTCAGCCGCGGAGTTGTCGGCGATCACGCGCACGTTGCCTGCGACGCCGATCGGCGAGGCGTACCCGGCGACGATGCCCGCAGCGGCCACCTCCGCGTCCGTCATCGGCTCCAGCTTGCGCCCACCCAGCGCGTTGCTCACCTTCACCTCGTTGACCTGCAGATCGCCGCGGATCACTACGAACACCGGCTCGCCTCGCCCTTCCGACTGGCCGAGCTCGCGTGCCATGTAGAAGACGGCCTTCGCGGTGCGCACGGGCGGAACATCGAGGAACTCCGCGAGCGCCTCGATCGTGATGATCTCGGGCGTCGCGACCTCCTCGATCGGTAGCTGTTCCTCGCTCTCGGCGGGCAGGCGCACGAACTCTGCCTTCTCGCTGTTGGCCGCGTAGTCGCAGTTGTCGCACACCACGATCGTGTCCTCGCCGACGTCAGTCAGGAAAACGAACTCCTGCGAGCCCTTGCCACCGATCGCGCCAGAGTCGGCCTCGACCGGCACCACCGGCACGCCACAGCGCACGAAGATGCGGGTATACGCCTCGAACATCGCGTCGTACGAGACATCGAGGCCGTCCTCGTCGAGGTCGAACGAGTAGGCGTCCTTCATGGTGAACTCGCGCAAGCGCTGCAACCCGGCCCGCGGGCGCGCCTCGTCGCGGAACTTCGTTTGTATCTGGTACAGCGTCACGGGCAGGTCGCGGTACGACCGCGCGTGGTCGCGGAAGAGCGAGGTCACGACCTCCTCGTGTGTCGGCCCCAGCACCAGCGCCCGCTCGCGACGGTCGATCAGCGGGAAGAGCACATCGCCCATCGTGCGGTCACGCCCGGTCTGCTCCCAAAGCTCGCGTGGCTGTACGGCGGGCAGCAGCGTCTCCTGCGCACCGGCGGCGTCCATCTCCTCGCGCACGATCTGCTCGATCTTGCGCTTCGTACGATGGCCCAGCGGCATGTAGCTGTAGACGCCGGCCATCAACTGATCGATGAAGCCCGCGCGCAGCAACAGGTAGTGGCTGGGCGTCTCCGCCTCGGCCGGTGTCTCCCGCAGGGTGTGTCCGAACATCCGTGACATGCGCATGGGGCGAGTCTAGGGCACGATTACGGCTCACGCAGCCGCGAGGTTAGAGATCCACCGGCTCGTAATGCTCGACCTCGGGGAACGGGTCGTAGAAGTCGTGGAACAGCGAGGACCAGCGTTCGTACTGAGCTGAGCCGCGGAATCCGACGGTGTGCGCCTCCAGCATCTCCCACTGCACGAGCAGCAGGTAGTGGTTCGGCGTCTCGATGCCGCGGTGCAGCTCGTGAGCGATGTAGCCATCCATCGAGGCGATCATCGTCTGCGCCTCGGTGAACGCCACCTCGAACGCCTGCTCCTGGCCGGGCTTCACCGGCAGTACGACCGCTTCGAGGATTATCCGTCGCCCCTCGCGACCAGTTCGACCTCGCGGGTCAGCTCGAGCGCGCGGGCCACGTCATCGTCGGGCTCGTGCTGGTCGATCTCGAAGGTGCGCACCGCGTCGTGCGGGATCTTCGAGGCAAGTGCGGCAAAGTCGAGGTCGCCATTGCCGGGCGCTCGATGGTCGAGCAGGCCGTTGACGTCGCTGACGTGGATCCCGACCACGCGATCGCCAAGCGACTCGAACCACGCGTCGGCATCGACGAGGCCGATGCGGTGCAGCACCTCCGCGTGGCCGCTGTCGTGCCAGTAGCCGGCGACCTCCGGCGGGTAGTCGGCCAGCAACGTCGCGGCCTCATCCGGCAACGGGATGTGGTGGTAGCGCAGCCGCGTCTCGAGGCCGATCGTGACGCCCGCCTGCTGCGCGGCCGCGGCGAGCTGGTCGAGCGATCGATGCGCCTGCGCGAACTGGGGCGGGGCGAGCTGGGCACGCATCTGGATCGCCTCCGCGCCGGCGTGCGCCCAGAGGTCGCCGCCGGTCACGTCCTGATCGAAGAGCTCGCGCCGCTTCACTTCGCCGTCCAGCGGTGCGCTGCCGATATGACCGAGGTGCACGACCACCGCCCGCGCGCCGACCTCCGCCGCCAGCTCGATCGACCGCAACGCGTACTGCGCCGCGATCTCCCGCTCTTCCTCGTCGGTCGAGGCGAGGTTGAGGTCGCGGTTCCAGCCGCGACGGGAGTGCTGCTCGAGTGGCGCCGGTGCATGCACGGAGTTGACGGTGACCGGGGCGTGCGAGCGGATCGCCGCGACATGGTCGGCCTCCATCGAGTGGTTGATCTCGATCGCCCCGAAGCCCAGTTCGACGGCGCGGTCGATGAAGGCGGGCAGGTCACGCTCGAAGCGCGGCTGCATCGCCCACATCGTGCTCAGCGCGGGCGGGCCCTGCGCCACCTAGGAGCGTCCGGCGATCAGCTCGTCGAGTGCACCGCGCAGCCGGTCGAGCACCTCGTCGTAGGGATACATGCCGATCGTCTCGGCCCCGCGCTTCAGGTTGACGGCCGCCGGGCCGCACCAGAGACCCAGGTCGGCGGCGTCGGTCTCGCCCGGCCCGTTCACGCGGCAGCCCATGATCGCGATCGTGACGTCGTGGTCCTTCGCGTACTCGGTCATCTGCTTCACGTCCTGCGCTAGCTCGATGAAGGCCTCGTTCTCCACTCGTGAGCAGGAGGGACAGGAGATGATGTTCAGGCCTTCATCGAGGTAAGTCGGCACGGAGCGGAAGCGCCCGGCATCGATGTCCGCGAGGATCTCGCGGGCCGCGTCGATCTCCTCGCCCTTGCGGTCGAAGGGCAGCGTCAGCGAGACGCGCACGGTGTCGCCGATGCCGTGCGGGATCAGTTGCTCGAAGGCGACGCGCGTCTTCACCACGCCGTCCGGCGGCATCCCCGCCTCCGTCACGCCGAGGTGCAGCGGCACATCCGGGCGCTCCGCAGCGAAGCACTTGTTGCCCTCCACGACCTTGCGCCAGTCCGAGTCTTTCAGCGAAACGACGTAGCGCTCGAAGCCGAGGTCATCGAGCATCGCGCAGTGCTCCAGCGCGCTCGCGACCATCGCGCCCACATCGTCGCCTGGAAAGCGCTCGATCATCGCCGGGTCAACGGAACCGCAGTTCACGCCGACACGCAGCGCGCAGTCATGCGCCTCCGCGATCTCCGCGATCAACGCGACCTTGTCGCGTGCGGGTTTCTCGCGGTCGTGGTGGTAGAGGTGCCCCGGGTTGTAGCGAATCTTGTCGACATACGGCGCGACATCGCGGGCCAGTCGGTAGTTCTCCTGCAGGTCGACGGACAACGTCGCGTCCGTGCGCGCACGGACCTCGGCGAGTGCCTGCACGTCGCGCTTCGAGTCGACGGCGATGCGCACGAGGTCCGCCCCAGCCGCCTGGATCAGCGTTACCTGCAGGACGGTGGCTTCGACATCCTGCGTCTTCGTCGCAGCCATCGACTGCACCGCGACATCCGCTCCGCCACCGATCGTGACCGAGCCAACCTGTACCGCACGCGTCTGATTGCGGGACATCCACCCTCCCGGGGTCGAACGTAGCGAGGATATCGCGCAGGCGGCGGAAGGGTTAGCGGGCGCGGCGACCGATGCCAGAGCTCCAGCTCCGTGCCTCTTCTACCGAAAGGGGGTGTGGGTTCCATCCAAAACAACCAGCTCAGCGAAGCCGCGTCCTACCTGAAGGCGGACTCCCCGGAGGCAATGCGGCTGATGTCCGCGAAGGTCACAACCACGAACAGCAGCACGAACAGCACGAGGCCGACCAGGTGCACCAACGCCTCGCGCTCGGGCGCTATGCGCTTGCCTCGACGGGCGACCTCGAGCAGCAGGAACGCGATGCGGCCGCCATCGAGCATTGGCAGCGGCAGCAGGTTGAGCAGACCGAGGTTGATCGAGAGCAACGCGGCCAGCTCGAACAGCGGCGGCGCGCCGCCGACACGGGCCAGCTCGCCGGTCGCCTGTGCGAGCCCGACCGGGCCACGGACGGCGGGGCCGCCCTCACCGCCGCCCTTGAAGCGGCTGATGATCTCGTTGCGCGCCAGAGTCACCGTATCGACCGTCGCGCGGAGCCCGTTCGGGATCGACTCCCACGGCGGTTGCGAGACCGTCTTCGTGAAGTCGTACTGCGACCCGATCGTGATGCCGGTCGGCCCCTGCCCCGCCGGCGCGGCCCAGCGCGCGTAGACCGGCAGCGTGACGAACTCCTCGCCGCGCTTCACGAGGATGTCGAACTCCTTGCCGAGGTTGAGCCGCACGAGTCGGCCCGCCGCGGCGAGGTTGGCGGAATCACGACCGGCGATCTCGTAGATCACATCGCCCGGCAACATCCCGGCCTGATCGGCGGGCGCACCGACCACCACGCTGGTGACGACCGCTCGGCTGATCGCCTCCTCGTGCGAAATCGTGAAGGCGATCGCGAAGAGGAAGATCGGGAGGATCAGGTTCACCACGCCGCCGGAGGCGAGGATGATCAGCCGCTGCCAGCGCGGCTTCGCGGCGAGCGATCGAGGGTCGCTGGGATCCTCCTCGCCCATCAGCCGCACGAAGCCGCCGACGGGCAACCAGTTCACCGTGTATTCGGTCTCGCCGAACTTCCCGCCGAAGATCTTCGGCGGGAAGCCGACGCCGAATTCGTGGACGTAGACGCCGAAGAGCTTCGCGGTGACGAAGTGCGCGAACTCGTGAGCGACGACGAGACCGATGAGGATCACGGCGAAGATCAGCCCGGAGGTGACCGCCTCGTTCGCGAAGATGTACGCGAACACCAGCGCGACCAGGACGGAGATCGCCGTCATCACGTTGCCGTAGCGGCTGCGACCGGTGGCGCTCACCGCACGCCCGCCGCGACCTGCTCATCGACGAACTCGCCACCCCAGCGGTCGGCCGCGACCACGTCGTCGAGGGTCGGGTCCTCGACCGAGCTGTGCGATTCCAACGCCCGCTCCAGCAGCCGGGCGATGTCGGTGAAGCGGCAGCGACCGGCGAGGAAGTGACCGACGGCGGCCTCGTCCGCACCGGAGAGCGCCGCTGCATACGTCCCCTCTCGCCGTCCGGCCTCGAGCGCCAGCCCGAGCGCGGGGAAGAGCAAGTCGTCGACCGGGCCGAAGTTCAGCGAGCCGCGGGCGGCGAGGTCCAGCGCCGGGACGTGTTGCACCGGCGCTCGGTCGGGGTAGGTCAGCGCGCACTGGATCGGGAGCCGCATGTCCGGCTCGCCGAGCTGCGCCTTCACGGAGCCATCGACGAACGTCACCATCGAATGAACAACGCTCTCGCGGTGCAGCAGGATGTCGATACGGTCCAGCGGGATGTCGAAGAGCCAGCGCGCCTCGATCGCCTCCAGCCCTTTGTTGAAGAGCGTGGCGCTGTCGATCGTGACCTTCGGCCCCATCACCCAGTTCGGGTGCTTCAGTGCCTGCTCCGGCGTCACGGCATCGAGCGCCTCGACATCCAGTGAGCGGAACGCCCCACCCGAGGCGGTCAGGGTGAGGCGCGCGACGGCCTCCGGCGGCTCGCCCCAGAGGCACTGCCAGATCGCCGAGTGCTCAGAGTCGACCGCCCGCAGCTCGCCCCCATGGGAGAGCGCCTCGCGTACGAGGGAGCCGCCGACGACCAGCACCTCCTTGTTCGCCAGCGCCACGGCCTTGCCTGCGTGCAGCGCGGCGAGTGTCGGCGCGAGTCCCCCGATGCCAACGGTCGCGACGAGCACGACATCGACGTCCGGGCGCGCGGCCATCTCACCCAGCGGCTGCCAGCGCTCGCTGCCGAGTTCACCCGCGAGTGTCTCAGCGGTATCGCCCGGGAGCGCCCACGCGACGTCCGGCTGGAATTCCTCGATCTGCTGGCGCAGCAGCTCGATATTGCCGCCCGCAGCGAGCGCGCGAATACGAAAATGGCCCGGAAGCGCCCGGACCACATCAAGTGCCTGCTGGCCGACGGAACCCGTCGATCCGAGGATCGCGAGGCCGATTAGGTCACGAACCATTGCACCGCCCAGTATAGCAACGGCCCCGTCAGTAGCAGCGAGTCGATGCGGTCCAGCAGGCCGCCGTGGCCGGGCAGCAAAGCCGACATGTCCTTCACCTCGGCGCGCCGCTTGATCGCGGACTCCAGCAGGTCGCCCGCCACTGCGGCGACGGGCAGCCCCACGGCGATCGCCACGAGCGTCGCGACGCCGACATCGAGGTCGAAGATCGTGATCGCCACAACCGCACCGACAGCGCCCGCGACAACGCCCCCCGCGAACCCCTCCCATGTCTTGCTCGGCGAGATCTGCGGCACGAGCAGGTGGCGGCCGATCGACCGCCCGACGGCGTACGCACCGGTGTCAGTGGCGAAGGTGGCGATCAGCGCGACTGCGACCCACTGGCTGCCATCGACGACATTGCGCAGCAACACCCAGTGCCCGCCCAGCGCACCCAGATAGAGCACGGAGACCGCCCACCAGGCGAGCTCGGGCCAGCGCGCCGCACGCCACGGCTGCAGGGCGACGACCAGCGCGACCGCCAACGGCAACAACAGCAGCCACAGCCGGAACTCCTCCTCGCTGCGGGCGGTGGCGACGATCAACGCCACCAGCGCGGCGGTAGCGATCGCGGGCGGATGGCCGGTCTCCGGAGCGGCGGCCCTCATCAACTCGTATGCACCGCCCGCGAGCGCGAGCGCGACCGCGATGCTGAACGCCTGCTCCGGAGCGATCACAAGCGCGGCCAACAGCGGCAGTCCAACGGCAGTGACGGCGAGGCGGGCCTTCAGCATCGGCAGGTCGCTCGCATCTCAGTCGCGCTCGCTGTGCGCGTTACCCGCTGCCGTCCGCCGGGTCGATGGCGGGAGCGTCCGGCACGAGGCCGAAACGGCGCTGACGCCGGCTGTAGTCCTCCAGCGCGAGGTCGATCGCGGCGGCATCGAAGTCCGGCCACATCCCCTCGAAGAAGTAGTACTCGGAATAGGCGGCCTGCCAGATCAGGAAGTTGGAGATGCGCCGTACCGCACCCGTGCGGATCAACAGGTCGGGATCGGGGACACCTACCGTCCAGAGCCGTTCGACAATCGCCTCCTCCGTCACCTGCTTGGGCGAGACGCCATCGGCGACCAGTCGTTGCACCGCCCGCACGATGTCGGCGCGGCCCCCGTAGTTGAACGCGATGTTGACCGTGATCGCGTCGTTACCCGCCGTCTCCTCGACAGCCCGCTCGACGCGTGCGCGCAGCGTCGCCGGTAGCCCCTCGGGGTCGCCGATGTGGCGCACGCGCACCCCTTCCCGCCTCAGCTCATCGAGGTGGGTATCGATGAAGTCGGCGCCCAAGGTCATCAACCCCTGCACCTCCTCGTCGGGGCGACCCCAGTTCTCGGTCGAGAACGCGAACAGCGTGAGCATCGGCACGCCGTGCGCTGCCATCCGCGAAATCACGGCCCGTACGTTCTCCGCACCGGCCCGATGTCCCTCGCTGCGGTCGAGGTCATGCGAGGCGGCCCAGCGTCCGTTGCCGTCCATGATCACGGCCACGTGCTGTGGCAGTGGGCGGATGTGCGGTATCGGTACCTCGGCCGTCTGCTTCACGACCATCGCGGCGTCCCCGTACTCGTCGGTCGATCGGCCGGGCGGTGACGCTCAGACCTCAAGGAGCTCCTGCTCCTTCTGCTTGGCGAGGGCTTTCAGCCGCTCCTGGCGCGCGCTCGCAAGCTTGTCTACCTCGCCCTGAGCGCGGCGCTCCTCGTCCTCGGAGACTTCCTTCTCGCGCAGCGCCTTGCGTAGCTCGTCGATGCCGTGGCGACGCGCATTGCGGACGGAGACCTTCGCCTCCTCCGTGCGCCCGTGAAGCTGCTTCACGAGAGCCTTACGGCGATCTTCCGTGAGCGGCGGGACCGGGAGCCGGATCAGCGAGCCGTCCGATGAGGGGTTGATGCCTAGGTCGCTGAGCTGGATTGCCCTCATGATCGCGTCCACCGCACCCTGATCCCACGCTTGCACGGTGATCAGCGTCGCGTCCGGAGCCGCGAGGGTCGCGAGCTGGTCGAGCGGCATCGTCTGCCCGTAGTACTCGACCATCAGGTGGTCGACGAGCGACGTCGAGGCTCGGCCGGTGCGCACCGTCGCGAGGTCACGTTCGTACGCGCCCACAGCCTTGTCCATCAAGTCTTCGGTATCGAGCAGGATTTCGTCGGTCATGCGATCACCCCTTCGCCGCCGCTCTCGTACCTGCCAGGAAGGTCGGGCGCGAGTTGGGGAGGCGCTCTTCGCGCAACGATACCGCGCGAGGGCGGGCACACGGAAGCGCCAGCTTCGATCCGACCGCCATACGGGCCGTCGCCCGGACTAGCTGCCGAGCTCGAAGCGAGAGAAGCGCGAGATGCGAACGTTCTCGCCGGTCTGCGCGATCGTGTCCTGCACGAGGTCGCCGATCGTGCGTGAGTTGTCCTTGATGAAGGCCTGCGTCAGCAGCGCGTTATCCTTCGCCGCACCCGGTGCTTCGGCCGGGACATCCTCCGGGATGAGTGCCAGCGGGCCCATCGCCGCGACCTGCATGGCGACATCCTTCGCGAGCCGGCGGAAGCCCTCCGTGCGCGCGACGAAGTCGGTCTCGCAGTTGATCTCCACCAGCGCGCCAATGCGGCCTTCGCCATGGATGTAGGACTCGACGAGGCCCTGATCGGTCTCGCGATCGGAGCGCTTCGCCGCGGCGGCCATACCCGCCTCCCGCAGCAGTTCGCGGGCAGCGTCAAAGTCGCCGTTCGCCTTTTCCAGTGCTCGCTTGGCATCCATCACGCCCGCGCCGGTCTCACCGCGCAGTCGCTTTACATCTTCCGTCGTAACCACAACGACTCCTATGTGAAAGTTCCTCGATGGAGGACTCTGTGTGTGTCTGTTCTCTGTACCGGGCGAACGGCCCGCCAGACCGCGCCGCGTGGACTATTCGGCTGCGGGCGCAGCCAGGGTATCGGGAGCCGCCGGAGGCGCAGCAGGTGCCTCTGGCGCAGATGGTGCGGCAGCAGCCTCAGGAGCGGCAGGTGCGGCAGAGGCCTCAGCGGCGGGTGCAGCGGGCGCAGCAGGTGCCCCAGCGGCGGGTGCAGCGGGCGCAGCAGCGACGGGCGTGCCGGCTGCTGCATCGACGTCACGGGCGGCCAGCTCCTGCTCGACCTCGCCGTATGCAATCCCCTCGACCACGGCGTCCGTCACGCGACCGGTCATCATCCGGATGGCACGCAGGGCGTCATCGTTGGAGGGGATCGGGAAGTCGATCAGGTCCGGGTCGGAGTTAGTGTCACACATCGCGATGATCGGAATCTTCGCTCGGTTCGCCTCGTTGACGGCGATCGAGTCCAGCGTCGGGTCAACGACGAAGAGCGCCCCCGGTAGCCGCGTCATGTTGCGCAACCCGCCGAAGCCACGCAGCAGGCGATTGTACTTGCGGATGAGGTTGATGCGGTCCTTCTTCGAGAGGTCGGACTCCTCGATCGTTAGCATCTCCTGCTCAAGCTCCTGCATGTACGCAACGCGCTTGGAGATCGTCGTCCAGTTGGTCAGCGTGCCACCGAGCCAGCGCAGCGTGACGTAGGGCATGCCGCAGCGGTCAGCCTCCGTCTGGATGATGTCGCGCGCCTGCCGCTTCGTACCGACGAAGAGCACGGTCTGGCCGGCCGAGACGACTTCCCGAATCTTGTCGAGCGCCGCATCGAGCAAATGAACGGTCTGGCCGAGGTCGAGGATGTGGATGCCGTTGCGCTCTGTGAAGATGTAGCGCCGCATGTGCGGATTCCACCGCCGGGTCTGATGCCCGAAATGGACGCCCGCTTCCAACATTTCACGCATCGTGCTGGCGTCTGCCACGTGGGTCCCCGATCGATCACGCCGAGCGGCGTGAGAATTTCAGCAGTAGTTCGCCGGCGGCCCGCTTTCGCGGGCCAGCTGCCCTGTGCCAGTCGCACAGATGCCCCCACCGCAGCGAGGGCATTGCGAGACAGCTTCGCCGTGAATCGAGTATAGACCGCGTTTGCGCGCAGTAGCCACCGTTGCCGCACTCGAAATCCGTCGATGTAGGAGACGTTGTCGTATCACCATCGCCTCACATACACTTTATGACGCCACAGATTCAGTCTGTGGCATTTCGATCCCCCGCAGAGGATCCGCCGGAGGGGCCTTGCCGACCTACGACTATCGATGCAACAAGGGACACCGCTACGAGCGGCGCGAATCCTTCGGCTCCTCCACCACTCATGACTGCGAGAAGTGCGGCGTGGAAGCGACACGCGTGCTGAACGCGCCCGCGATCTCGTTCAAAGGCTCCGGCTGGTACAAGACCGACTCCCGCGGCAACGAGCCACGCACATCGAAGGCCGACAAGACAAAGGCCGACTCTAGCAAGAACTCCGGCTCCGGCGAATCGGGGACGTCCTCGAAGTCCGACTCATCGAGCAACGGCTCCTCGGGCGACTCCTCCAGCAAGGGCGAGAAGGCCAAGATCTCCAAGGCCGACTGACCGCATGCGAGCGGTGGTCCAGCGTGTCACCCGCGCCCGCGTCACGATCGACGGCGAGACCAGCGGCGAGATCGCCGCGGGGCTGCTCGTCTACGTCGGCGTCGCCGAGGGCGACAGCGAGGACGAGGCGTGCTGGCTGGCGACGAAGATCGCCCAGCTACGCATCTTCGACAACGACGAGGGCCAGTTCGACCGCTCGCTGCTCGACAGCGGCGGCGCGGCGCTCGTCGTCTCGCAGTTCACGCTGCTGGCGGACACCCGGCGCGGACGCAGGCCATCGTTCACCGGCGCGGCCCGCCCGGAGGTCGCCGAGCCGCTGGTCGAGGCGGTGATGAAGGAACTTCGGGCCCTCGGCGTCACTGTCGCGGGCGGCCGCTTCGGTTCGCACATGATGGTCGAGAGCGAGAACGACGGCCCCGTCACGATCCCGCTGGACAGCGCCGGGGACTGAGGCCGCACGTCGCGACTGAGGGCTAGCCTGCCCCCTCGATAAACAACGCAGCGCCAGAAGCGACCGCATCCATCACGCGGTCCGCCGTCAGCGCCGCGTCGCCATCCTCGGAGGAGTCGATCGACGCACCCGGCAGCAGACCAGCGGCTGACTCGCGGGCAAAGTCGTCGTGCAGCCCCCTCAAGTGCTTCGCGTGGTAGCTGCGTGCGGCGTCACGCGCCAGCGCAATTTCCAGCGAGGGCTGCAGCAGCACGAAGTGCACGTTGCACTCCATGCCATCAAACGCCCGGCGATATTCTTCGACCCGCTCGCCAGAGACGATGTCCTCGATCACCACGGCGTACCGCAATGCGATCGACTCTCGAGCGATGGCGACCGCGTTGCGGACGCTGAGCAACGCCTGCTCGACCGCCTGCGGTTCGTCGAGCCATGGGTGACGATACCCGGCCTTCACACAGTGGCGCAGGTGGTCGACCTCGATGTGCATCATGCGGTCGAAGCGCTCGCAGATCGCCTCCGCGACGCTCGACTTGCCGGCGCCGGGGGGGCCGGTGACGACGATCACCTGGTTCACGCGGAGGCTTCGATTTCTAGTGAGATGTCGAGCGCCGGCGCCGAGTGCGTGAGCGCTCCGACCGAGATCAGCTGCACCCCGGAGCCGGCCACCTCGCGGATTGTCTCCAGCGTGATCCCTCCAGATGCCTCGAACAGCGCCCCGTCGGGAGCGCCATCGACGATCGCGCGCATCTGCTCAGGCGACATGTTGTCGACCATCACGATATCGGCACCGGCGGCGATCGCCGCCTCCGCCTGCTCGGCGGTATCCGCCTCCACCTCCACCCGCAGCGTATGGGCGGCACGCCAGCGCGCCTCCTCGACGAGCCCGGCGAGGTCAACTCCGCGCAGCGCGGCGGCAGCGATGTGGTTGTCCTTGATCAACACGCCGTCCTCCAGCGTGTTGCGGTGGTTGCGAGCGCCGCCCGTGCGCACCGCGTAGCGCTCCAGGTCGCGCAAGCCGGGCGTTGTCTTGCGAGTATCGAGCACCTCCGCCGCCCCACCCTCGCGGGCGGCCCGCACGAAGTGGTCGGTGAGCGTCGCGATGCCGGAGAGCCGCTGCATGAAGTTCAGCGCGACGCGTTCGCCGGAGAGCATCGGTGCCAGCGGCCCGCTCACCTCCGCGATCAGTTGCCCGCCCTCGGCCAGCGTCCCGTCTGGCGTCAGCACATGCAGCGAGAGCTGCGGCGAGAGCTGCGCGAAGGTCTCACGCACGACCTCCATGCCGCAGATGATCCCCGGCTCTTTCAACAGAATCCCCCCCCGCCCCTGCTGCTCCTGCTCCACCAGCGCGCGCGTCGTCACATCGTGGTCGGCGCGATCCTCGGCGAGCGCCCGCGTAACCGTCTCACGCAGTGCGCTGGCGTCCGGACCGCGTGCGTCAGTTGTCATGTCGCAGTCCTGTTCGCACCGTTAGCGACGGAAGACGAGGTGGCGACGCCACTCGTCCCGTGGCTCCGGGAAATCTGTTCGATAATGGGCACCTCTGGATTCCTCACGCAGCAGCGCGGCCTCCGTCATCAGCCGCCCGCAGGTGATCATCGACCGCAGTTCGAACGAGTCTCGATCGGTGGGCATCGGCATCAGTGTCTCCCACTGCGCCAGCAGCTCCGCCGCACGCGCCAGCCCGGCACCGTCGCGCACGATGCCCGCGTTGGCCCACATCAGCTCGCGCAGCTCCGCCGCCTCCCCCGTCCGCGGTGCGATCACGCAGTCCTCGCGACGTGGCAGCGAATGTGCATCGGCTGTCGGCTCTGGCGGCGGCGTTGGGTTATCCGACTCGAAGAGCCGCTCCACAGCGCGCTTGGCGAAGACGACCGTCTCCAGCAGCGAGTTACTGGCGAGGCGGTTAGCACCGTGGACGCCAGTACAAGCGACCTCGCCGATCGCGAACAGCCCTCGCACGGTCGTCTCGCCGTAGCTGTTCGTGCGCACCCCACCCATCGTGTAGTGCGCGGCGGGCGAGACCGGGATACGGTCGGTGCTCATATCCAGGCCCACCTCCATGCAGGTGCGGTAGATCTGAGGGAACCGCGCGGCCAGCCAGCCAGCGTCACGGTTTGTGATGTCGAGCAGGATGTGGTCGCTGCCGGTCGCCGCGATCTCCTCGTGCGTAGCCCGCGCGACGATGTCGCGCGACGCGAGCTCCGCCTGCTCGTGATAGCGAGGCATGAAGCGCTCCTCCTCGCTGTTGTAGAGCAGCGCACCCTCGCCTCGCACCGCCTCCGAGATCAGGAAGACCGGCTTCTCCGGCAGCCGCAGCGCCGTTGGGTGGAACTGCGTGAACTCCAGGTCCATCACCTCCGCGCCGCACGCGTAGGCGAGCGCGACACCATCGCCGGTGGAGACCGAGGGATTCGTCGTGACGCGATACACCTGCCCGGCCCCGCCTGTCGCGAGCACCACGTTGCCAGCCTCGTACGTCGCGTGCTCGTCGCGGATCGCGTCGTAGATCGCCAGTGCGACGGCGCGACCGTCTTCGACGATCACGCGGTCGGCCAGTGTGTGTTCGAGAGTCGTCACGCCCTGCCGGCGGGCCAGCGAGGAGAGCGAGAGTTCAATCTCCAGCCCGGTCGAGTCGCCGCCCGCGTGCAGGATGCGAGGCGCGGAGTGCGCGCCCTCACGGCCAAGCGCGACCTCGCCGTCCGCCGCATCGAAGTTCACGCCGTAGCGTGCGAGGTCGGCGACACGGTCTGCCGCCGCGGTGGTGAGGATGCGGGCCGTTTCCTCGTCGACCAGGCCCGCGCCCGCCTCGATCGTGTCGTGCAGGTGATCCTCGGGTGAATCGCCGGGGCCGACGGCGGCGGCGATTCCGCCCTGCGCGTACCGCGTGCTCGCCTCGTCGATCGAACCCTTGGTCACCAGCAGCACCGTCGCGCCGTGTTCGTGGGCCTGCAGCGCCGCGTAGAGCCCGGCGATGCCCGAGCCGACGACGACGAGATCGAAGCGCCCCGGGATAACGTCCGGGCGAGAGTCGGCGATCACTCGGACACCTCGGCGTCGCTGTCGTAGCCCTGGATCGCCTGCACGATCACGGCCCAGTCGTCGGGCACCGTCGCCTTGCCGGTCGCGGCATCGACGTACGCGTAGCGGTGGGTCATGAGGGCGATCACGCCACCGTCCGAGACGGCCGCGATCTCGCACTCGAAGGTGAGACGCCCCGGCCGCAGCTCAACGCAGCGCAGGCGTACGGTCGCCGCGTCGTCCCAACGCAGCGGCGCGCGGTAGCGAATCTCAGAGCGGGTCTGGAAGCGCAGGATGTCGCGATGGCTGGGCGTGCCCGTCGCCTCGTCGTACTGGTCGAGCGCGATCTCGGTCAACGCTAGCAGCACGCCGCCATGCACGAACGGCGTGCCACCAAAGCTGTCGGTGTGTCGCAGCGGAAACGCCGTCTCGAATCGAAAATCGGCCAAGCCGGCAGCCTTAGCGCAGTGCCAGCATGCGCTCGAGCGCGACGCGGGCGTGCTGCTTCTGGTCGTCCGGCACCACGATCTGGTTCACCACTTCGTCGCGCCCCAGCGACTCCATCACCCACGCCAGGTACGCCGGGTGCACGCGGTACATCGTGCTGCACGGACAGACGACGGGGTCGAGGCAGAAAACGGTCTTGTCCGGGTGCTCCTTCGCGAGGCGCGAGACCAGGTTGATCTCCGTCCCGATGCCGATCACCGCGCCCGCCGGCGCCGCCTCAACGTACTTCGCGATGTAGGCGGTCGAGCCGTTGGCGTCGGCCGCCTGCACGACATCGAAGCGCGACTCCGGGTGGACGACGATCTGCGCGTCCGGGTAGCGCTCACGCGCCGTCTCGATCTGTGTCACGGAGAAGCGCTGGTGCACAGAGCAGTGGCCCTGCCAGAGGATGATGCGCGAGCGGTCGAGGGCCTCCGGCGTCGCCCCACCGAGCGATCCGGTCGCCTGCCGCCAGTTCCACAGCACCATTTCGTCCAGCGGGATGCCCATCGCGTAGCCGGTGTTGCGGCCAAGGTGCTGGTCGGGGAAGAAGAAGACCCGCCGCCCCTGCTCGAAGGCCCACTCCAGCACGGCCCCGGCGTTCGAGGACGTGCAAACCACCCCGCCGTTCTCGCCGCAGAAGGCCTTCAGTGAGGCAGCCGAGTTCATGTAGGTGACGGGGATGATGTCGTCGGTGCCGCCGAAGTGCCCGCTGAGCTCCGCCCAGGCTGCATGCACGTCCGGCGCGGACGCCATGTCCGCCATTGAGCAGCCGGCCTCGATGTTCGGCAGCACGACCTGCTGGTGGTCGGCCGAGAGGATGTCGGCAGCCTCTGCCATGAAGTGCACGCCGCAGAAGATGATGTACTGCGCGTCCGATCGCTCGGCGGCGTACTGCGCCAGCACGAACGAATCGCCCCGCTCGTCGGCGAACTGGATGATGTCTTCGCGCTGATAGTGATGGCCAAGTACGACGGCGCGATCGCCGAGCGCCGCTCGCGCCGCCCTCACCCGCTCGACCAGCTCGTCGGCGCCCAGCGCCCAGTACTCGTCGGGAATGTCCGACTGCCAGGAGCGGAACGAGACCTCCTCACTGAGCGGGATCGTCTCGATGCCGCTGTCGGTCTCACACTGAAGCTGAGGAATGCGGGCACTGACGATCTCGAGCGCCATGCGGCAACCGTCCATCCGAGGGAGCCTGGTTTAAGTTACTTTGCGTACTTAGTACACTAAGTGCTTTGCGTAGATACTACGCTTACTCGCCTCGACGGGTCAATCGGGACGGTGGAGTTCCTCGCATGGCCGGCGTACCACCCGTTCCGGCAACCACTCACTCAAGCGCAGCGGTAACGCTGTTGAAGACCGTCTGAATCAGCTGCGCGAGGTCGAGGAACTGGTACGCGACGGCGATAGCCGCGATCACGACCGCCATCAGCACCGCGTAGTCGACCATCGACTGGCCACGCTCGCCCACGCGGGAGGTCAGCAAGGCAGCGAGGGGCGCGCGAAAGCAGGACATGACGCCCTCCACCTCGATCATCGACGTGCTTGCCGTGCTTCGGTAGCGGCTACGCCTGCAGGCGGGGCATCGCCTCGGTCGCGACGCGCGTCAGTTGGCCCAGCCGGTCGCCGCCCGCGAACACGAGGTTGAAGTGACGCACCCCCGCCTCGACGAACTGTTCGAGGCGTTCGACCCACATCTCGGCGTCGCCGTAGACGGTGTAGCGCTCGAAGCGCTCGAACGGCGTCTGGTAGGTCGACTCGATGCGGGCCGCGATCGTGGTCAGCGCCTCGGCGAGGTCGTCATCGAACTGCCCCCAGAGCTGCAGTGCCGGGCGAATCGTATCGGGGTCGCGGCCGTTGCGTTCGGCCTGCTCGCGGACGTTTGCCCAGCCCTCGGTGAAGCGCTCCGGGGTGATCACGAACGGCATCCAGGCATCGCCGAAGCGGGCGGCGCGACGTTGTGCCGGGACGGCGCGACCACCGACCCAGATCGGAATCTGCGGCTCCGGCACCATGTCGAGGACGGCGCCCTCCACCTCGATCGCCGCCGAGTGCAGCGTCACCGGCTCACCGGACCACAGTGCACGCAGCGCCTCGAGCGTCGCGTCCAGCCGCGCGCCACGCTCGGCGAGCGGTACGCCCGCGGCCTCGAACTCCTTCGCGAATTCGCCGCCGGTACCGACACCGAGGCGAAAGCGACCGCGCGAGAGCCACTGCAACGTCGCGGTCTGCTTGGCGAGCGCCGCCGGCTGGCGCAGCGCAGCGAGCAGCACGCCGCTGCCGAGCGCCACGCGCTCCGTGACTGCAGACGCGGCTGACAGCATCGTCAGCGGCTCGGGCCAGAAGACGTGCCACAGCACATGGTCACCGACCCAGACGGAGTCGTAGCCCAGCGCCTCCGCGGTCTGCGCCGCGACCAAGAATTCCTCCGGCGTCGAACCGCCGGGCAGTACGCCGAAGGTCAGTTCGTCGCTCGTCACCGGGCAGCTCTCACAGAAAGGCTTCTCATGGGAAGGGCCTTCACAGGAAGACCGGCTCGTGGCTGACGAAGCGGTAGAGCAACGCCGGGCGGTGCGCGCCCTCGCGGCGACGCGTCTCCGTCGACTCGATGATGCCGTTGGAGATCATGCGCTTGCGAAAGTTCCGACGGTCGAGCTCGCGGCCGAGGATCGCCTCGTACGTCGCCTGCAGGTCACGCACGGTGAACTCGTCCGGCAGCAGGCCGTAGGCGATGTTCGTGTAGTCCAGCTTGGCGCGCACGCGCTCGACGGCCTGAGCGATCACGGCGTTGTTGTCGAACGCGAGGTCGGGCAACTGATCGATACGGTGCCAGTTCGGCGGCCACTCGTCGCCCTGCCGCAGCTCCACGCGGGTCGGGTCGACGAGCGCGAAGTACGCCACCGCCACCCCCACCTGCAGCGAATCGAGACCCGACGAGGTAAAGAGTTGTTCGAGGTAGAGCCCGCCGGCACCCGTCTCTTCGCGCAGCTTGCGGGTCGCAGTCGCGTCCAGCGGCTCATCGCCGTCCCAGCGCCCGCCGGGTAGCGCCCAGCGTCCGCGTTCCGGCTCCGCCGTGCGCTGCACGAGCAGCACCTGTAGCGCCTGCTCGATCACCGCGAAGATCACGACCACGGTGGCGACGTGCGGTTTGCTATCCATCGCTACGCGCTCCTCAGCCGTCCGCGAGCCGCACCCCGAGGTCGGTCGTCATCTCGCCGTCCTCGCCGAACCGGTAGACCTCGATCGACTCACCCGACACTGGCTCTCCAGCTTCCACGACGGCATCGCGCAGCGCCTCGAAGATCTGCGAGATGTGCTCGGGCGGGCCGGAGTAGGTGACCATTGCGTACGCCCCGCCCCGCACCTCGACAAGCGCGTAGCCCTCGATCGCATCGCCCTCGGCAGCCGGGATGCCGCCGAAGTATGCCGTGCCATCGTCTGCTGCGACCGTGACGCCGACGCCGCCGATATCAGGTTCGGTGCTGGCGATCTCGCCCTCAGTGCGGTCACTGCTCACACGCATCCAGAGGTCACCAACCGTGTCGTGGTCGCCCGGCGTACTGCGTGCGAGCAGGTGGTAGCCGCCCAGCTGGTGGATAGCGAATTCGAGCGCCATCTCAGACGACCGCGAGCGTGACGCCATCCGCGATCCGGCCCTGCAGCGACCACGGCGTCACCCTATCCACGGTCACGGCCACTAACTCGCCGATGCGGCCCTGCGCGGCGAAGTGAACGAGCTGCCCGCCGCGCGCGCGACCGGTCGAGCGGCCATCCTCCGCGCGCTCGACCAGCACCTCGACGGTCTCGCCGAGCAGCCGGCGGTTGATGCGGGCGGCGGAAGCGGCGTGAACTTCCTCCACGCGTTGCAGGCGGGCCTTCTTCACCTTGAGAGGGACATCGTCGGCCTGGTTGCGGGTCGCGAAGGTGCCGGGCCGCTCCGAGTAGGTGGCGACGTGGATCACGTCGAACTGGAGGCGTTCGAGCAGCGCCAACGTATTCGCGAATTCCTCCTCCGTCTCGCCGGGAAAGCCGACGATCACGTCCGTCGCGATCGAGGCATCCGGCATCCGATCGCGGATGCGCTCCACCCTCTCGACGTACTCAGCGACGGTGTAACCGCGCCGCATCCGGTCAAGCACACCGTCGTCGCCCGATTGCACGGGGATGTTGAAGTGCTCGCAGACCTTCGGCAGGTCGGCGACGGCATCGATGATGCGATCGGTCATGTCCTTCGGGTACGAGGTGAGGAAGCGCGTGCGCAGGATGGCGTCGATGTCCTCGATCGCCTCGAACAGCGTCGCGAGATCGGCGTCCTCATCGAGGTCGTGGCCGTACGCCTCGACGGTCTGGCCGAGCAGCGTCACCTCGCGCACACCCTGCGAGGCGAGATGGCTCACCTCCGCGACCACCTCGGCTGCGGGGCGCGAACGCTCGCGACCGCGCCGGAACGGCACGATGCAGAACGTGCAGAACTTGTCGCAGCCGTGCACCACCGGCACGAATGCCGACGGCCCGTCCGGCACGCCGAACGTCTCCGTCCAGAACTCGCCCTCGGAGACATCCCGCCCGAGTCCGGCGAGGTCGAGGATCGGATCGAACTGCTGCGGGCGCGCCCACGCATCGACCCACGGGAAACGACGTTCGAGGTCGTTGGTCTTCGGCCCGACCGTGCAGCCCATCACGGCCAGCGAGAATTGCTCGCCACGCTCGCGACGCTTGCGTAGCACGCCGAGCCGACTGTACGCGCGGTCCTCGGCGTGTTGCCGCACGGAGCAGGTGTTGATCACGATCAGGTCTGCGCCGCTCTCGTCCTCGGCCTCGGCGTAGCCGAGCCGTTCGAGGCCGGCAGCCAGCTTCAGCGAGTCAGCCTTGTTCATCTGGCAGCCGAGCGTCCAGATGTGGAACATGGGCACGGCGTGCTCCTCAGCGGTCGATGTGGCGGAGGGGGTGGGATTCGAACCCACGATTCCGAACCAACGGAATAAGCGCTTAGCAGGCGCCCGCACTAGGCCACTATGCGACCCCTCCACAAACCACGATAGTCCAGCGGACAGCGGCGCGGCTAGCGGACGCGCAGCTCCTGACCGATCCGAATCAGGTTCGCATCGCCGATCTGGTTCAGCTCCAGGATGCTCTCGACCGACGTGTCGAAGCGCCCCGCGATCGCCGTCAGCGAATCGCCCCATTCGGCGGTGTAGAAGATCGGCTGCGGCGCGAACGTTCTCGACGTGCCCGCGCGAGGGATGCGCAGCGTCTGTCCGATGCGCAGCAGATTCGCGTCGCCGAGCTCGTTGAGCCGCATCAACGTCGCCGTCGTCGAATCGAAATGCGAGGCGATCGCACCCAGCGTGTCGCCGGGTTGGACGGTGTACTCGATCGGCGGCAACGCTGCGGGGCCGCGCGGGAAGCGAAGTCCCATCCCTACCTGGATCAGGTTCGGGTTGCTGATGCCGTTCGCGTCAGCCAGCGCCTGCACCGTGGTACTCCAACGGTCTGCCAGCACGGAGAGCGAATCACCGGGCTGGATCACGTAGCTCAGCGGTCGAGGCGGGTTGTCGGCCAGCAGTCGCCAGACGCTCGGCTCCGTGACGCCAAAGCGCCAGACGGAGACTGCCTCCGCCTCACTCGCGAACGCGCCGTCGATGAACTCGCCCCAGCCTTCGTCGGCCAGCGCCTGGCCCTCGCCGATCGGGTGCACCGGCAGGCCGAAAGGCCGCAGCCGATCGAGCGCCGTGTCGAGCACGAAGCGCGCGGTCACACCCTCACTGCCGGGCGGGTAGCCTGCCAGCGTGAATTTCAGCACGTTGCCCGCGGACCGGAACGACCGCCAGTAGACCTGTGGCGATATCTCGCTGGCAAAGCTCGCGAACTCCATCAGCGGGATGCGGTCGATCTCCCACGGGCGCGGGTCGATCGAGACCGAGACCCACGCGGAGGGTTGCAACGCCCGCAGCTCCCGCCCGAACGTCAGCGCCGCCGCCGCGTCGCCGCGCCAGAAGCCGGAGTGCGCCTCAAGGTCCAGCACCACGCTGCGCGCGCCTGCAGCTAGCACGTCGGCGGTGATCTGCGCCTCGCGAAGCGGCTCCAGCCCCTTTACTACCGACCACGCATGGAAGGGCACGCCCCCATCCTCGAAGAACGCAGCGAGCACGCCCACCTGCCCCGGCCCGCCCACGGCGTCGGCAGAGCGATCGAAGTCGGCCATCCAGTCGGTGCCATCGTTGGTCTTCACCACGACGCCGAGGCCGTGCTCCGCCAGCAGCTCGCGGATCGCCTCCTTCGACCCGTCCTGCGAGAACTGCCACACCCACGCGAGGTGCGAGGGCGAGCTGACGAGGGCGAGCGACGGACGGCGGGGCGCAGCAACGGGCGTCGACAGGTCTGCGCGGGCCTCGCTCGGTAGGCCGCCGCGCAGCAGTGAGGTAGGCGCGAACGCGAACATGCCGGCAGCGCCAGTCAGGCCGCGGAGGAAGTTGCGTCGGTCTATCTGGCGGCGGGCGCCCACGTCGTACCGTCTCTCGCCCCGCCGGACTTCAGTATCTCACAGCCTTCGCGCCCGTATAGTGCCGCCATGGATCCGTTCGCCGTGTATGCGTGGCTCCCCGACGGCCCCGGTCCGAACGGCGAGGTGCGGCAGCTCTCGCCGCCGGTCGGCCACTACTGGCAGGCCTGCATCCGCCCCGACGGTACGCACGCCGTCTACTGGGGCGGCGGTATCGGCACTGCCGGGGTCTGGCGCACGAACCTCGACAACTTCCGCACCGAACGCCTGACCTCGATGGCCTCTACCTCCTGGCATCCCTCGTACGGGCTGGAGGGCGACCGCATCGTCTTCGCCTCCGACCGCTACGGCAGCGACATCGCGGACGACATCGATGTCGCGATCGAGCGCATGGGCGGCGAACGTGGCACCTTCCACATCGGCGATCCCGAGTCGCACATCTTCATCGCGAACGAGGGCGGGACACAGTGGCGGGCGCTTACCAGCGGCCCCCACCACGACGAGCGTCCCGCGCTCAGCCCCGACAGTTCGCGGGCCGTCTTCGTCTCCGACCGTAGAGAGCCGGGCGGACTGTGGGCCGTGGCGACGGACGAAGACATCGTCGAGGACCCGACCCCGCTCGCGCCGGGCACGCAGGCGTACCGCCCGTGGTGGTCGGTCGACGGCGAGACGATCTACTTCTTCACGACCATCGACCGTCGCAATCAGCGACTCTGCTCCGTGCCCGCCGGCGGGGGCGAGGTGACAATGCTGCCCGCCGACGACCGAGGGCGCAGCCGAGGCCCCTACCTGGACCCGGACGGCGAGCACCTGCTCACGCATTCCGACCGCGACGGCGATTGGAAGCTGTGGGAGTTCCCGCTCGATGGCGGCGAGCCGCGGCTGATGCAGCCGCCGGGCTTCGCGATGGCGACGCATCCCTCGCGCGCCCGCAACGGAGTCGTCGTCTTCGACGCGCCGTCGCCCTAGGAGCGTAGACGAGGGTCGAGGGCTAGAGCAGCCCCGACTCCTTCAGCACTCGCTGCATCGTGCTGCCGATCTCGGAGGGTGCCCGCACGACCGTCGCGCCTGCGTCCATCAGTGCGGACTGCTTCGCCTGCGCGGTGCCGGCCTTGCCGGCGATGATCGCGCCCGCGTGGCCCATGCGACGGCCCGGAGGGGCGGTCGCACCGGCGATGAAGGCGACGACCGGCTTGGTCATTTGTTCGATGTACTCGGCGGCTTCTTGCTCGGCGGTGCCACCGATTTCGCCGATCATCACGACGGCGGCGGTCTCCGGGTCGTTCTCGAACAGTTCGAGCGCCTGCCGCTGGGTTGTGCCGATGATCGGGTCGCCGCCCACGCCGAGGCTCGACGACTGGCCGATGCCGAGGCGTGTCAGCTGGTCGACGGTCTCATAGACCAGCGTGCCGGAACGCGAGATCACGCCAACGTTGCCCGGCAGGTAGACATCGACCGGCATGATGCCGGCGCGCGCCTTCTCGCCCGGTGAGATCACACCCGGGCAGTTAGGGCCGATCAGCATGGTCTTGGAGCCGCGCAGGAAGCGCTTCACCTTCACCATGTCCAACGCGGGGATGCCCTCTGTGATGCAGATGGCGACGGGAATCTCCGCTGATGCGGCCTCGATGATCGCGTCCGCCGCGAAGGGGGCCGGCACGAAGATCAGCGAGAGGTTTGGCTCGAACTCGGCGACGGCGAGCGCGACGGTGTCGCGCACTGGGACGCCTTCGATCTCTTGTCCGCCTCGGCCGGGGGTGACGCCGGCGACGACGTTGGTGCCGTAGTCGAGGCTGGTGCGCGCTTCACGCGCTCCAGCCGCGCCCATGCCCTGGATCATCAGCCGAGTGTTGCTGTCGAGTAGAACGCCCATCGTTCTCCCCTACCCGATCGCTGCGACGGCTTTGCGGGCCGCCTCTGCGAATCCGTCGGCATGGCCAATATCGAGTCCCGAGTCCTCGAGGATCTTCAGACCCTCTGCGACGTTCGTGCCGGCCAGCCGCACGACCGTCGGCTGGTCGATCAGGCCCTGCTGCTTCGCCATCACGATGCCTTCCGCGATCACATCGGTGCGGGCCAGGCCGCCAAAGATGTTAATCAGCACCGCCTCCACGTCCGGGTCGGCGCCAATCAGGCGCAGCGCGTCGACGACCGCCTCCGGGCTATTCGCCGTGCCGATGTCGAGGAAGTTGGCGGGCTCTCCGCCTTCGAACTTGATCGCGTCCATCGTGGCCATCGCCAGCCCCGCGCCGTTGACCAGGCAGCCGATGTTGCCGTCCAACTTCACGTAGTTGCCCAGCCCGGCGTCGGAGGCGATCACCTCGCGCGGGTCCTCCTGCTCGCGGTCGCGCATCTCCAGCAGGTCGGCGTGGCGGAAGTCGGCGCTGTCGTCCGTGGAGAACTTGGCGTCGGCGGCCAGCAGCTTTCCGTCCTTCGTCACGGCCAGCGGGTTGATCTCCACCAGCGAACCGTCGCTCGCCTCGAAGGCGTCGACCATCGCGCTCATCACGGCGACGGCGGGGCGCAGCAGATCGCCATCGAGGCCGACGGCGAAAGCCAGTTCGCGCCCCTGGTGCGGCTGGAAGCCGACCGTCGGGTCGACGTGCTGGCGGTGAATCTGCTCCGGGTTGTTCTCGGCGACCTCTTCGATGTTCATGCCACCGGCCGCGGAGGCGATCACCACCGGCATCCCGGCGGCGTTGTCCAGCGTCACGCTCAGGTAGAGCTCACGCTCGATATCGACCAGTTCCTCGACGAGCACGGAACGCACTGGCAGCCCCGCCGGGCCGGTCTGCACGGTGACGAGCTGCATGCCGATGATCTCGCTCGCGGCAGCGCGGGCCTCGTCGACAGAGCCGACGACCTTCACGCCGCCGCCCTTGCCGCGGCCACCGGTATGCGCCTGCGCCTTGACGACGCACCCGCCGCCCAGCTCCTCGGCGATCGTCGTAGCCTCGTCGGCGGTCGCAGCGACACGCCCGCCGGGCACCGGCACCCCAAAGCGCGCCAGAACTTCTTTTGCCTGGTACTCATGCAGCTTCATATTGCGCTCCTCAGGGCAGCGCGAAGCCTAGCACGGGGCAGCTTTGACAGCCCTCGACATCCTCAACTTCGGGGTCGACCCACGCAACGGCGAACGGGTCGAGGTCAACGCACTGCTCTACTGGCACGCCAGCGGTCGTCTTGATCAAGAGCTGCTCTGTGCCCGGTGGCCGTCACTGCGGATAAACTCCGTCACTTCCTGCCGGAACCGGCCGAAGTCGCACGAACCCCCTGACAGTTCACTCACCAGATCGCTCGCCGACCACTCGCAAAGGGTCGCGCGCCAGGCCAAATAGATGCCGAATCGTTGAATGCCGTACGCGTTGGCGTAGTCGAGGCAGGCATATCCGAGAAGCTGGAAGATGTCGCGGCTCGTGATCAGCTCCGTCTTGCTCGCCTTGAATTCGATCAGGGAGTGCCCGGCGATCAGGTCACCGTCGGCGCCTCCTACGTCCGCGCTACCAGCGAAGGTCGGGTTCAGAACGATCGGAGTGCGCTGTAACAGCTCCTGCTGCGAATTGCGGAAAGCCCGCGACATCTCGCAGATGTCCCTGACTGCCTCAGGGGTTGGCAGTGCAAGCAGATCGTCTATCTCCAAAATCGTCTCATCTTCGAGGCCTCGAAGAATGGGTGTCTTCACCAGGGCACGAAAGGTCTGCTCAAGGAACGCAAGCACGACGCAGTACCGAGCGATTGACCGCTCATCAGCATCCGAAAGCTCATCCCCCCGAACCAATCGGTCGGTGGCGTCCTAGAAGGCGGTGAAGAAACGTGCGAAGAGGTCGATGTCCCGATTCCGAGAAGCAACAAGACGTGAACCGGACCCGGCAGAAGTCTCGCCTGTACGACGGAGGACGGCCAGCCGCTTAGCATCGGGCTCGTCTGAAATCTTGTGGACGTTCAGGAAGCCGGCCACGCGCTGCTCGTCGGACCAGCCCGGAATGTTGCGAAGGAGGCGGAAGTCGACCAGCCGGCGTACGCCCCCCAAGCCACTCGTACCCTCAACCGCTCCGCGATCTCCTTTGGATCGTGTGGCTTCCCCGGTGGAGGGGGGAAGTGGAGGCGGAATCGGAAGTCGATCGCCGTGCCTGCCAAACGTAGGTCGTCTGGCTCACCTCCGTAGACCGGCCGCGACCGCAATTGCCGGCTGGTCGAAGTGACGAACTGTCTGCTCGCAGGCAATCGCTCTTGGAAGAATGCGCGCAACGGCGAACCCGGCACCTTCAGTACTTCCGTAAGCGACACCTACTCGTTCCTCTCTTCGACCGTCTCCCTCAATTCACACTCACATCGCGAGGGTAATCGGCGTACATCTGGAGGCGGCCGGACTGGCGGCGTAGCACTTCGCGCCACAGCGTCTCCGGCTCCCGACTGAAGGCGTCGCCCGGCTCCGAGTCCACGACGAACCAGGCGTCCTCTTCGATCTCGGCCTCGAGTTGGCCGCTGCCCCACCCCGAGTGGCCGCTGAAGAGCCGCATGTGCTCCAGCCCCGCCGCCGCGAACTGCTCCGGTGGTCGGCCGAGGTCGATGAACCCCACCTCCGAGGTGACGGCTGTCCAGCCCTCCATGCCCCGGTCGATGCGATCGTCGAGGTCCGCGCTCTCCTCGCTCCCCCCGCCGGGCGCGGCATCGCCGCCCGCGCCGGCCTCGCTCTTCGCCTCGCTGCCGGCGAGGGGCGCGCGACCTTCCGCCATGCGGCCAAGCGCGAGCGCGCCTTCCAGCTCCACCGGCCCTCCGGAGTAGATTACGGCCGGGGACGCTGCGAGCCGGTGCCATTCCGGCACGTGCTCAATCACATCGGACTGGGTCGGGCGGTTGATCACGACGCCCAACGCGCCTTCGTCCTCGTGCGCACACATCAGCACCACGGTGCGTGCGAAGTTGGGGTCGGTCAGCAGCGGCGTCGCCACCAGCAACTTCCCCGTCAGCCGTCCCGTCGAGAGTTCCGCCATGCATCTACGGTAGCGGGCCGCTCGGCGCGGCGACAGGTGGGCGTCCCTGCTTCGCGTCGTGTGCGGGTGGCTGCGCGGCGGGGTGACGTGCGAGGCCCGCGACCCTTGTGAGAGATGAACCCACCCACCCGCCCTTACTCTCTCGGGGGGCAAGCCCCCCGCACCCCCCGATCTGGAAGGGGGTGGGCTGGAAGTTGGAAAACCGCCGCCAATTGCTTCCAGTTCCGGCCACTCCAAACTGGGGAGCGCGAGGGGCTGAGCCCCTCG
>DASCRM010000061.1:0-15449 GCA_034406555.1 Dehalococcoidia bacterium | reverse complement strand
CGAAGGTCGCCTCATCGCTAAAACCAAACTTGATGTAATCCTCGAAGGGGATCAGCATCTGGTCGACGATCTCGCCCTCGTCCGGCTTCAGGCCGGCGGCGCCGATCAGCGTCAGTGAGCCGACGCGAGCGGTGTTCATCGTCGCGAGCTCTGCGGCGATGAAGCCGCCGAAGCCAAGCCCGATGAGCGCCACGTTCTTGAGATCCATGGCCACGACCAGCTGCCCCATCAGGATCGCGATATCGCGAGGCTCGCGCGCCCAGTCCGGTCGATCGGAGTGCCCGTAGCCGGGCAGGTCAGGAATGATCACGTGGAACGACTCCGCGAGGCCACCCTCGAACGCGCCCCATCCGTAACGGCCGGTCGAACGGTGGAGCAACAGCAGCGCTGGCCCCCTGCCGGCCTCTTCGACGTGGATCTTGAGCCCAGCGACCTTGACGGTGCTCTTACTGACTGCCGCGGCAGTAGTCATGTGTCCCCCCCTGTAGCAGAATCCGCAGCGAACATAGTGCCTGTGGGGACGTGCGGCAAGAACACCAGTGTCGTTTGCGCCGTGAACGCTCAGCAAAGACACCCACGCCCAGCGAGGGAGACCGTGATGACGGTGATGCTCGACCCGAAACGATTCAGCGAAGAGGCGGTGTCCGAAGAGACGCGCGCGTTCAATCAACGCCTCGCGGAACTCTCCGCCGCTGCGCCCTCGATGACCGACCTACCACCCGAGGAGACGCGGGCCGCGCGAGCGAAGGGCGGCATGTTTGGTGAGATCGTGAAACTCGACCAGGCACAGGAGCGCACGATCCCCGGTCCGGGCGGTGACATTCCGTTGCGCGTCTTCACGCCGGAGCGCGTCGATGGCGTCCACCTGTACATCCACGGCGGCGGCTGGGTACTCGGGGCTGCCGACGCGCAAGACGAACGGCTGTGGGAGCTGGCGACGACCGCCAACGTCGCTGTCGTGAGCGTCGAGTACCGACTCGCGCCGGAGCACCCCTACCCCGCCGGCCCCGACGACTGCGAGGCGGCGGCGCTATGGCTGCGTGACAACGCACAAGCGGAGCTCGGTAGCGACCGGCTGACGATCGGCGGCGGTTCGGCGGGTGGGCACCTGGCCGCTGTCACGCTGCTGCGCCTGCGTGACCGTTTCGGCGACACCGGCTTTCTCGCGGCGGACCTCGTCTTCGGCGTCTTCGACCTCTCGATGACGCCGAGCCAGAAGGCCGGCGTCGAGAGTCCGGTGATCCCCACAGCGACGATGGACTGGTTCTACGGCCACTTCGTCCCCGACCCCGTGACGCGCAAGGATCCCGATATATCGCCGCTCTACGCGGACCTGCGAGGGCTGCCACCGGCGCTCTTCACCGTCGGCACCTACGACCCCCTGCTCGATGACTCGCTCTTCATGGCGCAGCGCTGGCAGGTCGCGGGCAACGTGGCGGAGATCGAGGTCTACCCCGGCGGCGTGCATGGCTTCGTCGCCTTCCCGATCGCGATCGGCGCGGAGGCGCGAGAGCGATCGACGCAGTTCATCGCGGCTGCGGTCGCGGGCTAACGCAGAAACACTGAGGACAGAGGAGCTACATCGCCATGGACATGGGACTGACCGGCAGCGTCGCGATCATCACGGGCGGCAGCGAGGGCATCGGCAAGGCTGCCGCCGCCTCGCTGGTACGCGAGGGCGCGAACGTCGCGATCTGTGCGCGCACGCTGGCGACGCTCGACAGCTCCGCGGAGGAAATTCGCGCGGCCGGTGACGGCGAGGTACTGACGATCCAGTGCGACATCACCGATCCGGCACAGGTCACTGCGATGGTCGAGCGGGTTGTCGCTCAGTGGGGTGGCGTCGACATCCTCGTGAACAACGCGGGCACCTCCTCCGCTCACCCCTTCGAGGAGGCGACGGACGATATCTTTGAGTACGACATCAACCTCAAGGTGTTCGGTGCGATCCGTTGCTCCCGGGAGGTGCTGCCGCTGATGAGGGCCGCCGGCGGCGGGCGCATCATCAACATCACGACGCCCGGCGGAAAGGCGTCCGGGGCGCGATCGCTGCCGACCTCGCTCTCCCGTGCTGCGGGCATCTCGCTCACGAAGGCGATGTCGCAGGAGTACGCCGCCGAGAACATTCTGGTGAACACCGTCTGTATTGGGCTGATCAAGAGCGGCCAGCATGAACGTCGCTACGAGCAGGCGCAGGAGAACGACCCGTCGATGACGATGGACGGCTGGTACGAGCGCATGGGCGAACGCACCCCGATTGGCCGCGTCGGCGAGGCGTCCGAGGCGGGCGACGTAATCTGCTTCCTCGCCTCCGCGCGGGCCAGCTACGTCACCGGCGCGTCAGTCAACGTCGATGGTGGAACGTCACCTGTGGTCTAGGCGCCCGTCGTCTAGTCAACGAGCCCGAGTACGGCCACGCGACTTACGCACTGGCATTGACGCGCAGGCCGAATACTCCCACGCTCTCAGTACCGCCCGTTTGGAGGCAACCGCCCATGATCTGGATCATCGGAGAACTCATCCTCGTAGGCGTCGCGATCATCGTCGTGCTCGCCGCGCTCGCTGGTGTGCTACGCCTTCCGGCGCGCTCGAACTTCGGCGAGATCATCACGCCGGCACGGGATCTCACTCGCGCCGCCATCAGCGGCGCGGTCGTCATCTTCGTGATCGCCACGATCGTGCTCACGCTGTTTCGCTCCTACCACCCGATTCCCGCCGGCCAGGTTGGCGTCGTCTCGGAGTTCGGCAAGATCGTCAGTCAGGTCGGCGAGGGCCCGCAATTCATCTCCCCGTGGCAGGACCTCGTGCTGGTCGACATCAAAGTGCAGCGCGCAGAGTTCCGCGACGGTTCGCTGGGTAGAATCGCCGCCGCTTCGCTTGAGACGCAGAACGTCTTCTTCAACGTCACGCTCAACTGGCAGGTCAGCCCGGATGCCGTGCAGACCCTGATGCGAACCGTCGGCCCGGACTTCTTCAACACGCTGGTGCCGACGCGAGTGCGCCAGTTCTTCAAGGCCGAGATCGTGAAGTTCGAAGCTGTCGAGGTGACGCGGCAGCGCGAGCTGATCCGCGCGAACGTGACTGACGCCCTCTCGGAGGACCTGAAGCAATTCTCGATCAACGTCGTCTCGCTACAGGTCGACGACATCGGCTACGAGGTCGCGTTCGAGCAGTCGATCGAGGCCAAGCAGGTCGCGAGCCAGGATGCGCTGCGCGCGCAGGAAGTCGTCGCTCAGCGCGAAGCCGAGGCGGCCCAGGCCGAGGCGCAGGCGAGGGGTGAGGCCGCCGCCGAGGTCGCTCGGGCGGAGGGCGCCAAGCTCTCGCGCATCCTCGCCGCAGAGGCGGAGGCGGAAGCCTTGATCCTCGAAGGTGATGCGAAGGCGAGGGCGAACGCCGCGATCGCCGCTTCGCTGACCGCTGACCTCATTCAGTTCGAGGCGCTGAAGCAGCTCGATGGTGTGCAAATCGCGCTGCTGCCGTCCGGATCTAACTTCCTGCTCGACCCCTCGAACATCCTGAAGTCATTCACGGAGTAGGGGGAAACCGGCGGGTCGCGAGACAGCCTCATTCGAGTCGCTAAGATGGGCGTCCGTCGCGGCGACTGTGCTCATACGGGCATGAGCCGAGACATGCAGGTCACCAATCCGCCGCCCGTACCGGCGCTGAATCAAGGTGCCCGATGATCACAAGCTCCGAGCCCGAGCCCACTACCTTCGATTCCGATGCCGCGAGTAGTGGTGAAGATGACGCCCGCGTGGTGATGCCCGCCTCCGCGCCCGGCGAGATCGAGCGAGTGCAGGAAGAACGGGACGTACTCGCGGAGCGATACCGGCTGTTCGTGGAGCACCGCACGGAGGTCATCGCTCGCATCGAGCTGCGCGAACCGATCGATACGTTGCTCGACATCGACCAGCAGGTTGAGCAGATCTACGAGCACGGCTTCCCAGCGGAGGCGAACAGCGCGGTCGTGCGAATCTTCCGCCTGCCGGCGGTGGAGCTGATCATCGGTATCAGCTTCGAGGTGATCTTCCCGCGCAGTGATCCCGGTGCACAGGACGACCTCCGGAACTTCATCCGTAACGGCTACGCCCTGCGCAACAAGCGGTCGGACAACTTCGATACAGAGGGCGTGCGCATCGCGTCCGAATGGGATGTAACGGGCATCGTCCGCGACGGATTCGTCGGCGAGATCTGGTTCCGCATCCGCGACATTACCGACCAACAGCGGCTCGAAGACGAGCTTGAGCAGGCGCGGCGGATGGTCGCCATCGGCGTACTGGCCGTGGGGCTGGCACACGACTTCAACAACCTGCTAACGGTGATCTCGCTGAACCGCGGTGCTGCCGAGGTGGCGGAAGGTGACGCCGCCGCCCCGTTCATGCAGACGGCGAGGAACGCGCTGGAAAGCGCCGCTCGGTTGGCTCAGCAGATGCTCTCGATCGGGAACAGGACTGATGCGACTCGACACACGATCCAAATTCGCCCGGAGATCGATGCGATCGTCGACCTGTTGCGCCGCAACACCGGTCCCGACATCGACGTCACGGTCGATGTCGCCGACGATCTCTACCTGGTCGCTTCTCCGATTCAGCTCCAGCACGTGGTGCTGAATCTGCTGTCGAACGCCGCCGGCGCGATGCCGGATGGTGGGCAGATGGCGATTCGCGCCTCCGTCCCGTCAGGCGCGGCCCCGGCCGAGCTCGTGAGCCGCGAGCTCGGCTACGTCGCGATCGAGGTGACGGACGATGGCCCGGGGATGCCGCCGGAACCGTTGATCGCGTCTTCGAGTCCTACTTCTCCACGAAGCCAGAGAGCGGACATGGGCTCGGGCTGGCGGTGGTCTACGGGATCATCCAGGAGCATCACGGGTCGATTGCTGTCACCAGCGAGCCTAGAGCGGGGACGACGTTCACGGTCTGGCTCCCGGCCTCCTCGCTCGAAGACGCGAAGACATCCTCGTGAGGTCAGGCAACTGGCGACCGCACGACCGACTCCGCCACGCGGTTCATGGAGGCACTCGCGGTTGACGACCTCGTGCCACCGGTCGCAGCAGCAGATGTTGCAGAGGTGGCCAGCCGCTCGGTGCTCGTCGTCGACGACCGCAAGGATCTGCGCGAGATCTGCTGCTTGATCCTCGAGCAGGCCGGGTTCACCGTCACGGAGGCCGAAGACAGCAGCAATGCGCTGCGCATGCTGAACGCCGGGCCGTTGCCCGAGGTCGTGCTGATCGACGTCACGATGCCCGGAATGTCCGGGCCGAACGCCGTCGCGACAATGCGCGACCGCCATCCGAACGTGACTCCGGTGCTGATGACCGGATACTCCGCGGAAGCGATCGGGGCAATGCTGGAGGAGCAAGGCGTGGGCCTGCTGCGCAAGCCGTTCAACAACGCGGAACTCATAGCTGCCGTGAACACCGCGCTCGCCGACTGACGGCGCGGGGCTCTGCCCTACCTACCTCGAGCGTGCCTGACGCCTCGTGCGCTCGGTGTGCCGTGGTCCGTGCCTAGGTGCGGCCGGTGTGCCAGTCGAACTCCTGTGGCTTGCGCCGTGCCCGCGGGTTGATCGCGATGTTGACCAGTGCCGGGCCTTCGCCTTCGTTCGCTTCGGTCAACATCGGTAGCAGGTCCTCCGGCTTGTCGATGAAGTAACTGCGACCGCCGAAGGCTTCGATCACCTTCTCGTAGCGGGCGTTCGGCAGCATCGCGCTGGGCGGCGGCGCCTTGTCCGGGTCGAGCTTCGATGGCCCGCCGCCGATGCCGTTGTTGTTGATGATGATGGTGGTGATCAGGAGGTTGTAGCGGACCATCGTCTCCACCTCCATCCCGCTGAAGCCGAAGGCGGCATCGCCCTCCACGGCGATCACGCGCTTGCCTGGGTTAACGACGGCGGCAGCCACGGCGAAGCCCATGCCGACGCCCATCGTCCCGTAGGTGCCGGCATCGAGTCGCTCGCGGGCACCGTAGTTCATGAGGATGGTGCGGCCGATGTCCATCGTGTTCGCACCCTCGCTGACGGTGATCGCGTCGCGCGGCATCGTGTCGCGAATATCCTTCAGCACACGCTGATAATTCATCGGCGTGCTGTCGTCGGCCATCATCGCCGCCGTGATCGCGACGTTCTCTTCGCCGCCGGCAGCGAGGCCGGTGCGCCAGGTCGTCTCCTCCGGGTACTGCCACGGATCGTCATCGAGTGCGGCGTTGATCTGGCCCATGATCACCTTGCCGTCACCGACCAACCCGACCTCGGCTGGCACGTTGGTGCCGATCTCCTCGGCGGCGATGTCGAGCTGGATCGTGCGTACGTCCGGGCGGAACCGCGGCGCCTCGCCGAAGTGGAGGATCCAGTTCAGTCGCGCGCCCAGCAACATCACCATGTCGGCGTTCTGCAGCGCGTATGAGCGCGCGGCGGCCACCGAGAGCGGGTGGTCGTCCGGGACGACGCCCTTGCCCATCGGTGTCGCGAGGTACGGGAGCTGCGTGCGCTCGATGAAGTCGCGCACCTCGTCCTCGGCACGCGCCCAGGCCATGCCCTTGCCGACGATCACCAGCGGGTTCTCGGCGCTCTTCAGTGCCGCGATCGCGGCGTTCACGTTCTCCGGCCCCGCCATCGGGCGAGGCGCGTCGGGGACGATCCCTGCCTGCTGCACGGAGTCGGCCGGGATCATCTCGTTTAGGATGTCGTCCGGCATGTCGAGATATGCGGCACCGGGGCGGCCGTGCAGCGAGTGCCGGATCGCCTGCTCGACGTAGAACGGCGCGCGCGCCGCCTCTTCGACTGCGTGCGCATACTTGCTGACCAGTGCGGCGATCGGAACCTGGCTCTCCTCTTGGAATCCGCCCTTACCGTTGTGGTAGGTGGCGGATGCGCCGCCGATCAAGAGCATTGGCCAGCGGTTCGACTGCGCGTTCGCCAGTCCAGCGAGCGCATGGATCACGCCGGGGCCGGAGACCACAGCGCACGCTTGCGGGCGACCCGTGAGGTAGCCGGCAGCCTGTGCCGCGTATGAGGCGGCCTGTTCGTTTCGCATGCCGATGTACTGGATGCCGGCGCGCTGCGCCGCTGCGGCAAGCTGTATGATCGGGAACCCGACGACGCCGAACATGTAGTCGACGCCCTGCTTCTTCATGCTCTCAACCAGCACATCCGCGCCGGTCGTCATCTCTGTCGTCATCGTCGTCCCCCTCGTTGTTGCTCGTTCTCAGTCGCCTGCGACCGCGCCGGCCTGACGCGCCCGCGAGAATATCACCTGTTCCTCGTGTAACTGGTCAATCTCAGCGCCGCTCAGGCCGAGTTCGTCGCCCAGTACCTGATCGGTATCGCCACCGAGCGTCGGCGCGGATTTCAGCGGCACCTTCGATTCGGACATGCGGATCGGCGAGTTCATCAGCGTGATCGTGCCCTCCGCCGGGTGCTCAACCTGCTCGAAAAACCCACGCGCCTTGAGGTGCGGGTCGTTAAAAACGTCCTGCGTATCGTTGACCGCAGCGACAGCGCAACCACCCTCGCCGAGGATCGTCATCGCCTTGTGCTTCGTGTGCTGCAGCGTCCACTTCTTGATCTCCTCGCGCAGCACGTCGGCGTTCTGCATGCGCAGGCGGCCGGTCTGGAAGCGAGGGTCGATCAGCAGGTCATCGCGCTCCATCGAGGCGCAGAGCTGATCCCATAGCCGTGTTGTCGCGACGTGGATGTAGATGTAGTCGTTCTTGCCGCCGGGCGCGCAGGGGTACATCCCCGTTGGTGCACCACCACGGTTCCCGCGACGCTCCGCGGGCTGCTGGCCCCAGGTTGGGACGGTGACGGTGCGCATGAACATCGTCATCACTTCCTGCATCGAGAGTTCGATCAGCTGGCCCTTGCCGGTGTGCTGGAGTTGCGCCCACGCCGCCGTGATCCCGAGCGCAGTCTGCATGCCGGTGCCGCTGTCGGCGATCGTCGGGCCGGGCTTCACGGGTTCGCCGTCCGGCTCGCCGGTGACGGAGATCGCTCCGGCTACGGCCTGCGCCAGCGGGTCAAACACCTTGTAGTTCGCGTGCGGTCCGTCGAGACCGAAGCCCTTGATGCGCGTGTAGATCAGTCGAGGATTGATCGCGCTCAGCACCTCGTAGCCGATGTCCAGGTTCTCGATCACGCCTGGCCCGTAGTTCTCGACGAAGACATCGAACTTCGGCACGAGGTCAAGCAGGAGCTGACGCCCGCGTTCGGTCTTGAGGTCGAGCACGATGCTGCGCTTGTTGCTGTTGTAGTTGAGGAAGTACTGCGAGTCGTCCGTCCCGCGGGTGAATGCGCGACGGCCCGGATCGCCGTACGGCGACTCCACCTTCACGACATCCGCGCCGAGCCAGGCCAGCATCTGCGTGCCGGAGGTTCCGGCTTCGTACTGCGTCATATCGAGGACGCGCATCCCGTTCAGGGCCGGTGCAGTCATCGCTCGCTCCTACTCTCGCGCCCACGCGGCGCGGCGAACGCAGCGTAGCAGGCCCGCGCGGCGTCGCGCAGACCCGTGAGCGGCGGGCTGAGGAAGCCAGGGCGCGGCTACTGCTCCTTGCGGAGCCGCCGCTCGGTCGCGATCGTCGCTGCCTGCGAGCGACGCTGTACATGCAATTTCGAGTAGATCTGCGAGACGTAGTTCTTGATCGTCTTCTCACTCAACGAGAGCTGCTCGGCGATCTCTCGGTTCGTCAGTCCCTCGCCAATGAAGACGAGGATGCGATCCTCCTGAGGCGAGAGCGTCGAGAAAGCGTCGTCGGCCGGGTGCTGCATGGTGCCTTTCCGAACGCGCTCCAGCACGGTCGTCGCCATCTTTGGGTCGAGCAGTGAGCCACCCCTGCCAACGGTGAGAATCGCTTGCTGCAAGCGCGTGGGATCGAGGTCCTTCAGGACATAGCCGGAGGCGCCCGCCATGATCGCGGCGAACAACGCGTCCTCGTCAGCGTACGAGGTCAGGATGATCACCTTCGCGTCCGGTACCTTGCTGCGAATCTCGCGGCAAGCTTCCACACCGGAGCCATCCGGCAGCCGGAGATCCATGATCACAACGTCTGGCTGCAGGCGCACTGTCTCGTCGATGCCGCTCTGCATCGTCCCGGATTCGCCAACGATCGTGATATCCGGACGCTCCTGGAGCACGATCCTCAACCCGCGCCGGACGATCTCGTGGTCATCGACGAGCAGCACTCGGTACTGGTGCTCAGTAGTCATCACCGGCCTCCATCCATTGGGAATTACCGGCGTCTTCCCTGGTCGATCGTCGGACGATGAGGCTAACACCACTCTCCGTCTGTTCGAGGTTGCAGGGGTATTCGTCGATGCATTCATAGGACAATCGTAGTGAGCACCTGCGAACACTCCCACATACGTTCGTCCCAGTGGTCCCGGGACGTTCGACACAGGACTGCCGCGCGTGTCGGTCAACAACGGCTAGTATTGCGCTACCGAAGCAAAATGAGGCGGAGACTGCGAACGATGAGCAAGCGAGTGTGCGTGATTCCGGGCGACGACGCCGCTCCTGAGGCGGTCGGACCGACGCTGCGAGTGCTGCAGGCGATGGAACCGACGATCGAGTTCACCGAGCTGCCTTCCGGCGAAGACGGCACCGCCGAGCACGGCGACCAGTGGAACGATGTCTGCCGCGAGGCGATCGACGCGACCGATACGACGCTGTTTGGCTCCTCCAGTGGGCTCACCCCGGCGATTGGCTACCTGCGCTACGGCAAGGACACCTACGCGAATGTGCGTCCGACTCGCTATCTGCCGGGCGCGGCAAGCCCGCTGCGCGACCCGGAGGGCATCGACTTCGTGATCGTGCGCGAGAACACGGAGGACGTGTACACCGGCATCGAGGGCGACCTCCAGCAACTCGTGCCGCTGGGCCTCACCAGCCGTCGCAACAACCCACTGCCGGAGGACGGCGGCCAGTTCGCGATCAAGGTGATCACGGAGGCAGGCACCCGCCGCATCGTGGAGTTCGCGTTCCGGCTCGCGCAGGAGCGTAAGGAGCGCGGCCACATCGGCCGGGTCACCTCGGCGTGCAAGTGGAACGTGCTGCCGCAGACCGACGGGCTCTTTCGCGATGTGGCTGCCGAGGTGGCCCGCGACTACCCGGAGATTGAGTACGTGAACTACCTTGCCGATGACTTCGCTCGGCGCCTCGTCGCGACCCCTCACGAGATCGACGTCGCGGTGCTGCCGAACCTCTACGGCGACATCCTCTCGGACGAGGCGGCGGCGCTGGTCGGTGGACTGGGACTCGCGCCAAGCGCCTGCTACGGCGACGACTTCGCGTATTTCGAGCCGGTACACGGGACCGCGCCCGACATCGCGGGCACGAACACGATCAACCCCACGGCGACGCTGCTCTCGGCGGCGATGATGCTCGATCACCTCGACTTCTCCGACGCCAGCCAACGGCTGGTCGCGGCGATCGAGGGGATCTACGAGAACGGCAAGGCGCTCACGCCCGACCAGGGCGGGAACGCCACGAGCGAACAGTTCTGCGATGCGCTGATCGCGCGACTGTAGGCTGTACAAACAGACAAGCGAAAGGCGGAGACGATGGCTGAGATGACGAAGAAGCAACGCGTGCGCGCGGCACTGGCCGGCGAACCCCTCGATCGTCCGCCGGCCTCGATGTGGGGGCATGACTTCACGCGGGAATGGTCGGCCAGCGACCTCGTGGAGGCGACGCTCGAGCAGTACCGCGCCTACGACTGGGACTTCATCAAGCTCAACCCTCGCGCCAGCTATTTCGCGGAGGCGTGGGGCAGCGAGTACGGGGCGCCGACCGACGATCAGGCCGCGCCGCTCACCAGCCCCGCCATCACCTCGGTGGCGGACCTCGCGACACTGCAACCGGTGAACGCATTCAGCGGGGTATTCGAGGAGCACCTGAACGCGCTGAACATGCTGATTTCCGAGGTCGGCGACGAGGTCGACATCGTGCACACGGTCTTCTCGCCGCTCTCCGTCGTCGGACGGCTCACGGGGTCTGAGTCGCGGCTGATCGAGCTGGCCGCGGAGGATCCGGCGGCCACGCACAGCGCGATCGCAGCGGTGACGCAGACACTGACCGAGTATTCGCAGGCGGCACTGGAGATCGGTGCGGCCGGCATCTTCTTCGCGCCGCTCCGCTGGGCGAGCAACGATGTCTGCACGCCCGACTTCTACCGCGAATTCGGCCGCCCGTACGACCTGCAATTGCTCGCGCAGATCCGCGACGCGGAGTTCAACATCCTGCACGTCTGCCGCGACAACAACATGATCGATCTGCTACTCGACTACCCGGTGCCGGTGATCAACTGGGCCGACCACGGCGAGGGCAACCCGAGTCTGGCCGAGGTGAAGGCGCGCACGACGAAGGCCGTGATGGGCGGCGTCGACCACGCCCTCCTCGACTCAATGGCCGCGGCGCAGGCCGGCGACCAGGCCGCGGTGGCACTCGCGACCGGGCCGGAACGGCTCTTCATCACTGCAGGCTGCTCGATCCCACCGGGGACGCCCGCTGAGAACCGCGAGGCCGTAGCCACAGGTGCGAGGGGCTAGTCCCCCGCCGCCTCGCTGACAGGGTCGAAGGTCTCATGCAGATCGAGTCGCGAGGCGGGTAGAATCCTGCCGCTATGGACTCTTCCACTCCGGCCGTCCCACACGAAGTGATGGAACGCATCTTCGCGCCGCGCTCGGTGGCCGTCGTCGGTGTACCACGAGGCATGAAGACCGGGCGCATGTTCCTCGAGGCGCTGCAGAAGCCCGGCTTTCACGGCAACGTCTACCCCGTGAACCCGAACGCCGACGAGATTCTGGGCCTCGAGACATACCCCAGCGTCAGCGCGATCGGAGCGCGAATCGACATCGCGATCGTCGTCACCCCGCCGGGCGCGGCGGCAAGTGTCGTGGAGGACTGCGGCAAGGCCGGGGTCGCGGGCGTGGTGATGTTCACGGCCGGCTTCGATGAACTGGGTACCGATGAAGGGTCTGCGCGCGGTGCCGAGCTGCTGGCGGTGGCGCGGCAGGCCGGCGTCCGCCTGGTCGGACCGAACTGCATGGGCCTCTACGTGCCCTCGCTCGGGCTCGCCGCGTTTCCCAACATGCCGGCCGAATCCGGAGACGTGGGCTTCATCTCTCAGAGCGGATCGCTGGTGAGCGCGTTCGCTCGCGATGGCGCGACGCGCGGCTTCGCTCTCAGCAAGGTCGTATCGATGGGCAATCAGCTCGATTTGGAGGCCGCCGATTTCGTGCGCTACTTCGCCGACGACGACGCGACGAAGCTGATCGCGATGTACGTGGAGGGCGCGCGGGACGGTCGGCGGCTCTTCGAGGCGCTGCGTTACGCGACAGAGCGCAAGCCGGTTGTGATGTGGAAGTCGGGGCGCACCGAGGGCGGTGCGAGGGCCGCTCGCAGCCACACCGGCGCGCTCGCCGGCACGAACAGGCTCTGGGAGGCGATGGCACGACAGGCCGGCGTCGTTCCGGCGAAAACGATCCACGACCTCGCCGACGTGGTCGTGGCGCTACGCATGCACCCTCGGGGGGCGGTGCGACGGCTCGCAATAGTCACCGGGCCGGGTGGACCAAGCATCTCCGCGACGGACGCCGCCGAAGAGGCCGGCCTACAGCTCGCTGAGCTCGCGGAGGAGACGATCGAACGCCTGCGCAGCGAAATCAGCGCGGTCGGCACGTCGCCCCGCAACCCCGTCGATGTTGGCTTGATCATGTACGGCCCGATGGACGTATACGCCCGCGTAACCGAGATCGTAGGGGCGGATCCGAATGTCGATGGCGTCGTCGTAATCGGTGGCCGCGGCTCGGGTGATGGTGTCGCGGATTTCGCCGATCAGATGTCGGCAGCGGTCGACCACATCGGAAAGCCGCTGGCGCTGATCGGCGCTCCACAGGACGCCGACGTACTGCGCCGCTACGCCGACGCCGGCATCGGCGTCTTCCCAACGGCGGAGCGCGCCGTGCGGGCGTTCGCGGCGCTCTCGGTCTTGGACTAGGGCCGCTCGAACGCCAGCACCGCCGCGCCGAGCAGGCTGACGGCGTCACCCAGCGTGCTCACCACCAGCGGGACACCGTCCGCGTAGCGTGGTAGCGCCCGCGATCGTGTCGCCTCCAACACGTCGTCCCAGCGAGGGCGCAGCCCGTCGATCACCCCGCCGCCCAGCACTAGTAGCTCCGGATCGAAGACTGCGAGGAGCCCCGCGAGGCCCGCACCGAGGTAGGTGGTCGCGTCGTCGATGATCGCCCCCGCGACGGCATCGCCCGCAGCGACGGCCTCAAAGACTTCGCGCGCGGTCGGCTCCGCGATCGCGGTGAGCGAGCTCTGTGCTCCGGCACCGATGCGACGGCGAGCCTCGGCGGCGATGCCGCTGCCCGACGCCATCGCTTCCAGGCAGCCGCCGCAGCCCGCGCCAGAGACCGGGCCTCCGGGCTGCACGATCAGATGCCCGGCCTCGCCTGCCCCGCCCGTCGCACCGGTGATCGGGCGGCCGTCCGCGACGATGCCAGCGCCGATGCCGGTGCTGACGGTGACGTAGAGCAGGTGACGCATCCCCTGCCCCGCCCCGAACTCGACCTCCGCCATCGCGGCCAGCGTCGCGTCATGGCCGACGGCGACCGGCAGCCCGAGCGCCTGCTCGATCGCGGGCACCATCGTCATCCCGTCCCAGCCACCGAGGTTCGGCGGCGCGCGGTAGATGCCTGTCGTGGGGTCGACCGGCCCGGCCGTCGAAATACCGACTCCCGCGATTGCCTCTGTGGTGGTCGCGCGTACCTCGGTGAGCATCGCGGCGAGGAGTTGCGCGGCGGCGACGAGTCCGCGCGAGGGCTCGGTCGGGCTGTCGCGACGGGCAAGTACTCTGCCGCCGCGATCGATCAGCGCCGCACGCATCATTGTCCCACCGATGTCGCCCGTCAGCGCGAGCTGCGGGGCAGATTGGGCCACTCGCGTACCTCCGCTGGCAGTCTAGCCGCTGCGCCTCACGCCTCCGCGATGCTATAACTGCCGCGCCGAACACGCAGAGGGGTGCGCGATGACGAACGTTCAACCGGAAGATTGCCTGGTTCAGACGGAGGGCGAACTGACGGTCGCCGGCCTCGACGGTCCCCTGCGCATCGTGCGCGACCGCTGGGGCATCCCGCACATCAAGGCGGAGAGCGCCCGCGACGCCTTCTTCGGGCAGGGCTTCTGCATGGGGCAGGACCGGCTCTACCAGATCGAGCTCTACCGCCAGATGGCGCACGGTCGTGCCGCCGGAATGTTGAACAAAGGCCTGCTGGGCCGCGACCGCCTCAACCGCCGTCTCGGCTACGGTCGCTACGCAGAGCGCGAGTGGGAGGCGCAATCCGACGACTCGCGCATGATCCTGGAGGCGTACTCCGCCGGCATCAACGCCGCGATCGCCGCCGGGCCGAAGCCGTTCGAGTTCCACGCGATCGACCACGAGATACAGCCGTGGACGCCGGTCGACTCGCTCGCCGTGCTGAAGATGGTCTCCGCCGGGGCGCACTGGGCCTCGCGGTTGCACTACGCGAAGGCTGCCGGCGCGCTCGGTGCCGACGCGGTGAACGCGCTGGTCTCCGACGTCGCAGAAGGCGCGACGCTGATCAACCCGACTGGCGGGCGCTGGCTCGATGAGACACATCCGTACGCTGCGGACATCGAGGCCGCGATGGGGACGCCGGGCGGCGTCGTCGCCGCGGGTGGCGGGTCGAACTGCTGGGTGATCCACGGGTCGCGCACGGACACCGGCGCACCGATCGTCTGCGGTGACCCGCACCTCGCTGTCGGCATTCCCGGCCAGTGGTACGTCGTACACATGGAGTGCCCGGAGTTCACGGTCGCCGGACCCTGCAACCCCGCCTATCCCGGCCCCGTCTACTACGGCCACAACACGAAGGTCGCGTGGACGATGACGCATTCGAACGGCGACCGCTGGACGCTCTACCGCGAACAGATCCGCCAGGGCGATGACGGCCCGGAGGCACGCTTCGGCGACGACTGGGAGCCGCTCAGACGCCTCGATGAGAGTTTCGAGGTGAAAGGGGGCGAGGCGGCGACCGAGGTGGTGTGGGAGACGCGTCACGGCCCTGTCGTCGCAGGCGATCCGCTGAGCGACGAGGAAGTCGTCGCCGCCGCATGGGGGCTCGCGGAGCCGGCGCATGACTTCGACGCGCACATGCTGTACTTCACCGCCTCGACAGTCGCCGAGGCGCGCGAGGGCTTCCGAAAGCTCGACTCGATCAGCGGCAACTACTGCTTTGCCGACCCGCAGGGCGACATCGCTTTCCAGTACGTCGGTCGCATCCCGAAGCGCCCGGCGTGGCTGTTGCCCGTGCCCGGCTGGGACGGCGAGCACGAGTGGGACGGCTCGATCCCGGTGGACGAGCTCCCGATCGAGGAGAACCCGGACACCGGCTTCATCTTCACCGCGAACAACCGCACGGCAGCGCCC
>DASCRM010000060.1:0-11312 GCA_034406555.1 Dehalococcoidia bacterium | reverse complement strand
CCCGCCTGCACATCTCGTGGTGGCGATCGTCACATCGCGACGCCCGGCCCATCAAAGCGCGCTATCATCGCGCCGCGATGACGGGCGAATGCGTATGACGGCCGAGCCACGCGACTACTTGAGGACGGGCGGGCACTCTTGGATGGGTGCCGTCAGCGGCGAGCCGGTGACGTTCGAGTGCGGCTATTGCGGCACCGAGGTGACGTCGGATGTCGGCTGGCACGCGGGGCACGCGACGGGCACGACGAAGATTCGCATCTGCCCGCAGTGCAACTCGCCGACCTTCTTCTCATTCGACGGTGCGGTGTATCCATCGCCCGGATCGGTCGGCGAGAAGTAGCGCCTCAGCGTGGGTCCGGACTCGGAAGGGCTATTATCGCGCCAATGTTTGTGCGCACTGCGACTCGCTGAGGGGTGAACCATGGCTGAGAACGGGTACCTACCGCTCGACGACCTGATCGTGCTCGACCTGACGCGCGTGCGCGCGGGCCCCACGGCCGTGCGCCAGCTCGCCGACTGGGGCGCGGACGTGATCAAGATCGAGGCGCCGGCACCGCCCGGGGCGATCGACATGGCCGGCGGCGCACGCCACGGCCCTGACTTCCAGAACCTGCAGCGCAACAAGCGAGCGATCACGCTCAACCTGAAGGCGGATGAGGGCAAGGAGATCTTCTTCAAGCTGCTCGAAGACGCCGACATCGTGGTCGAGAACTACCGACCGGACGTGAAGCACCGGCTGGGCATCGATTACGAGGCGGTGAAGGCCGTCAACCCGCGCGCGATTTACGGCAGCATCTCCGGCTTCGGGCAGGACGGCCCGTACGTGAGCCGCCCCGGCGTCGACCAGATCGCACAGGGCATGGGTGGGTTGATGTCGATCACCGGACTGCCGGGGCAGGGGCCCGTGCGCGTTGGGATCGCGATCGCGGACATGACAGCCGGCCTGCAGCTGGCGCAGGGCATCCTGATCGCGCTGCACGAGCGCGGGCGTTCCGGCGAGGGGCAGTGGGTGCATACCTCGCTGCTGGAAGCACAGATCATGATGCTCGACTTTCAGGCGGCACGCTGGTTGATCGGCGGCGAGGTGCCCCCGCAGGCGGGGAACAACCACCCGACGGCGGTACCGACCGGCGTCTTCCGCACCTCCGACGGCTACATCAACATCGCTGCCTCCGGCGGCGAGATGTTCCGGCGCATGTGCGAGGCGCTGGATGCGCCCGAGCTGGGCGAGCACGAGCACTTCGCCGACCCCCGCGTGCGCGGACAGCATCGCGATGAGCTGAACGAGGCGATCGAGACGATCACGGTGACCCGCCTGAGCGCGGAGTGGATCACGGTGATGAACGAGACCGGCGTGCCGTGTGGACCGATCAACAGCATCGAGGAGACGTTCGCCGACCTACAGGTGCAGCACCTGGGGATCGCGATTCCGATGCAGTCGCCGTCGATCGGTGATACGCACGTCGTCGGACAGGCGGTCAACCTCAGCCGGACGCCGTCACCGGACCACGTGCTACAGCCGACGCCAGAGATCGGCGAGCAGACGGCGGAGATTCTCGGCACGCTGGGTTACGACGCTGACGGCGTCGCTGCGCTGCGCGAGGCGGGGGTGATCTAGCCTCGCTGGTCGTGGAGAGCGGACGCGGCGTTGTCGCGCTGTGTGTTCTGGATGGAGCCCGCCCACCCGCCCTTAGATTTGCCGGGGCTTCGCTCCCGCACCCTCGATTGGAGTCAGTCGGCCGGCGCTCTTCGTGTGTGATCGCGCAGTTGCCGCCCTCTCAGCGCGGTGCCGCTGCTGCTGCTTGTTCTGAGACGGTCGAGGGTGATGCCGCACCAGGTTCTCGCCGGAGCGTTGATGCCCGCAGCCCTATATGTGCGGCCCCGGTTGCTGTAGCGGATCGCGCCGAAGTACCTTAGTCCCCTGAGACGGATCCCAGCCCGCCGCCTAGAAGCCCAGTCCCTTGTTGACGACGCCTTCCAGCGGCTCGCCTGCTGCGAAGCGTCCGAGGTTGCGGCAGAAGCGGTCGAGGTTGCGACCGGCGCGGAGCTGGCTGGCGCCTGCTGTGTGCGGCGTCATTACCAGGTTGGGCGCGTCCCAGAGTGCGTGGTCGGACGGCAGCGGTTCCTCCGAGGTGACGTCGAGGCCCGCGCCGGCGATCTGGCCGCCTTCGAGCGCCCGAATCAGCGCATCGCCGTCCACGATGCCGCCACGGGTGACGTTGACCAGGTAGGCGGTGGGCTTCATGTGGGCGAATGCGTCGTCATCGAAGAGGTCCTGCGTCTCCTCCGTGAGCGGGCAGCAGACCGCGACCACATCGGAGGTCTCGAGCAGTTCGTTGAAAGCGCTGGTCGGGCGTACCTCTGCGATCTCCGGGGTCGTGGTCACCTCTTCGCGGTCGATTGCCTGGCAGAGCATGCCGAACGCGGCAGCGCGACGGGCGATTGCGCGGCCGGTGCCGCCGAGGCCGATGATGCCCATCGTCATCCCTTCGAGCTCGATGTTGTCGCGTCGGAACTCCAAGCGGTGCTCCCATGTCTCGTTGCCGTAGCGCACGTTCTGCGCGATGCCGCGAGTGAGCGAAAAGAGCAGACCGAAGGCGTGCTCAGCGAGGTGGCTGCCGACGAGCCCCTTCTCGCTGGTGAGCACCACGTCTCCGTCCCTGAGCGCGGGGAAGAGGTAGTGGTCGACGCCGGAGGCGATGGCGGCGACCCAGCGCAGCTTCGGGGCAGCGGCGAACACCTCCTCGCTGACGGGCCCGAGGATCACGTCTGCGTCCGGCGCAGCGGCCAGCGCCTCCTCCTCCGTGCTGGCGAGGGTGACGGTCGAGTTGGGGCCGGCGGCCGCGGTGATACGTGCGAGGTCGGCGTCGCTGACCTGAGGGAGGGTGAGCCCGGTGGAGATAAGTACGTGCATCGCCGCAGCGTAGCGTCGTCGGCCTCGGCTGTCGCGCGGTGCCGCTTAGGCGTCGCCCGCGAGGGGGTCGGGGTCGTCGTAGCGGTCGCCGAGCAGGTAGCGCGGGCCGACGCCCCGGGTCGCGGCGTGGTCGCCGGCGTTGAACAGCGCACAGGTGCGCAGCGAGAGGCAGCCGCAGCCGATACAGCTGGAGAGGCTGTCGCGGAGTTGTTCGAGTTCCTCGATGCGGTCGTCGAGGCCTCGGCGCCATGAACGCGAGAGGCGTTCCCAGTCGCGTTTCGTTGGCGTGCGGCCACCGGGCAGCGTGTCGAGGGCGTGCTGGATCTCTTCCAGCGAGAGACCGAGGCCCTGCGCCGCACGGATGATTGCGACTGTGCGCAACGTCGCACGCGGGTAGCGACGCTGGTTGCCGGTCGTACGCTCGGCCTCGATCAGGCCTCGCTGCTCGTAGAAGCGTAGCGCGGAGGTGGCGATGCCGCTGCGGCGGGCGAGGTCGCCGATCGTGAGGTGGTTCGCGAGCGATGCCATCGACCTCATGATGGCACGGTTGACTTCAACTACACTTGAAGTTCTACGGTGCCTCCACAAGGCGGGCACATGAGGAGCAGGCGATGAGCGGCAATCGATCGGGCGGCGCGGGTGCCGTCGTGAATGAGTACATCACGAAGACGCGGCAGTTCAGCCGCAACGCGAACCTCTATGTGCTGCACGTGATCGGGATGGACATGATCCACGGCTCGTGGACCGTGCTGTTCAACCTCTATTTGCTGGCCATTGGGTTCGACATCAAGTTCATCGCACTACGCCTGATCATCGAAGCGATCGCCCGCGCGATCACTGCAGTGCCTGCGGGACTGGTCTCCGACCGCATTGGGCGTAAAGCCTCGTTCGTCCTCGGTGATGGCATCGGCGCGGTGATTGGGCTGGTGCAGATCAGCACACAGAGTGAGGGCATGCTGCTGGCTGCACCCGCGTTCGGCGCGTTCTTTGGCAATCTGCATCACACCGCCGAGCCCGCGTTCATGGCCGAGAACAGTCGGCCGGAGGAGCGTGTGCACCTGTTCGCCGTCGCCGGCAGCCTGCGCACCTTCTCGGCGATGACCGGCGCGCTGATCGCTGCGCTCGTACCGCTGCTCTTCATCGACTCGATCGGTAAGGTCGAGGCCTATCGCTACGCGACGTACGCGGGGCTCGGACTCTGGTATCTCTCGCTGCTCCCCGCAGTGCTGCTGCGGACGACCGAGGCGATCGAGCGACCTGAGCAGGACTTCTTGCGGACGGCGAGACCGGGCGCTCGACGCTGGAGCGTGCGCGCCCTGACGTCGGGGATTCACCACCCTCGCAGGATCGCGTTCTTCGTGCTGACCAGCGGGTTCATCTCGCTCGGCTACGGCGCGATCGGTCCGCTCTTCAACGTCGCGTTCCATGAGGGGCACCTGCACGCGGAGGATGCGCAGATCGGCTTCATGTTCGCGGGCGGGGAATTGGCGCTGGCGGCCGCAATGCTGTTCGTCCCGTTGCTGGCGGCGCGCATGTTGAAGGTCGATGCGATCACGCTCACGCGGATGCTTGCGCTGCCGTTCGTCTTCGGGATGGGGCTACTGCCGGTGCTGCTGGGCGAAGGTGCGCTGTTGCTGTGGCTGGTCGGCGCCTCGTACGCCGGCCGCGTAATGGTGTTCCGAATGAGCGGGCCGCTGGATGACGCCTTCAACATGGAGGTGCTCGACGCCCGCGAGCGCGCTACGAGTACGGGCATCGAGATCGCGGTCGGTGGGGCGCTCTCGGCGCTCGCACTCTGGGGCGGGTCGCGGTTGCTCGATGGCGGCGACTTCACGACTCCGTTCCTGATCATGGGTGCCTGCTACGCGATCTCGACGGCGATCTACTGGCGGGCCTTCCGGCCGTTGGAAGTCTCTGAACTCGCGAAACAACGAGCCGAACGTGCCTCCACGGCTGTCGCCGGCGGTGGGAGCTAGTCCGCGGCGGCTGAGCCGGCCGCACGCACGGCGTCGACGATCTTGATTGCGTCGGCGATGGCGGCGATGTCGTGCACCCGCACGATGTGCGCGCCCATGGTGGCAGCGAGGGTGTTGAAGGCGATCGTCGCCTCCAAGGTGCCCTGCGCGTACTGGTCGTCCTCGTGGCCCAGCAGCTGGCTGAGGAAGCCCTTGCGCGAGGCGGAGATCAGCACCGGGTAGCCGGTAGCGACGAGGTTTGGCACGTCGCGCAGCATCAGCACGTTGTCCTGCGGGGACTTGCCGAAGGCGAATCCGGGGTCAATCCAGACTTGTCCGGCACCCGCCTGCTCCAGAGTCGCGGCGCTGTCGATCAGGAACTCTCGCACCTCGGTTGCGATGTCGTTGTAGCTCTGGTCGACCTCCCAGTGGAGCTTCGGCTTGCCCCGCATGTGCATGACGCACGCGGCGAGCCCGTATTCGCCCGCGACGGCGACCATCGCGGGGTCGCTGAAGCCAGTGACGTCGTTGAGTAGGTTCGCACCGGCCTCGGCGGCTGCTCGCGCAACCTCGGCGGTCCATGTGTCGACCGAGGTGGGGACGCCTTCCGAGGCCAGCGCCGCGATCACGGGGCAGACGCGCTCGATCTCCTCCTGTGGCGAGATGTCGCGCTTGCCGGCGGCTGTCGAGTGCGCGCCCACGTCGATGATGTCTGCGCCCTCGGTGACGAGCGCGAGCGCGCGTTCGCGGGCGTCGCCGGCGCTGGCGATCGAGGTGGTGACGGGCGAGTCGTCGGAGACGTTGAGGATGCCCATGATCGCGGTGTGGTCGGTGCAGTCGATGACGTGTTCGCCGAGTTCGAGCTTCATTCGCTCAGTGTACGTGCGAGGTGGGTTGGGGGCTGTGAGATGGAAGACGGACGCGGCTCTGCCGCGCTGTGTTTTCCCCTTCGGGGGTGACCCGCCCGCCCGCCGTTCTCTTGCGGGGGCTTCGCCCCCGCTCCCCCGGCGCTTGCCGTCGGATGGAACGACCGCGCGTAGAGGAGTCGCGGGAGGACGTCAGTCGTAACGAAGTCGACACCGGCGGGAACCATGCTCTCATCAGGGAGATGCAATCAGTCGCCCTCGAACAGCTCGTGTAGCCGTTCCGTCGTCATCGGCGGGTGGTCGAGGTCGAGGGCGAGCAGTTCTGAGCCCAGGCGGCGATAGAGCGCTGCCAATTCCGCATCGCCGTCCGGAGCAGCATCGAGGACCGCGAGATGGCGCTCGATCGTCGCAAGGTCGCCGCGGGCGAGTGGGCCGGTGAGCGCCTCTGCGAGCTCGCGATCGGCGATGTTGGTGGCAGTGCCGAGCAGTAGGGGGGCGAGCGCGAGGCGTGCCTGCTTGGCAGGTAGTCCGGCCAGCTCCCATGCTCGACCGGCAGCACTTGCGAGCGCGACCGCGTAGTTGCTCGCGAAGACGGCGGCAGCGTGATAGCGGGCGCGGTCGACGCCCTCCAGTCGGACGACCTCGCCGCCGAGGTCGCGCGTGATCGCTTCGAGCAGACCCGAGAGTGGGGCAGGGGCCTCGATGCCGCTGACGATGTCGCGGAAGCGAGTCGCATCACCTTCGCGCGATGGGAACGACTGCAGTGGGTGCAGGCAGCCAGCGGTCGCGCCCGCCTCGGTGGCCGCCGCGAGCGCATCGAGGCCGATCGCACCGCTGCAGTGGACGGCGTGCTGACCTTCGCGCCATGGTAGCGAGGCCGCCAGCGAGGCGATTTCGTCGTCGGGGACGGTGAGGAAGAGCATCTCGCAGGCCTCGATGGCCTGCTCGGGCGTGGCTGCCGTCGCGCCTTCGAGCTGGTTTGCGAGCGCCTCGGCTGAGGTCGTGCTGCGGCTGGCGATTACGCGCGCGGGGTAGCCGGCGGCATGCAGGGCGACGGCGAGCGAGCTGCCGAGACGCCCTGCGCCGATGATGCCAATCGGGCCAATTTCCACGTTCATGGCTACACCTTGCCACAGCGTCGCCGCGTGGCACCTCGCCGTAGTCAGCGGGGCATCGTTTTGCGTCAGCGCGCGCACCTCTCGTACGCTCCGGCGCATGCAGAGCACGCTCCGGTTCGGACTCGCGCGATGAGCGCCAAACTCGCGGTCGACGGCGGATCGCCCGTTCGGGCCGAGCCGTTCCCTCGCTACGTCGTGCCGCCGCCCGCCGATGATCCCGACCCGCTCGCCGCGTTCGAGGGCGAGCTGACGCAGTTCGTCGGTGGTGGGCGGATCGCGGTCGCCAGCGCGAGCCTCGTGGAGGCGTACGCGCTCGCGTTCGAGGCAATCGGGCTCGACGACGGCGAGGTGGTCGTGCCGACGTTGCACGGCGACCCAGCAACCGAGGCGGTGAAGGCCGCCGGAATGACGCCCGTGCCCGGCGATATCGACCCGGAGACTGTTTCCCTCTCGCCTCGCGGGCTCGCTCGCGCGCTCGGTGAGGCGACGCGGGCGGCGGTCGTCGTCCACGCCTTCGGGCATCCGGCGACGATGCCGGAGCTGCTGGGGCTGGCGGAGCGTGGCGAGGTGGCGATCATCGAGGATGTGACTGAGGCCCTCGGTGGTGAGCATCGCGGAGAGCCTGTCGGCAGCTTCGGGACGGCGGCGGTACTCGGCTTTGGCCGCGAACACGTGCTGACCGGCGGAGAAGGTGCTGCCGGCGGCGCGGTGCTGTTGGAGGACGCTGGCGCCGAACGTGCTCGCGCCGTGCGCAGCGTGCCGGAGGAGCAGTCGCTGCGCATCGCGCTCGCTGAGCTGCGGGCAATAACAGCATCGCTTCAGCGCCGTCGCGAGGCGGCGTGGCAACTGACGGAGCAGCTCCGGGGCATCCGCGCGCTGGCGAAGATGGCACACGGGCGCTGGGTGCGGCACGGCTACGACCGCTACGTCGTGCGCCTGCGCTCGCAGCTCTGGAAGCGGACTGCGGCCGACACGGTCGCGGCGCTGACCGCGGAGGGCATCACCTGCGAGGTTGCAATCGGCCCCTCGCTGCATCGTGACGCGAAGGTGCGGGCCACGATGGGCGAGGACGACGAGCGGCTGCTCGACCGTGATTTCGCCGCATCGTCGCCGTTGCCGGGCGAGTTGATCGCGATCCCGCTGGCAGGCATCGAGGCGAGCAGCGATGTCGATCACGTAGCGGAGGCGTTGCGTAAGATCGCGGATGCCGATGCGGAAGCGGCGGAGAGGGCGAACGCCGGATGACTCCCGAACCTGTGCTGCTGGCAATCGATTTCACCGCTGAGACGCTGCGGCTGCTGATGGTGGAGCCCGGTGGCAGCCCGCTGGGCCGCGAGCAGTGGCCGTTGCCGGAGCTGGCGGACGCCAAGGCGTGGTCGTGGGAGGTCGGAGGCCGCATCGCGACCTTCTTCGCGCGCGACGATGAGCGACGCTCGGCGGTCGGTATCGCGATCGCGGCCCCCGGCGCCGTCGATGCGACGACCGGCACACTGCTGCGAAGCACGGGGCAGGGCACGTGGGACGGGCTCGCGGTCGCCGACGCGGTGCGCAGACACATCGATGCCCCGGTCGTCGCGGAGAGCCGCACCGTGGCCGCGCTGACTGGCGAGCGCTGGCAGGGCGCGGCACAAGGCGTGGACGACGCGCTGTACTTCTCGTTGCGCGGGGAGCCGGCTGTCGCGGCGCTCGTCGGAGGCCGCCAGTTGCGGGGAGCCCACAGCGAGGCGGGCGCGTTGCCCGCGATGCCGGAGCTGACGGCTGAGGCCACGGCACAGACGGTGGAGACCGTCGCAGGGCTGGTCGCGGACGCCTCGGCGCTGCTCGACCCAGCGGTGATCGTGCTGGACGCCGAGGAGGAGCACGCGCAGCGGCTGGCAACGCTCGTGCAGAGCGTGATCGATGAGGTGGCACCCGGCCCGAGCGTGGTGCCGTCGACGCTCGGCGAGGATGCTGCGCTCGTCGGTGGGGTGCTCATGGCGGAGACCGTGGCGTTCGAGAACGGGCACGTCTCGTGACACCCCCGAAGAAGCACCTCGCGCTGGCTCTCGAGGGCGAGGAGGCCGGGACGGTGCTCGGCACCGTCGCCTGGGTGCTCGGCGCGCTCGAGATCATGAAGGATCGCGGACACGCCGAGGGCGATGAGCGGTTCCACGACCTCTACGACACGCTGGAGCCTCGGCTGCAGGCGCTGGTCGCGAGGATCTCCGGCGCGCGCATGGCGATGGGCTCCGAGGAGGCGTTGCAGGACGAGATCGAGGCCGCGTACGCGCCGGTGCGCGAGGCCTTCGAGACGTGGATCAGCCTGACCGCCTCGGACACGCTCAGTGCGGCCGTCGGTCAGCGGCTCGGTGACGCGTTCGATGCTGCCGAGGAGTCCGACACCGAGGAGTAGGGTCGCGCTTCGCGCGCTGTGTTTTCTGGATGGAACCCGCCCACCCGCCCTTGGACCTGCAGGGGGCTTCGCCCCCCGCATCCCTCTTGCTGGAACTCCGGGGGAATGGCTCGTGTTGCGTTAGCCTCGGTAGCGGTTGGCGAGCGGCAGGCGGCGGTCGCGGCCGAAGGCTCGGCTGCTGATTTTCACGCCGGGCGGGGACTGGCGACGCTTGTACTCGTTGCGGTTCACGAGGTCGATCACGCGTCGCACGGCATCGGGCTCGAATCCCATCACGACGATCGCCTCGACAGGCAGGTCATCCTCGACGTAGGCCTCGAGGATCGGATCGAGCACGTCGTAGGGCGGTAGCGAGTCGGAGTCGAGTTGGTCGGGGCGGAGTTCTGCCGACGGGGGCTTGTCGATCGAGTTTTGCGGGATCGCGGGGCCCAGCGTGTTGCGGTATCGCGCCAGCTCGTAGACCAGCGTCTTCGAGACGTCCTTGAGTACCGCGAATCCGCCTGCCATGTCGCCGTAGAGCGTCGCGTAGCCACAGGCGTACTCCGACTTGTTGCCGGTTGTCAGCACCATGGACGACGGTTCCTTGTTGGAGAGCGCCATCGTCAGCAGCCCGCGCAGCCGCGATTGCAAGTTCTCTTCCGCCGTGCCCGGCTCGCTGCCCTCCCACTCGAGCGCGAGGGTGTCGAGGGCTGCCTGATGGGTCGCCTCCAGCGGGAAGGTGATGAGGCGGAAGCTGAGCAGTTCGGCCAGCCCCTGCGCGTCCGCGATCGAGCCTTCCGAGGAGTAGCGCGATGGCAGCGAGACGCCTGTCACCCGCTCCGGCCCGATCGCATCGACTGCGACCGCGGCGACGAGCGCGGAGTCGATACCGCCCGAGACGGCGACGAAGACGCGTTCGAAGCCCGTCTTGCGCAGGTAGTCGCGCGTGCCGAGCACGAGCGCGTCGTAGGTCTCGGTCAGCTCCTCGGCCGGCTCGACGGGCGCGCTCTGCGGCAGCGGCGTCTGAGGTTCATTGCGGGCCTCCGTCACCACGATCGGCGGGGTGCGGTGCTGCGGGCCGCGTTCGCGGCGGATGCGCGGGTCGTGAAGCTGTGTCTGGATCACCCGCTCGATCGGCACGTCCGCCATCAGCAGGTCCTCCTGCATCGACGCGGCGCGCGCGATCTCCTCGCCCGAGGGGTCGAGCACGAAGGAGTTGCCGTCGAAGACCAGTTCGTCCTGCCCGCCAACCTGGTTCACGTAGGCGACAGCGACGGCGTTGTCGGTGGCGCGGGTGGCGATCATGCGCTCGCGGGCGCTGGCCTTGCCGGCGTGATAGGGCGAGGCGTTGATGTTCACGATCAGACGAGCGCCGGCCAGCGCCTGCTCGCGCATCGGCCCGCCGGGGAACCAGATGTCCTCGCAGATGGTGACGCCGATGTCGCCGCCGCCGATGCGGAAGGTTGGTGCTTCGTCGCCGGGCTGGAAGTAGCGGAACTCGTCGAAGACGCCGTAGTTGGGCAGTTCGTGCTTGTAGTACATGCCGGCGATCTGGCCGCCGTGCAGTACGGCCGCGGCGTTGTAGAGGTGGTGGTCGAATCCGACGCAGCCCACGATCAGCGGCGGCAGGCCGTCTGCATCGCGAGCGAGCTGTTCGAGGGCGGTGCGCGCGTCCTCGATGAACGCCGAGCGGATCAGCAGGTCCTCCGGCGGGTAGCCGGTGATCGCGAGTTCGGGGAAGGCGACCAGCTCCGCGCCAGCATCGGCGGCGCGGCGGGCGGCGTCGAGGATCAGCGCACGGTTGCCGCCGAGATCGCCGACGGTGGTGTTCAGTTGAGCGAGCGCGACCCGCAAGGGCTGCATCGAGCCTCCATCGATGCTTTGCGTACCTGGTACGCAAAGTCGAGGGCGATCGTACCGGCGCGCGCTCAACAGCGTCAATGTGCGGCCAGTTGTCCGTGCGTGCTAGACGATGCCGGTGCAGACTGATGCCCCGCCATAAGGAGCCCGCCTCGAATGAGTGCCGACGCAGTCTCGCGTCTGCTCACGCAGACCCTGCCGTTTCACGGTGAACCGCATGGCGCTGGG
>DASCRM010000059.1:0-16436 GCA_034406555.1 Dehalococcoidia bacterium | reverse complement strand
ATCGCCTCCAGCGACCTACCCGGGAGCGGGGCCGGACACCCCATCGCTCCCCTATTTGGTCTTGCTCCGGGTGGGGTTTGCCCGGCCGCCCCGTCTCCGGGAACGCCGGTGCGCTCTTACCGCACCATTTCACCCTTACCTCTTCGGAGAGAGGCGGTCTGTTTCTGTGGCACTTTCCGTCGGCTTACGCCGCCCGGCCGTTAGCCGGCACCCTGTCCGTGTGGAGTTCGGACTTTCCTCCTGCCCCCTCCCGAAGGAGGTGACCGGCGGCCGTCCAGCCCCCTGACGAAACGATCTTACGACGGCTGTGGCGGCAAGATCGCTAGCTCAGACTCGCGCGCGGCGAGCATCGCGAAGGTCGGCGAGACGGTGCGCATCTACTTCGGTACTTCGGCGTCGATGGTCCGAACCTCACCTCCACGTTCCACGTGATTGGCGAGATCTTCGACAAGGCCGCGATCCACGGGTCGTTCGCCGACATGGCGAGGGACGTGCCGACGGTCACGGTCAGCCCTGGCGCGGCCACGATGGTGGAGTTCGACCTGCAGGTGCCGGGCACCTACATCATCGTCGACCACGCGCTCAGCCGGCTGGGCAAGGGCGCGGCTGGCTTGCTGGTCGTCGAGGGTGATGAGAACCCGGACATCTACGAGTGAGAGGCGTAGCGGCGATGCGGCGGCGGCTCCAGTTCGCTGGTACGGCACTTGCCGCTACCGGGCTGCTGCTGCTCGCCGCATGCGCAGGGGGAGGGAGCGATGCCTCCTCCCCCGCCTCCAACGCGGTAGTTGCTGAAGAAGGAGACGGCGCGGCAGGCGTCTTCATCTTCGCCCGTCCCGACGGCAACGTCGCGATGGTCAACCTCGCAGCGGGGGCGACACCGCTGGAGCTACTCCCAGCTCCGTTCCCGGACAGCCAGAGCACCGTACAGCGCGAGCTCGCGTATGACAGCGACGCGGGCCTGCTCTGGTACTCGGACAACCACACCCGCATCGAGTCGATCGACGTCGCCACGCGTGAGCCTGGCCCGACATTGAACAGCTTCCGTGACGTGGCGATCATCGGCTGCACCGTCTCCGGGACAGGCCGGCCGCTCGCGGTCGATGTCGCGCGCGGCGCCTATTGATCCCATCGCTGAGCCGCGCGCTGCTGATGCTCGACGCGAGCGACCACTCGCTCGTCGATGTCTTCGGCCCTGAGGAGTTCGACAACAGGCCCGCCCACGGATTCCAGTACGTGGCTGCCGACCTCCGCAGCGGCCACCTCTGGTTTGCGAGGGTGGATGTGGCGTTCGTCGAGCTAGATGGCGCGGGCGTGATCACCGGCCGCGCCATCCCGCCGACCGCCCAACCGGGCATCGAGGCGACGTCGGAGCGCCAGTTCTTCGTGCATCCGACGGCCGAGCGATCGTCTACATCGACGGCGCAGGTCGGCTGGCCGCGGTGAGTTTCCGGACGCTGACGCCTGTGCCACTGGCGGGAGCGCTGGCGAAGCTGCCAGCCGAGCGGCATGGTCGCCATCACCTACGGGAGCCGCTGACGGCACCTTCCGCTACTGGCGCGCCATCACGTGCAGGTCCTCCGCCGGCAGCTCCACCACCCAGCGGTCACGACCGGCCACGCCGATCACCTCGTACGGTCGTGAGGCGACTTCGACATCGACCGACGGCCCGACGCGCTCCGGCCTGAGCCGCAGTGTGTGCGTGTTGCCGAACGAGAGCCGTTCTTCGACGATCGCGGCGAAGTTGTTCGCCGGGAGATCGTCGTCCGGGTCGAGCCGCCGCAGGTTGCAACGCTCCGCGCGAATCGCGACATCGACGGGGCCGCTCAGCCCCGCCGGGATCTCCGCCTGCAGCATCAGCCCATCGACGGCGACGCGACCGTCGCTGACCTCGCCGGCGAAGACGTTGCGCACGCCCATCAACTCCGCGATGCGCCGCGACGCCGGGCGCTGGAAGAGGTCGTCGCGGTCGCCGAACTGCAACACCTCGCCGTCGTCGATCACAGCGATGTGGTCGGCGAGCAGGTGCGCTTCGCGCAGGTCGTGCGTGACGAAGATGATCGGCAACCCGTACTCCCGCCGCAGCCGCAGCAGCTCCGCGCGCAGGTCTTGCCGCAGCGCCTCATCGAGCGCGGAGAACGGCTCGTCGAGTAGCAGCACTTCCGTCTTGCGCACGAGCGCGCGAGCGAGCGCGACGCGCTGCTGCTGCCCACCGGAGATCTCGTGCGGGCGGCGGCCATCGAGGCCCTCGATCGAGAGCAGCTCGCGTAGCGTGCGCCAGCGATCCAGCGCGGCCGGATCGCCCTCGACGCCAATTAGCACGTTCGCGGAGACGTCCATGTGCGGGAAGAGCGCCGAGTCCTGGATCACGTAGCCCGTGCGCCGCTGTTGCGGCGGCAGGTCGATGCCCTGCTCCGAGTCGAAGACGGTGCGTCCACCGATCTCGATGTGGCCCGGCGAGGGTCGGGCCAGTCCGGCGATCGTGCGTAGCGTGACCGTCTTGCCGGAGCCGGAGAGGCCGTACAGCACGACAACCTCGTCGCCCGCCTCGATCGAGACGTTGAGCGCGAAGTCGCCGAGCCGCGAGGTGAAGCTGGCGCTGACCGTCACTGGTACGGGCCTCGTGAGTCGGTGATGCGGTGCAGCACGACGAGCAGCACGAGCGCGACCGCGACCAGCACGACCGCGATCGAGACCGCGCCGGCCAGCCCCGCCGGCGACTCGAAGGCTGCGAGGATCGCCAGCGGCATCGTCAGCGTGCGTCCGGGCAGCGAGCCCGCGAACAGCAGCGTCGCACCCAGCTCGCCGAGCGCCCGCGCCCAGCACAGCAGAGCGCCCCCGGCGAGCGCGGGCCAGACCAGCGGCAATGTGACGCTGCGGAACGTCCGCCAGCGCGAGAGGCCCAGCGTGTATGCGACGCCCTCGAAGCGGGGGTCGGCGGCGAAGAAGCCCGCATACGCGGTGCGCACGTAGTACGGCGCAGCGACAAAGAGCTGCGCCACGATCACGCCGGCCGTCGTGAACGAAAGCGCGATGCCCGCGCCGTCGAGTGGCTCGCCCACGTAGCCGCGCCTCCCGAACATCGTCAGCAACGCGATCCCCGCGACGGCGGGCGGCAGTACGAGCGGCAGGTCGAGCAATGCCGCGCCGACACGCACCGCCGAGGAGCGGCTGCGCGCCAGCAGGTAGGCGAGCGGTGTACCGAATAGCAGCGTCAGGACGAGCGTAAACGTGGCGGTGCCGACCGAGAGCCACAGTGCATCCAGCGTCGCGCTGGAGCGGAACTCCCCGGCCACGTCGCCATCGGTCAGCGCGCGCAGCAGCAGGCCGGCCAGCGGCAACACGAAGAAGAGCGCGAAGGCGCCCGGCGCGACGACCCAGAGCGGGCGCAATCGGGTCACTGGAACACCGTGACGGGGATGAAGCCCGCTTCGACTAGCACGTCGGCCGCCGCATCGTGCTGCAGGAACGCGAGGAAGCCCGCGGCCACCTCCGTAGGCGCGTCGCCGTCGTTCGTCACCAGCAGCGCGATGTATTCGTTCGTCGAAGGTTGCGGAGGCAATTCGATCGCGCGCACGCCCTTCGCCGTCGCGAGGTCGGTGTCGTACACGAAGGCGGCGTCCGCCTCGCCGGTCTCGACGCGCGAGAGCGCGACTCGCACGTTCGGGTCGCGTGTGACGATGCCGTCTCGCAACGCGGTCGCGACAGCGGCATCGAGCGTGTCGAGCGCGATCTCGGTCAGCACCGCTACCGGCACGCCCGGCGCAGCGACGGCGACGCGTGGCGAGGAGGCGGCCAGCGCCTGGATCGTCTGCCATGGCGCAGCATCGGCGACAACGACGACCAGGTTGTTCGCGGCGATCGCCACGTCCCTCGTCCCCAGACCCGCGCTCAAGATGCGCTCCGCCTGCGCGCGGTTGGCCGCGATGTAGATGTCGGCAGGCGCACCCTCTTCGATCTGCGTCGCGAGGGTCGTCGAGCCGGCGAAGATGAGCTCGATCTCGATCTCCGGATGCGCCTCGCCGTACCGCTCGGCGATCAGCGGCAGCACGTCGGACAACGAGGAGGCCGCGAGGACGCGCACGCGACCGTCATCGCCGCCACTACAGGCGAGCGTGAGCAGCCCAACGACGACAACGTCGAGCAGGCAGGAGCGAATCAATCGCACCGGTCAGCGGCCAAAGAACGTCGGCGTGCGCTTCTCATGGAACGAGGCCATACCCTCGACGGCGTCCAGCGTGCCCTGGTTGCGACGCGAGACGATCAGCTCGTTCGCCAGCGAGTCGCGCAGGCCGTGCGCCGACGAGTATTCGATCGCCGCTTTGAAGACGCCGGCGTCGATCGTCGGCAGCTCCGCCAGCATCGCGACGTACTCAGCGGAGCGCTCGTCGAACTCGTCGAGCTCCCAGACATGGTTCGCCCAGCCCCATGCGAGGGCTTCAGTGGCGTCGAGGTGGCGGCCGGTCATCAGCATCTCCAGCGCCCGCCCCTGCCCGACGATGCGTGGCAAGAACCACGAGGAGCCGCCGTTGAGCGCGATCGCGCGTTGCACGCGGTGGTCGCCCACCTCGACGTTGTCCGCGCAGAGCCGCAGGTCGCAGGCGCATGCCAGCTCGAAGCCATGGCCCAGCGCCCAACCGCTGACCAGCCCGACGACCGGCTTCGGTAGCTCGCGTATGGCCGTAATCAGCGGATGGTGGACGGTCGCCGAACTATCGACGCTCAGCTCAGGCTCCATCCCTTTCAGGTCGTCGCCGGAGCAGAAGGCCAGCGTGCCGGCCCCGCGCAGCGTGACGACGCGGATGTCATCGTTGCTGCCCGCGTGTCTGATCAACTGCGCGACCTCGCGCAGCAGCCGATAGCTGAGCGCGTTCAGTCGCTCCGGGCGGTTGAAGGTGATCGCTAGCACGCCGGCGTCCGAGATTTCCCACAGCACCTGCTGGAACTCACGCTCCTCGATCGGAGGGAGTTGCGGCCTCGCTGGTCGCATGTTCGTCGGCTCTTCGTTCGTCATCGCACCGCCCCCACTTCGCGACGTGGCTTGGCCACCCTGCGGCGAGGGCCAAAGTACAGCCCAAGACGTACCGCCCGGGGAGTATCGCACCGGGCCACGTATCGAGGGCTATCTGAACGGAGGCCTGCTACCCGGCGAGCCGCAGTTCGACGCGGTCATCGGTCACGACGACGGCCGAGAGCGCCCGCTGGAGCAGCGAACGACGCTGATCGAAGGAGAATCCGTCCCAGCCCCCAGCGAGCGCCGCGCGCGCCTCGGCCGGGGTCGGGCGAGCACCGTCCGTGCTCCCGCCCGCGCGACGTTCCGCGTCGAGGTCGGCGAGCACGATCGGGGCCGCGGCCTTGCGCAGTTGCGCCGCCGTCCACTGTCCGGAGGCCCGGCGATCGAGCATCCGTTCGAGCGCGCGTTCGTGTGAGCGACGTCGTTTCGTGACCGAAGTGGCGCTCTCCTCCGGGCCCGGCGCAGCAACCGACGTGCCGGGCGGCGACCCTGCGACGGCGTCACCGACGGCGCGCTCCAGCTCGTCGGCGCGGCGAGTGTGGTAGTCGCAGCGCCCTTGGTTCGTGCGCGATTCGCACTGGTAGTAGACGTACTCGTTCGGCCCGTCGTCCGCCTCCGTCTGCCGCCGCCTGCGCACGCCGATCAGGCGATTGCCGCAATAGCCGCAGGTTGCGAGGCCGGACAACAGGTAGGAGTGCCGCTGCTGGCGCGTCGGGCTGGTCCGGCGCTGGTCGATCAGCCGCTGCGCCCTCGCGAACTCGCCGCGCGGCATCAGCGCGGCGTGCGCGCCCGGGACGACGATGCCCATGCGCCGGTAGGTGCCGGTGTAGACCGGATTGCGCAGGATCTCGAGCACGGAGGCCGTCGCCCACGGCCGCCCTCTCCGCGTGCGGTGCCCCGCCGTGTTCAACTGCTGCGCGATGCGGCGGATGCCCGCGTGACCCTCGATGCAGGCTCGGAACATCTCGCGCACGATCGCAGCCTCGTCCGGCTCCGGCGTCAGCCGCCGTTCCGCGACGCGGTAGCCGTACGGCGGCCGACCGAGCGCTTCGCCGCGCAGCGCCCGCGTACGCATCGCCTCACGAGATCGCTCCGCGCGACGCTCATCCGACCCCCGTTGTCGCCACGCCCGCACCAGCTCCGCATCCGGGTCGCACCCGTCCGCGAGTCGCACATCGAGGTCGAGCGCCCGCAGTTGCAGGTAGCGGCGAGCCTGCGCGCGGGCGCCATCGCCGAGCACGGACCATTCAGCGACGACCAGCAGCGGCTTCTCGTCACCTTCGCTGGCGACGTCGCGAACCAGCGTCCGAAACGCATTACTCTCGACCTCGGACGACTCGCGGAAGGCGCTGGCGAACTCAATGCGCGCACGCGCGCAGAAGCGCTCGCAGCTCAGTTGCTGCTGCTCGACCGTCGGACCGGAGTCGCCCGTCGCGCCGGAAGGATCGCGCAGGTAGAAGAGCGCCTGCATCACACGTCTCAGGGGGAGTCCGTTGCCTGCACCCGCCGTGCGGCAGCTCCAAGTATAGCGCCCCATAACGCCACCTCCGCTCGGCCAGTGCTACGATCGAATGCACCCGGAGGCCCCATGCAATTCAACGTATCGTCCCTGCTCATGGAGCCGGTCGGCACCACCCGCAGCTTCACGTTCGAAGGCGAGCGCGTGGCCGTGCAGGAGGAGCAGTACGAGACGCGGATCAGCGGCGCGATCGAGATGATGCGCATAGAGCGCGGCATTCTGGTGCACGCGCAGCTCGATTCGCGGCCCGAGATCGAATGTGGCCGCTGCGCGATCCCCTTCACCACCGATTACGCGTTCAGCTTCGACGAGGAGTTCGTGGCCCCCGCCGATCCGGTGACGGGCGAGTCGGTGGCGGAGATCGGCCCCGACGACCTGCGGATCGGCGAGGATCAGCACCTCGACGTCAGCGAGGCCGTCCGGCAGTATGAACAGGCGGGATTACCAATTCGTCCCGTCTGCCGGCCCGATTGCGCCGGACTCTGCGTCACCTGTGGGCGCGACTTGAACGACGGCCCCTGTGGCTGTCCGAGCGACGAAGCAGACGATCGCTGGTCGAGTCTGGCCGCGCTCGCCGAAGAGCTGAAGACGGAGGAAGCCAGTGGGAGTACCGAAGCGTAGGACGCCCAAGTCGAAGCAGCAGCACCGTCGCAGCCACCACCGCGCGACGGCGCCGCAACTGGTTCGCGACCCCGCCGGCCGCGGCTGGAAGGTCAACCACCGCGCATCCAGCGAGGAGCGCGACAAGAAGGGCCGCGTGATCGAGCCGCTCGACCCGTAGCCTCTCCACCCACGCCCCCGCTACACGTCGCCGGATCACGGATCGGACAATGACGCCCATCTACCTCACACTCTCCGACCTGCCGCAAGCCAGCAACGTCGCTTGGCTTTTCCCCGGCCAGGGCGCTCAGCACGTTGACATGGGCCGCGACCTGTACGACGAGGCCCCGGCGGCTCGTGCGGTCTTCGACGCCGCCGACGCGGCGCTCGGCATCTCGCTCTCCTCGATCTGTTTCGATGGGCCGGAAGGCGAGCTGACACGCACGGTCAACACGCAGCCGGCGCTCGTCGCGCACGGCCTCGCCGCGCTCGCTGCAGCCGTCGAGGCGGGCAGCATCACGCAGCGGCCCGCCATGATGGCCGGGCACTCGCTCGGTGAGTACGCGGCCCTGATCGCCGCCGGCGCGATCGACTTTGACGACGGGCTGCGGCTCGTGCGCGAACGCGGCCGGCTGATGCAGGAGGCGTGCGACAGCACGCCAGGTACGATGGCGGCGGTGCTCGGCTTGGAGCCCGACGACCTGCGAGCGATCTGCGCGCAACACGGCGCCTCCGTCTGCAACATCAACGCCCCGGGCAACATCACGATCGGCGGCACCACGGGGGCTGTCGCCGCCGCGAGCGAGGCCGCCACCGAGACCGGCGCGTCGCGCGTCGTACCGCTTGAGGTGGCAGGGGCGTTCCACACGCCGTTGATGGCCGGCGCGGCCACGGTGATGGCTGTGGCCCTCGAGGCTGCGCCGTTCACCGACCCCGCAGTGCCGATCGTCTCCAACGTCACCGCCTCGCCGATCACCTCGGGCGCGGAGCTGGCCTCGGAACTGACGGAGCAGATCACGAAGCCCGTGCTCTGGGCAGACTCCGTGCGCGCCATGCTCGACTCCGGCGCGAGCAGCTTTATCGAGTTCGGCCCGGGCCGCGTCCTCACCGGCCTCGTGCGCCGAACGGAGCGTTCCGCTACCTTGCGCAATGTCGCCACCGCGGCGGACGCGCGCGGCGACGAGGCGGAGTAGCACCCGCGAGGGTCACAATCGGAGGACGCCGCTGATGACCGCAGATGGCCAGCGCGCACTGAGCGGCCGCACCGCCGTGATCACCGGTGGCGGACGCGGCATCGGCCGCGCGATTGCTACGGAGATGGCGCGCCAGGGCGCGAACATCCTGCTCACCTACCGCACGAACGGCGCCGTCGCCGATGCCGTCGCTCGCGAGATCCGCGAGCTGGGCGTCGATTGCGCCACTTGCGAGGTCGATGTGCGTCGCAGCGCCGACCTAGAGCACATGGTAGAAGAGGCGCGGCGCGCCTACGGCGGGCTTGACATCCTCGTCAACAACGCCGGCATAACCAGCGATGGACTCGTGCTGCGCATGTCGGAAGAGTCCTTCAACGATGTGCTGCTGACGAACCTCAACGGCACCTTCCTGGCGACCAAGCTCGCGTTGCGCCAGATGAGCCGCGCCCGCTGGGGCCGCATCATCAACATCACCTCCGTCGTCGGCATCATGGGCAACGCCGGTCAGTCGAACTACGCCGCCGCGAAAGCCGGCATCATCGGCTTCACGCGCTCCGTGGCCCGCGAGGTCGCATCGCGAAACGTCACGGTGAACGCGATCGCGCCGGGCTTCGTCGAGACCGACCTGACCGCCGGGCTGACGAACGAGCAGCGCGAGTTGATCCTGGGTCAGATTCCGATGGGCCGCTACGCACGGCCGGAGGAGATCGCCCCGCTGGCCACCTTCCTCGCCTCCGAGGGTGCCGCATACATCACCGGCCAGACGTTCAACGTCGATGGCGGACTGGTGATGCAGTAGGTGGTGCGCTGGTGAGCGGCAGCCCGCGCAGACGTTCGCGCATCACCGCCTTCCAGGCGCTCTACGAGGCCGATGTCTCAGGACGCGATGTAACCGAGGCGCTAAAGCGCCAGATCGAGGTCGCCAGACTGACCGCGGATGGCGCGGAATTCGCCCGCCACCTCGTCGAAGGCGTGCAGGTGCACCGCGAGGGCATCGATGCCGAGATCGCGCAATACGCGTCCGCGTTCCCACTCGCAGACATGGCTGCGGTCGACCGTAACGTGCTGCGCCTTGCAATATTCGAAGTGCTCTTCGATAATCGCGCCGCTCCGCTCCGGGTTGCGATCAACGAAGCCGTTGAGATCGCCAAAGGATACGGAGCAGAGTCATCTGGTCGCTTCGTCAACGGAGTGCTCGGCGCTGTCGCGCTGGCCACTCAGGGGGCGGACCATGACTAAATTCACCCACTTCCCCTGAGCAATTCAGGGGACCGAGAGGAGCCCACGCGATGCCATCGGTCTACGAACGTGTACGCGGTTTGATCGTTGAACAACTTGGCGTCGAGGAGGAAGAGGTCACCCCCAGCGCCTCGTTCGTCGATGACCTCAATGCCGACTCGCTCGACCTCGTCGAGTTGATCATGTCGATCGAAGAAGAATTCGGTAACGACGTCGAGTTAGCACTCGAGATTTCCGACGAGGATGCAGAGAAGATTCAGTCCGTGCAAGACACGCTGGACTACCTGCACGACCTCGGCATCACAGACGCATAGTCTCCGCCGAACCTGCACTGGTTGAGCATCACGTGCGCACGGCACGGGCGCGCCGGGAGTCCATCAGACTCACCGGCGCGTATCATCTCTAGGCATGGGACCCGAACTGTTCGGCGTCGGCGCAGCCGAGGCCGCCCTCGTCTTTGTGATCGCACTGGTGCTCGTCGGGCCTCAGCGTTTTCCCGACCTCGCACGGCAGAGCGGTCGCTGGTACCGCATCGCCCGCCGCTACACCGCCGACATCACCAAGGACGTGCGCTCCGCGATCGATGAGATCGAGGAAGAGGTGCGAGCAGAGACCGAAGATCTGAAGGTCGTGCGCGAACTCGGCGAAGACATGGAGACGCAGCTCAAGGAGACCAGCGCCGACCTGGACGCGATCGGCGATGAGACGAAAGACGCCGCGGAGGTCGCGCCGACGACGAACTCGACGCCCGCACCAACCTCGACTGCCCCGGCGCCCGAAGAACCCGTGTCTCCCTACCGCCAGTCCGCCGCCCCGGTCGTCTCATCGGCCGCCTCGCCACCCAGCGAGGCGGTTGCGGCCAGCGACTCGGCGGCGGTTGCGGACGAATCGCCAACGACACCCCCCGCCGCGACAGAGAGCTAGCGTCCGTGGCGACCACGGTGCAGACCCCGGACGACAATCCCCGCAGCGGCGGCTCGATGAGCCTGCTCGACCATCTGCTGGAGTTCCGCAAGCGCGTGACGATCATGGCGATCGCCGTGATGGCGGGCATGATCGTCTTCTTCGTCCCCGCAGTCGGGTTCGCCACGATCGAGTTCCTGAAGGAACCGGCACTGACGGAGAACCCGGACTTCAAACTGCAGGCGATCGCGCCGATGGAAAACATCGTTGCGTACTTCCGCATCGCACTGCTCGGCGGGCTCGCGCTTGGCATGCCGGTCGTCGTCTACCAGACGCTGAGGTTCGTCGACCCTGCGCTCGATGGCGGCGAACGGAAGTGGGTCTACCCGATCGCGTTCGGCGCGTCGGTCGCGTTCGTCGTCGGGCTGGCCTTCGCCTACTACGTCGTGCTGCGCTTCGCGTTCGGGTTCCTGGGCAAATTCGGAGCGGACTTCGCGGAGATCAACTGGACGATCACGAACTACATCGATCTCACGACACGGCTGCTGCTGATCATGGGGTTCGTATTCGAGACGCCGATCCTCGTGATGGGGTTGGCCAAGATGAGAATCGTGAGCGCTCGCATGTTGATCGGCTTCTGGCGCTACGCGATCGTCGGCGCATTCGCCTTCTCGGCAGTCGCGACACCGACGCCCGACCCAATCGTGCAGTCGCTCGTCGCCGGCCCGATGGTGGCGCTGTACTTCGTCGGCATCGGACTGGCATGGCTGGTACGCCGTGATTAATCACTGCTTAACTGCGTAGGCGCGTGTGCAATCTGATTGCTGCCCTTCCCGCGCGGTGCTACGATTCACGCGACTCCCCAATCGGGAGGTAGCCGGTGTTCGGTGAACCTGCACTGATCGAGCTCTACGAGGAGATCGCCGACTGTCCGAACTGCGAACTCGCCCGGCGACGGACACAGACGGTACCTGGTTCAGGGCCCGCCTCAGCCGAGATTATGCTGATCGGCGAGGCTCCCGGTGCCCGCGAGGACGAGCAAGGGTTCCCCTTCATTGGTCCGGCGGGCAAATTCCTCGACGAGCTATTGGCGTCGGTCGAGCTCTCACGCGAGACGGTCTACATCGCGAACGTCGTGAAGTGCCGGCCACCCGACAACCTCGACCCGAAGCAGATCGAGATCGATGCCTGCCAGCCGTTCCTCGACCGTCAGATCGAGATCATCGACCCGAAGCTGATCGTGACGCTGGGCCGCTTCTCGATGGCACGCTGGTTCTCCGGTACGACGATCAGCCGCGTGCACGGACAGCCGAAGCAAGTCGATGGGCGCTACGTGATTCCGATGTACCACCCCGCCGCCGCCCTCCATCGAGGCAGTTTGCGAGGCGAGATTTTGGCCGACTTCGCGCGCCTGCCGGAGTTGCTCGAACGTGCCCGCGGGGATCTCTCCTCGCCGCAGAGCCGGCTGGACTAGCGCGCTCGATGCGCACGCAGGGGATGGCACGATGAGCCCGTCACTGCGCGTGATCCCGCTCGGCGGCCTAGGCGAAATCGGCCGCAACATGATGCTGTACGAGTACGGCGACGACATGATCGTCGTGGACGCGGGGATCATGTTCCCGGAGCAGGAGATGCTCGGCGTCGACCTCGTGATTCCCGAGATCAGCTACATCATGGACAACGTGGAAAAGCTGAAGGGCATCTTCCTCACCCACGGGCACGAGGACCACATCGGCGGGCTCTCGTTCCTGCTGAAGGCCGTCAACGTCCCCGTCTACTGCACTCGCCTGACCCGCGGGCTGGTCGAGGTGAAGCTGAAGGAGCACAAGCTACTCAACGAGACACACGTGACTGTTGCCGAGCCCGGCACGGTGATCACCGTTGGCACCTTCAGCGTCGAATTCTTCTCCGTCTCGCACTCGATACCGGACGCCGCCGGGCTGATCATCCAGACCCCGCTCGGCCCGATCGTCCACACCGGCGACTTCAAGATCGACCACACCCCGCCGATGGGTCAGCACACCGACCTCGGTCGGCTCGCCGAACTGGGTAACGAAGGCGTGCTGCTGCTAGCCGCGGACTCTACCTACGTCGAAATCGAGGGTTACACACCGTCCGAGCAGCGAGTCGGCGAGGTGCTCGACCGTTCGATCGGCGATGCACCCGGGCGCGTGATCGTCACGACCTTTGCCTCGTTGATCTCGCGCGTGCAGATGGTGCTGGATGCGGCCGTTCGCTACGACCGCCGCGTCTTCGTCACCGGCCGCTCGATGGAGAACAACGTGAAGATGGCTCGCGAGGCCGGCTACCTGAAGGTCCCGGACGGCGTGCTGCTGAACGTGCGCGAGATGCACGACCACCCGGACGCGAAGACGGTGATCATCTGCACCGGCTCACAGGGCGAACCGACCGCCGCCCTCACCCGTATCGCCAACGGCAACCACCAGCACATCACGATCCATGAGGACGACACCGTGATCCTCTCCTCGAACCCGGTCCCCGGGAACGAGAAGCTCGTCTACCGCAACATCGACACGCTCTTCGCCTCCGGTGCGAAGGTGATCTACAACCGCATCTCGGACGTCCACGTGCGCGGGCACGCGGCGATCGAGGAGTTGAAGATCGTCCATCGCATCGTGAACGCTCGCTACTTCCTGGGGATCCACGGCGAATATCGCCACCTGGTGAGGCACGCGGAGCTGGCAATGGAGCTGGGCATGGCGGCAGAGAACGCCTTCGTACTGACGGACGGCGACGTGCTGGAGATCGATGAGGACGGTGCCGTGACCGGCCAGGAGGCCGTCCCGGCTGACTACGTCTACGTCGACGGCCTCGGCATCGGCGACGTGAACCAGATTCTGCTGCGCGACCGCGCGCACCTCGCGAGCGACGGCATGCTCGTCGTCGTGGCGGCGGTGAACCGGCGCACCGGCAAGCTCGTACGAGCGCCAGAGGTGATGTCACACGGCTTCGTCGGCCCGGACGCCGAGCCGGACCTGATGAGCGGTGTGCAGCAGTTCGTCACCGACAAACTGGGGGGCGAAGACGACCCGGTGGACTGGACAGCGATCCACACTGCGCTGAAAGATGAGATCGCATCATATTTGTACAAGCGGACGCATCGTCGCCCGCTCGTGCTTCCTGTGATGATGGAGGTGTAGTTCAGCACCATCGAGGACGTCCGCCCTGGCGGGACGCAGGCGTCCGTACGAGGAGTTGAGTCTCATGGCTCGAACAAAGTCTCGCCCTAACAAGACCCGTCGTACGGGCGGCAAGCGCGGAAGCGCGCGTTCTGCTTCGATCCCTGACATCCTCACGATCGGTCGTTTCCTCTTCCGGCCGGAGATGGTGGGGACGGCGCTCGTCGTGTTCGCTTTTGCCGCACTGCCCATGCTGCTGCCGCTCGCCTCGGTCCTCGACGACGCACGCGATGCGATCGTGCGAGGGCTCGGCCTGCACGCCTTCACGCTCGTACTCGTCGTGGCGTTCTTCGGTGCGGTGCTGGCGCTGCGCCGCGGCGCATGGCTGGGTCGCCACCGTCGCCACGTGCTCGGCATCGGCGTCCTGCTCGTGCTCGCCGCCGGGCCGCTTGGTCGCTGGTATCCCGCTGGGGAGGTCGGCACGGTCGACCTCGCGGTGCAGTCGGCGGGCGGCGATCTCGGACGCCGCCTGACCGCTAACGGCCTGGCGATGCTGGCGTGGGCGTTCACATTGCCGCTGGGCTTCACGCTGCTCTGGCCGCGCACCACCGCGACGATGCTGCGCGCGATGCCGCGTGCGGCCGGCCGCGGACTGGCCGCACTCTGGCAGCCGGGCCTGCACCGCGCCATCGGGCGCGGCTTCGCCTCGCTGCGACGACGACGCAGCGAGAGCGCCAGCGAGTACGACCAGGAGTTCCCCCTCCTCCACCCCGTAGCGCCCTCAGAGGCCCCCGCCGAGCCAGCCGCGCTCGCGGAGAACATCGAGGCGGAGATCGAAGGTGCCGAGCAGCCCGCGCGACCGTTCGAGGAGGACGACGCAGAGGAGGAAGAGGACGAGACCGTCACCCAGATCCCGATGGACATGGAGACGGCCGCCGAGGCCTGGCGACACTCCAGCGACGGCTGGCAACTTCCGCCAATCGACCTGCTGAACGAGGGCTTGCAGGCATCGAGCGGCATGCTGAACAGCGACTACCGTGCCCGCGTGATCGAGGAGACACTCGCCTCCTTCGGTGTCAACGCGAAGGTGACTCAGACCAACGAGGGTCCGGCTGTCACGCAGTTCGGCATCGAGCCCGGCTGGGACATCAAGACACGCACAGTGATCGAACGGGACGCCAACGGGAAGGCTGTCATTGACGACAACGGCCAGCAGCGCACGACAGAGGTTGAGGTCTCCCGTACACGCGTGCGCGTCAACCGCATCACTGCGCTCCAGAACGACCTCGCCCTCGCCCTCGCTGCCCCGGCACTGCGCATTGAGGCACCGGTGCCGGGCAAGCAGATTCTAGGCATCGAGGTCCCGAACATCACGAAGACGACCGTCGCGCTGCGCGACATGTTGGAATCTCCGGCCTACAAGAAGGCCGCGGAAAAGGGCTCACTGCCGATCGCGCTGGGCACCGGCGTCACGGGCGAATCGGCCGTGCCAGACCTCGCGAGCATGCCGCACCTGCTGATCGCTGGTGCGACGGGCTCCGGCAAGTCGGTCTGTCTGAACTCGATCATCATCAGCCTGCTGATGAACTACTCACCGGAGCAGTTGCGGTTCATCCTGATCGACCCGAAGCGAGTGGAGCTCACCCCTTTCGGCAACATCCCGCACCTCGCCTTCTCTGAGATCGTCGTCGACATCGACAGGATCCGAGGCGCGTTGCAGGCGGTGATCAACGAGATGGAGTCGCGCTACCGGCGCTTCGCGAAAGCCGGCGTACGCGACTTCAAGCGCTTCAACGAGCAGTCCGGCGGCCGCCCCCTGCCCTACTGGGTCGTGGTCGTCGATGAGCTGGCCGACGTGATGCTGGCCAACCCGTTCCAGGTGGAGCGCCAGATTGTGCGGCTCGCCCAGCTCGCGAGAGCGACCGGCATCCACCTCGTGATCGCGACCCAGCGCCCGTCGGTCGATGTGGTGACGGGGCTGATCAAGGCGAACTTCCCGACCCGCGTCGCCTTCTCCGTCGCCTCGCAGGTCGACTCGCGCACGGTGATCGATCAGGGCGGCGCCGAGAAGCTGCTCGGCAAGGGCGACATGCTCTACCTCGCGACCGACTCGCAGAAGCCGAAGCGGCTACAGGGAGTTTACGTCTCAGACGATGAGACCGACGCGATCGTCTCGTTCTGGACGAGCGAGCGCTTCGACGACCTCGAGCCGGAGAAGCACGACGAACTGCTACGCGAGGGCGAGCGGCAGGTCGAGGAGGCGGCAGAGGCCGCGGACGAAGAGGAACAGTCGGACGACCCGATGCTGCAGAAGGCGCTGACGCTGGCTCGCGAGACCAACCGCATTTCCACCTCGCTACTCCAACGGCGGCTGCGCATCGGCTACCCGCGCGCGGCGAGGATCATGGATGACCTGGAGGAGCGAGGCCTAATCGGACCGTCCGAGCCTGGCGGCTCCACCCGGCAGGCGCTGGCCGAACCGGCGCCGGCGATCCCGGGCCGCGAGTTTCCGCCGAACGACCCTGCGGAGCCGCTCAGCTAACAGTTCTGACCAGACAACGGACTGCTGCTAATTCAGCAGGCTTCAATCCCGCCTCGTCCGGGACATCTGGTCCTTCGCGGGCCGTGACCAGCAGCGATAATGGAGACACGAGACGGGTTGCCAGAGCGAGGAGGATTCAGCCATTGCAGATTGATGACGAGTCACAGTCCCGCCCTCATCGCGAGCGCCGCGGAGGCTGATCTTCCATCCTCTAAACGTGATCAGCACCGCGCCTGGTTCCGCTGATCGGCTCCAAGGCCGCACCGAAGATTATCGTTCGCGGCTGATG
>DASCRM010000058.1:0-18985 GCA_034406555.1 Dehalococcoidia bacterium | reverse complement strand
CGGGAGCCCGCACAACGTGCACAAGGGCGCGGGCCAGTTTACGCAGCCGCTCGCCAATCAGTACGGCATCCCCTACATTCAGCTGGTCGAGGGCGTCGGCCACAGCTCGAAGTCGGACGAGTCTGCTGGGCACATGGGCCTGCCATCCGGCGCGACCTTCTGGCGTTCGATGCAGCTGCTGAACCGGGTGCCCGTCGCGGCCGGGATCATGGGCGCCGTCGCGGGTGCCCCCGCCGCCTTCGCGCTCGCCTCGCACTTCACCGTGATGGTGAAGGGTCAGTCGCAGATCTTCCCGTCGGGGCCTCCGGTCGTCGAGCGGGCGATCGGCGAGGTGATCAGCAAGGACGACCTCGGCGGCGCGGGCATGCACGTCCACGAGAGCGGCCAGGTCGATAACGAGGCGGAGGACGAAGAGGACGCGTTCAACCAGATCAAGCAGTTCATCAGCTACCTGCCGAACACGACCAACCAGGTCGCACCGCGCGTGGAGACGGGCGATGATCCGAAGCGGCGCGTCGAGGAGCTACTGACGATCATGCCGGTCGACCGCCGCCGCGCGTACGACCCCCGCAAGCTGATCAGGCTGGTGATGGACAACGGCGACTTCTTCGAGATGCGTCGCCACTGGGGTGGCTCGCTGATCACCGGTTTCGCCCGCCTCGATGGCTACAGCGTCGGCGTGGTCGGTAACGACCCGATGGTGCTGGCGGGCGCGATGGACGGTGACGCGGCCGACAAATACGCGCACTTCGTCGACCTCTGCGACGCGTTCAACCTGCCGGTCGTGATCTTCCTCGACATGCCGGGCTTCATGCTCGGCTCCTCGTCCGAGCGCAAGGCGACGATGCGGCGCGGCATCCGCGCGCTGCTCGCGAGCTACGAGGCGAAGGTGCCGAAGATCGAGTTCAACGTCCGCAAGTCCTACGGCGTCGCGGCCGACGCGCCGAACAGCCTCGGCCAGCCCGACGGCCTCAACCTGCGCTTCGGCTGGCCGGCCGGCGAGTGGGGCGGCATCCCGATCGAGGGCGGCGTTGCGGCCGCGTACAAGCGCGAGATCCTGGAGGCCGAGGACCCGGAGGCGCACCGCACGATGATCGAGGAACGGCTGCTGAAGCTGCGTTCGCCGATGCGTGCGGCGCATCACTTCGACGTGATCGACTTGATCGACCCGCGCGACACCCGACGTCTGGCGTGCCAGTTCGTGAAGCTCGCCCAGCCGATGCTGGAGGAGATCTCGAAGCGTGAGAAGCGCGCGGTCCGACCCTAGCGAACTAGCTGAGGTCGGCAAGCACCTCGGCGAGCATGCGTCGAGCGTTGCCGACGCCGGCCGAGTTGGCTCCCGGTAGTACGGGATGAAGATCAGCGCCTGGGAGAGCGCCCAGCCGCGTCCGCGCGTCCACGTCGCATCGTCGACCGAGAGCGAGGTGCGGAAGGCCTCGCGACTCTCACCGGCGAAGAGGTCCCACGCGACCATCAGGTCGCAGGCGGGATCGCCGGCGCCCAATCCGCCGAAGTCGATCACGGCGCTGAGACGGCCATCGAGGGCAATGAGATTCCTCGACGCGAGATCACCGTGGATCCAGACCGGCGGGCCGTCCCGTGCGGGCGGACGCAGGGCTGCTTCCCATGCCTCGGTCGCGGCGTCGGTGTCGATCTCGCCTTCAAGGTCGTCGATCGCCGTGCGGACCTGCGCGTCGCGATCGTCTAGCGGCACGCCGCGGAAGAAGTTGTGCTGCCCGGGCGGCGGGCCATCCGAGGCGTCGATGCTGCGGAGGGCGGAGATGAACGCGGCCAGCGCCGTCGCCGCATCGGACGCGTCGTCGAGCCGCTCGATGGTGGCGTTCTCGCCCTCGAACCAGGGGGTGACGGACCAGCGCCACGGGTAGCCATCGTCCGGCTCGACGCGTCCGAGCGGGGCGGGGATCGCGAGCGGGAGGGGAGCCGCGGAGCGAGCACCGATAGCCACCGCTGCTCCTTCTCGATCTGACCTGCCGGGCCGGGTCTGCGAGGGAGCCGTACGGCCAGCTCGTCGTCGAGCCGGTAGATCGCGTTGTCGGTCCCGGCTGACTCGACCGACTCGATCGCCAGCTCTGCCCAGTGAGGGAACAGCGAGTCGATCAGGCGACCGACGAGTGCGATGTCCGTCTCGACTTCGTCGGCGTGCATTCGGCCTGTGGGCATCAGCGCTCTGCCAGACTCCCCGCCGGCTAGTCGTAGCCAACTTCGCTACGCACGCGTTCGTGCAGCGTCTCAAGCACCTCGGCCATCTGCTCGCCGCTGCGCGCGCCGCTCTGGTAGACGGCGGTGATGTTGAGCGCTCCCCAGCCGAATCCCGCCTCCACGGCCGCACCGGCGGCGGCCGCGACCGCGTCGGGATCCTGGTAGAAGGGTCGCGCCTCGTCGTTGCCGCCCGGGATCGGGGCGAGTTGCTTCTGGAAGCCGAGCGTGTCCGGGTTGCGCCCTGCCTCCTCCGCGTGCCGCTTCACGGTCGCGATGCTCTCCGTGGTTGCATTCGCGACGCCGAGCCAGCCGGCAGCGACAGTGCCCGCGCGCTTGAGGGCGACCGGCGCAACGCCGCCGATCCAGATAGGTGGGCCGCCCTCGTTCGGTGGCTTCGGCTCCATCGCCATCGCCTCGACCGGGTAGTGCTCGCCGCTCGCGTCGATCGATGGATCCGTCCAGCAGGACTTTAGCAGTGCGATCGCCTCATCCATCGCCGTGCCGCGGGTGTGGAAGTCCATGCCCAGCGCGTCGAACTCCGACTCCTGCCAGCCGACGCCGACGCCCAGCCGCACGCGGCCGCCCGAGAGAGTGTCGAGCGTGCTCACCTGCTTGGCGACCAGCACCGGCTGACGCTGCGGCAGCACCAACACCTCCGTGCCCAGCCCGATGCGCTCCGTCACCGCAGCGACGTAGCCGAGCGTCATCAAGGCCTCCATGATCGGCATCGCGGGAGGGTAGGGGCCGTTCGCGCGGCCCTCGACGGGCAGTCCCATAACGACGTGGTCGAAGACATCGAGCTGGTCGAAGCCGATGCGTTCGACGGCGCGGGCGAGTTCGACGACGGCCGCGGGGCCCTCGCGGTAGATGATGCTCGGGAACTCGACAGCCAGTTTCATGGGCGATGTCCTCTCTCGCTGCGGCAACGGTCGCAGCCGCGTATTCGGGGGATTGTACGCGGGGCGGGCCTTCGCGCCTTTGTCGCCTCGCACGATCAGCACGTATCGTGCGTCGCACTGAGGATCCGCGAGGGGGTGAGAGATGGCCAGCAAGGGTGATTCGGGACTGCTCGTGCAGAGCGCTGCCGAGATCGAAGAGGGTGCGTCGCGCGGAGCGCTGAGGGTGAAGCGCGTCTTTACCGCCGGCGATGTCCCATTCGCGAGTACGTTCCACTTCTTCCTCTCCAACCGTCTGCCGGCCGGGGGCAAGAACGAGCGTCACATTCACGAGGACGTGGAGAAGGTCTACTACTTCACCAAGGGCAGCGGTGAGGTCTCGTGCGGGGACGACACGGCGCGCGTGACGGCCGGCGACTTCATGTTCTTCCCGGCGGCGATCGAGCATGAGATCCTGGCCGACGAGGACGGCGATCTGGAGTTCATCGTCTGCGCCGCTCAGACGCTCGAGGGGGCGAACGGCTAACAGGCACCCGGTGTCACGGCTGCTAGTCTGGTGGCGAGTAGGAAGATCACAATGAAGGCTGCCGTCCTGTACGGGGCTAACGAGCCACTGCGCGTCGCGGAGCTGGAGCAGCAGGATCCGCGGCCCGGCGAGGTGCTGGTGCGGATGGCCGCCGCCGGTGTCTGCGCCAGCGACCACCACGTGATGCACGGCACCGCACTGTTGCCGACGCCTGTGGTGCTGGGCCACGAGGGGGCGGGCATCGTCGAGGCCGTCGGAGAGGGTGTCACCTCGGTGAAGCCCGGCGATCGCTGCATCCTCTCCTTCGTCTCCAACTGCGGGCACTGTCGCCAGTGCCGTTCGGGCAGCCCGCAGCTCTGCGACACGAACGCCATGACCGGAGCGAAGCAGTACGACGGCAGCACGCGGCTGACCGACGGCGAGGGCACTGAGATCCTTCAGATGTCGAAGCTGGGCACCTTCTCGGAGGCGATCGTCTGCCCCGAGCAGGCGTGCCTACCGGTGCCCGACGATGTGCCGATGGAGGTCGCCGCCCTGATCGGCTGCTGCGTCACCACCGGAGTCGGCGGCGTGATCAACCAACCGGAGATCGGGGCGGGCGCGAAGGTCGCGGTCTTTGGCTGCGGCGGTGTCGGCCTGAACGTGATCCAGGGCGCGCGATTGATGAACGCTTCGCAGGTGATCGCCATCGACATCATCGAGCACAAGCTGCGCTTCACCGAACAGTTCGGCGCGACACACACCGTCGATGCCAGCACGATCGACGCGGCAGCGACCGTGCGTGAACTGAGCGGCGGTGGAGTCGACTTCGCCTTCGACGCTTTTGGAGGGGCGGAGACGCTCACCGGGGCGGTCGAGAGCCTGGGCAAGAACGGCACCGCGGTACTGATCGGGCTGGCTCCGGTCGGCGACCGCGCCGAGATCGACCTCGTCGACCTCGTGCGAGGGCAGAAGCGGATCGTCGGCTCCTACTACGGCTCAGCGAGTCCGCACGTCACCTTTGGGAAGATGGTCGAGTTCTACCGACAAGGGAAGATCGACGTGGACGGGCTGATCACGCGCCGCCACCCCCTCGAGGAGATCAACGAGGCGTTCGAGCTACTTGCCGGGGGCGCAGACGGCCGAGGCGTGATCGTCTTCTAAGGCGTCTGTTGCCTGTTGATCAGGGTGCAGAGGGGCGCTCGATCACCGTCGCCTCGGGACGTTCGAGGTCCAATTCGGCGATCGTGCATGTGATTGGGTTTGTCGATCGCAGCTGCAGCCAGGGGCTCGACCGCTCGCCGCCCGAGTACTCGACCGTCGTGCCGCGCGCGATGCAGGACGCGCCGATGGAGCCGGAGCGGCTCTTCTGGGAAAGCCTCAGCTAGCGAGACTCAGGCTAGCGACGCCTGCGCCGCCCACCACCGCCGGCCGCCGCCGCGGTCTTGCGGTTGCGACGAGGCCCGCCCGCGACCGCACCGCTGGGACGGGAGTTGCTGCCTCGTCGGCGTTGGCCTGAACGGCCGTTGCTCCCGTTGCCGTTGCGATTGCCGCCGCTGCCGTTACGACCGTTGCCGTTGCCATTGCCGTTGGAGCGGAAGCCACCGCGATGCGAACCTCCCGAGGCCTCCACGCGCGCGAGGTTCTCGTCGGCGAAGCTGGTCTCGGCGTCGGCCTCCAGCCGCTCCATCGCACCCTTCATCGAGTCGGGCGCGGGAGTGTTGAGGTCGGCCTGCAGCCGTAGCCGCTGGACGAGCCTCTTCGCCTCGCGCAGTTGCCCGCTGTCGACGAACGAGACGACGACGCCCTGTGCGCCGGCACGCGCGGTGCGCCCGGAGCGGTGGACGTAGGTCTTGTCGTCGATCGGCGGGTCGAAGTGCAGCACACAGGCGACGCCATCGATGTGGATGCCGCGCGCGGCAACATCGGTAGCGACCAGCGCCTCGACCTTCTCGTCGGCGAACGACTTGAGAGCGCGGTTGCGCTGGTTCTGGGTACGCGATCCGTGGATCGCGGCTGAGGTTGCACCCTCGCGTTCGAGTTGCTTCGCGACTCGGTCCGCGCCGCGACGTGTGCGGCAGAAAACGATCGTCGGGCCCGCAGCCTGAATCAGCTGCGATGCCACCTTCACGCGGACGGTTGAATCCAGACGCCAGAAGAGGTGGCGCATGTCCTCGATGTTCGGCTCCATGTCGCCGACCTCGTGGCGTGCGGGGTCGCGCTGGTACCGATGCGTGAGCACGCCCACGTCACCCTCCAGCGTAGCCGAGAAGAGCAGCGTCTGACGGTCCTTCGGCATGCGGTCCAGCAGACGCTTCACCTCCGGCAGGAAGCCCATGTCGGACATGCGGTCGGCTTCGTCGATCACGACGACCTCGACCTCATCCAGATCGACCTCGCGCTGGCCGATCAGGTCGGCGAGGCGGCCGGGGCAAGCGACGAGCACGTCCACGCCCTCACGCAGGGCACGCTTCTGTGGCTCGTAGCCGACGCCGCCGTAGATTGCCGTGACGCTGCGCCCGCCTCCGCGTGCGATCGGGTCGAGTTCGCGTTGAATCTGGTCCGCAAGCTCACGCGTAGGCGCGAGCACAAGACCACGAGGACGGCGCGGCTTCGCGTCTTCCACGTGCATCAGCAGCGGTAGGCCGAAGGCCAGTGTCTTGCCGGAGCCGGTGGGTGCGCGGGCGCTGATGTCGCGACCGGCGATTGCGTCCGGGATGGCGGCGGTCTGAATCTCGAATGGTGTCGTGAAGCCGAGCTCATCGAGTAGCGCGGTGAGTCCCTCGGGAACGCCGAGCCCGGAAAAGGTGGTGGTCAATCTGTCTCCTACTGGTACCCCGACCGCAGCCGAGGAGTGTTCACTGGTGCGGCACTCGGTCCACGCGCGGTCACAGGGTGACGGCGGTAAACCTCCGCGCTGTCGGAACGAGCGCGGAGCAGGCTGGATGAGGCGGATCCACCTACGCGAACAGGTGTCGTGCGTCGCATGTTGTCACCGGGAAGCGTGTACGAACGCTAGCCTCCACCGATGTTGCGTAGATCTAATGTAACAAACGTTGCCTTGAGCGCGAGTGCCGGAACCCCTCGATGCTCGACGCAACGAGTTAGGGCGTGCCGGAGTCCTCGTACTCGACCGCGACGACGACTTCGCGAAGCGTCTGCGCGCTTTCCGCCGCGATCAACGTGACTGTCGCGGGACGCGCCTCTCGAAGCTGCCTGACTGAACTGGCGTCGCCAAAAACGAGTAGGAGGCCACCGTCGATCGCCGTCGCGTTGAGATTTTGGGTGCGCACTGTGGACGTGCGCCCGCCGCAGAGGTCTCCCGCACCGCGAGCTGGGCCTCTGCGATGAAGTCCTGGAGATTCCCGATTCGTTGCTCGGCGTTGCCTCGCTTCACGTGTGCGAGCCTGAATGCGAACGTCTCGTCACCGAGCTGCATCTGGACGGTCCACTGCACGTCCCTAGTGTTGTTTTTCGTAGAGGTGTCGTTCCAACTGAACACCGAGGCCGTGTCGAGCGAGAAGAAGAACCGTGGGTTCCCGTCTCGGACGACCGCCGTGCCGCCCGTCAGTTCGGGTGGCGCGAGGGCAGCACTCTCCGCGTCCGCGGGAGCCGGCGTCGCGGTCGGGGAGGGCGATGCCGTAGCGGCGGACGTTGTCGCTGTCGAGGTCGATGCGGGTGCGGCGCTGCCGCCGAAGATCGGGAGCGTGGCGAGAGAATCGATGTAATTCACCTTGACGTTGCCCTGCCCCGGCTTCGGTTGGAGCGGCCCTGAGGAGGTGAACTGCACCTGCGCTGGTTGCTACTGACGCAGCGCGGAGACGTACTGCTCGTCCACGATCGCCAGTACGAGGCCGTTGTCCGACGCGACTGCGAGCAGTGGCCCGGTGTTGCGCAGCAGGCTCGAACCCCCGGGAGTCCGCCTGCCGCATCAGCACGGTCGCCGACGCATCGACGAGTCGCCCGAAGCTGTCGGATCGAGGTGAATCGCCTTCCTGCTTCGCCTGCGACGCGGCGAAGCAGGAACGTCGTCTCGCCCAGGCGGAACGGCACACTCCACAGGTATTCGTTCGTGTTGGGCTGCGTTGTGACGAGGTCCCACTGGAACGCATTTGCCGTGTCGAGCGGGAAGAAAGAGACGGTGCCCTCGCTGCTGACGACCGCGCCCGGGCTGTCGCCGTTCACGGAAGAGAGCGCCGAGAGCAGCGCCGGACTGAGAGACGCGCCTGGCGTGCCAGAGCTGGTGACGCCGGCCAGGCCGTCGGTGTCGGGCGTCGGGCTGGCGGCAGCGGGTGTCGGTACGGCGTCCTCCTACGTCTCGACGAAGACGCCGTACATGCGGCCGGTGCTTCCGAGTGTGGAGACGCGCACGTTGTAGAAGCCACCGAGAGGCAGACGTACGTTGTCGACCGTCCCGTAGCCAGCACCGGTCGCGCCCTCCCGTCCCAGCGATGAGCCGTCCGGCGCGATCACCTCGATGAACGGGTCGAACTGTTCGAACGCGTAAGACTCGACGGCGACCGACGTCAGGACGCCTGCTTCGCCGCTGAAGATCCAGATGACGGACTGGTCGCCGCTGTTCGTCGCGAAGACCGCCCCGTTGAGCGGCACCTCCTCGCCCTCCTGATCCGCGTCGACCAGCGTGTAGGAGTCGTCTCAGACCTCGTCGTACAGCTCGACGGTGTAGCCGCCGCGATCGAATCCATCGAAGCTACGGATACGGAGTTCGTACTCCCCGGTGACGGGGAAGCGGACGCCATCGAGCCATGCCTCGCCGTCCTCGCCGTCCTCGCCGTCCTCGCCGGCGACGAAGGCAAGCAGCGCACCGCCCTGGATCGCGACTTCGACGTAGGGATGCAGATCGTTCGCATCGACACTCGTGACGCCGATCGTGATCACCTGCCTGGCCGAGGCGATGGAGGTCCAGCTGTCGATCTCACCCGACTCCGCGATCACCCCGGCGGCGGCGACATCGAAGCCCACGACTCCCTGCGGGTCGATGCTTCGTCCGGCCACTGGTGCGGACGCAGAGAGTGTCTCGCTTGATGTCGGTTCGCCCCGCCACCGAGCAGCATCACCGCGAGGGCGGCGAGCAGGGCGACGCCAAACAGCGCGCCCCCGGCGACGGCGGCTGTCCCCTGCGCCCTGTCCTCGAACTCGCCCGCGGCGACGATAGGCGAACCGGTCGCTGCTCGGTCGGGCCGCGCCAGCGTCGGCGTCTGGGCGCTATCGATATGGTGACGGTGGTCTCCGACCGCGGAGGTACGGAGACGCTCTCCGGCACCATGAATGTGCAGCTATCGGAGGGGTCGGCCGCGTTGAGCTGAAGCGTCAGCGCATGGCTGCCTTCGTTCTGCAGCCGCAGCTCGTAGTTCGTCACCTCGGCACGAGGCACGAAGCGGCGGTCGCGGCCGCTCGGCTGCAATGCCATGGTGATCAGCGAGGTGTCGGCGGTGCCGCTCAGCACCTCCGTCGCTTCCAGTTCCAGCGGGGCGTCGGCGCGTTCGGCGGCGTCGATCGCCTGACGCTCGAGTACGCCTGCTGCCTCCGACGCGGTCTGGTAGCGGTCGTCCGGCAGCTTCTCCAGCGGGCGCAGCACGACCGCGGTCGCATCGTCCGGAAGCCCCGCGAGCAGGTGCTGCGGCACGGGCGCGTCGCGGTGCTGCTGGGGGAGTTGGATCATCTCCCCAGCGAACGGCGGCTGCCCGGTCAGCATGTGGAAGAGCGAGACGCCCAGCGAATAGAGGTCGGAACGGTTGTCGACCCGCCCCTTCACCGTCTCTTCCGGCGTCACGATCACGTTGTCCGGCTTGATGTCGCGATGCACGACGTTTCGCGCGTCTGCTTCCTCCAGCGCGAGCGCGATCTGCGAGGCGATCTTGAAGGCGCGGGCGGGGGGCAGCGGCCCCTCCTTCACCGTGTGACTCAGCACCTCGCCCTCAACAAAGTTCATCATGAGGAAGTGCTGGTCGTTATCGACGCCGAAGTCGAGCAAGTGGACGGTGAAGGGCGACCGCAGCAGCGTCGCGACCTGCGCCTCGCGCTGGAAACGCTCCAGGTACGACTCGTCGCCGACGAGGTGGGCGTGCAGCAGCTTGAGCGCGACGCGCTCGTCGTTGCGGGTGTTCACGGCCTCGTAGACGACTCCCCAGCCGCCCTGACCGAGCGCGCGGCACAGGCGGTAGTTGGCGATTCGCTGCGGCTGCGGCAACTGCGTTGATTCGTCGACCATCGCATCGAGCTTAGAACGCCGGTGGTCGAGTGTGGCGCGCGAGCCGATTCGCAGCCACGTTGACGCCGGTCGGGGGTGCTCCCTACGATCCGCCCGACCCTCGATGAGGTGTTCAGCGCGAAAGGGCCCGCGAATGGACTTCGAACCTGCCTATACCCCTGACCAGGAGGCGTTCCGCACGGAAGTGCGCGACTGGCTTGCCGAGCACGCCCCGGTTGTCGAGGGTTCCCGCGACACGGACGAGAACTACGCGTTGTTCCGCCAATTCGGCCGCGACCTCGGCACGAGGGGCTGGCTGCGGCCGACCGCGCCCGTCGAGTACGGCGGAGGTGGGCTGAGCGTCGATCATGCGATCGTGCTCGGCGAGGAGCTCGACAGCTACGACCTCGGGCTGCCCCCGTACTACGACAGCGGGGGCACGCTGGGCGGTGCGAGCATCCTTGTCTGGGGCACCGAGGAGCAGAAGCAGCGCCTGTTGCCGCCGATCTTCCGCGGCGAAACCGTCACCTGGCAGTTGCTCACCGGCCCGGAAGCGGGCTCCGACCTCGCGGGGACGCAGACAGAGGCCGTCCGTGACGGCGACGAGTACGTGATCAACGGCGAGAAGATCTTCGTCGGCGGGTCGCACGGCGCCGACCACCTCTGGACGATCGCGCGCACCGATCCGGATGGCGAACGGCACAAGAACCTGAGCTGGTTCTTGATCCCGTACGACCTGCCGGGGATCACGGTGACGCCGATGGAGCTGATGGGCGACGGAGGCGATGGCGCGGGCGCAGGCGTTAAGAACACCGTCTACTTCGACAACGTGCGAGTCCCGGCGGAGAACCTCGTCGGAGGCGAGAACGAGGGCTGGGCGGTCGCCAGCACCCACCTAGAGCTGGAGCACGGCGCAGGCGGACGTGTGGGTCGCAACCGCTGGTTCCTTCGTGCGCGTGACCGCGCAAAGGAGCTGAGGCGCGGCGGCAAGTCGATCCTCGAGAGCGAGGACGCACGCGCCAAGCTGGCGGAGCTCTTCATCACCACGGAGGTCTCGCGATTGTTCGCGCTGCGCAACTTCTGGATGAACCGCTCACACCAGCAGATGACCTACGAGGGACCGCAGTCGCTGTACTTCGGCAAGCTGGGCGGCCTCAAGAGCTCGCAGACGATGATGGACCTGCTCGGGCCCCACGCCCTCAGCTCGGACGAGCCATGGGACACGAGCGATGGTATGTTCGAGACGTACATGCAGTCGTCGATCGTGGCGTTGCACCCCGGTGCGACGACCGACATCCAGAAGGTGATCATGGCTCGCCGCATCGGCATCGGCCGCTCCCAACGCGAGCAGGCCGGACGGACGGTGGAGTAGCGCCATGGACCTCTCACTGAACGAACAACAGCAAATGCTCAAGCAGGGCGTCGAGGAGTTCATCGCCCGCGAGGCGACGCGCGACGTGCTCGTCGACCTCGCGACGAGCGAGGAAGGCTACTCGGAGGCGATGTGGCGCAGCGCCGCCGGCATCGGCTGGCTCGGCATGGCGACGCCGGAGCAGTACGGTGGTTCCGCCACGGATCTGACGGACATCGCCGTGGTCTTCGAGGCACTGGGCTACGCGCCCGTGCCCGGCCCGTTCTTCTTCTCGGGCGTGCTCGCACCAATGATCATCCAGGAAGCGGGCAGCGAGGAGCAGCAACAGCAGTACCTCCCACGCCTCGCGACTGGCGAGTCGATCGCGACCCTCGCGATCACCGAGCCCGACTGGGCGTGGGGCCCGGAAGGAGTGAACATACGCGCCCGCTCGCAGAACGGCGGCTACGTCCTCGATGGGACCAAGCTCTTTGTCTACGACGGTCACTGCGCCGACACGCTGATCACGGCCGTTCGCACGGACGACGCGGATGGCGTCTCGCTGATCGTCGTCGATGCGACTGCGCCGGGCGTGAGCGCGAGACGGATTGACGGCTTCCTCAGCTCTGAGTCGGAGGTGCGCTTCGAGAACGTCGAGGTGCCGGCTTCCGCGATGCTCGGTGCGCCAGGCTCGGGGCAGGGGCCGCTCGACCGCGCCCTGCTGAAGGCGACGCCGATCCTCTGCGCCTACAAGGTCGGTGGATCGCAGGCGGTCTACGACCTCTCTGTTGAGTACAGCCGCGAGCGCAGGCAGTTCGGACAACCGATCGGTCGCTTCCAGCACGTCCAGAACCACATCGTGCAACTGGTCAACAACCTCGACGCCGCACGCTGGACGACGTACGAGGTGCTCTGGAAGCTCGACTCAGGCAAGCCGGGCGCGGAGGTCTCGATGCACCTCGCAAAGGCCGTCTCGAGTGAGGGCTACATCCAGGCGACGAACTATGCGCACGAGGTGCATGCCGGTGTCGGGGTGATGCGCGAGTACGGGCTCACGCTCTTCACGCAGCTCTCGCGGTCGCTCTATCACGCGCTGGGCGACCCCGGATACCACCAGCGGCAGCTCGGTGATCTACTGGTCGACTACATGCCGGATGCGGCGGGCTAGCCGAGCCTTCCGGCAACCGTCAGCCGATCACGCCCAGCTCGCGGAGTTTCGCGATCTCGTCGGCGTCGAAGCCGGCGTTGCGTAGCAGTGCGTCCGTGTCCTCGCCGAGTGCCGGCGAGGGGCCTTGCACGGCCGGCGGTGTGACCGACATCTTCACGACCGGGCCGGCGACGCGCTGCGTGCCCGTCGTGTGCTCGATCTCGGCCATCAAGCCCATCGCCTCGACCTGCGGGTCGTCCGCCATGTCCTCCGGCAGATTGAGTGGCGCGACGGGGACCCCGGCCTCGCCGAAGGCCAGCACCCACTCTGCGGTCGTGCGCGTGAGCATCTCCTTCTCGACGAACGCGAGCAGTGCCTCGGCTTGCGCGATGTTCGCCGGGTCGCGGGCGTCGAAGCCCGGCTGGTCGCTGCCATCCGGCCCGAGGCCCAACACCTTGCGAGCGCCCCGTCGGCCCGGAGGCGTGAGCGCGCCGAGTACGACGATCCCGTCCTTCGTGTAGTAGCTGCGCCAGAACGCGAAGAAAGCGGAGATAGGCGCCCCGGCTCGCCCTCGATAGACGTCCAGTATCTCCGTGTAGGGCGCAGTCCGACCCCGCGCCTCATTGACCGCCTCCATCATCGGGTCGCGCTGCACGGCGTCTGAGACCGGGTCGCGCATGATCTGCGTGTCCTGTACCGCCAGCGCGGAGGCGAGCAACGAGGATTCGATCTTCTGCCCCTCGCCGGTCAGCGCGCGGTGGTAGAGGGCAGCGCTGACGCCGACAGCGACTGAGAATCCACAGACGTAGTCGGCGAGCGAAATCGCGGTGATGTTCGCCGGCAGGCCCTCGTCGGTGACCTTGCGATCGCCAGCCATCAGCCCGCTGTATGCGCTGGCGACGATGTCCGTGCCACCGCGATCGGCCATCGGGCCTGCGTTGCCGAAGCCCGTGACCTCGCAGTAGATCAGCGCCGGGTTGTGTTGCCTCAGCGTCTCGTAGTCGATGCCGAGCCGCTGAGGCACGCCGGCGCGGTAATTGCAGGTCACCACATCGACGTCCCCGACGAGCCGGTGGATCGTCGCCTGCCCCTCCTCGATTTGCAGGTCGACGGCGATGCTGCGCTTGCCGCGGTTGAGCGACTGGAACCGCTTGCCCTCGCCCGGCACGACTGCCCCCAGGTTGCGGTGCGGGTCGCCGGTCACGGCCTCGACCTTGATCACCTCCGCGCCCATGTCAGAGAGCACGGCACCGCCGAAGGGCAGCGAGACGATCTGGGAAAACTCGAGGATGCGGACGCCGCTGAGCGGACCTGTTGCCATGCTGTCGCCTCCGACGGTCGCGAGGCCGAATCTAGTTCGCCGTGCCGGAGCGAGTCAATCGAGCGTTAGTCGAACTCGATCAGCCGGTCGGCGAAATAGGGCATCACGAGACGTCCGAAACCTTCCGCTTCCTGCGCGTGCGGGTAGCCGGAGAGGCAGAACTCCGTGCAGCCGATGTCGATGAACTCCTGCATCGTGGCCGCGACCTGTTCCGGGTTGCCCACGACCGCCATGCCGGCGCCGGTGCGCACGGTGCTGACGCCGCTCCACAGGTGCGGAGCGACCTTGTAGCCGTCCTCGCTGGTGTCGTTCGCGATATTCCACATGCGCCGGTCTGCCTGCGCCTGGTCGCGCACGCCCGCGCGGCAGGCCTTCTGCTGGTCAGTGGCGCCCTTGATCAGGCTCCACGCCGCCTCCCACGCCTCGGCCTCGGTATCGCGCACGATCACCTGCGTGCGCATGCCGAAGCTGAGGTCATCCTCGCGGCCGAGCGCCGCCGCGCGCGGGCGGATGTCCTCGATCTTCTCCGCCGTGCGTTCGGGCGTGTCGCCCCAGAAGAAGAACATGTCGGCGTGCTTCGCCCCGACGTTGCTCGCCGCCGATGTAGAAGCGCGGGTGCGGGCGCTGCTAGGGCGAGGGGCGTACGACCGCATCCTCGACGTTGAAGTGGTCGCCGTTGAACGTGACGGGCGCATCCTCGGTCCATGTGCGCTTCATGATCTGCACCATCTCGTCAATGATCTCGTAGCGCTCGTCGTGCCCGTAGTAGAGGCCGTCGGCGGCGAGTTCAGCGGTGTCTCCGCCCGCGATCAGATTGATGTTGACGCGCCCGTTGCTGAGCTGGTCGAAGGTGGAGACCATCTTCGCCATCATCGTCGGCACGATGTAGCCGGGGCGTGCGGCGACCAGCGGCTTCAGCTTCTTCGTGCGTGCGGCGATCATCGCGCACGTGATCCAGGCTTCGTAGCAGCCGACCGCCACCGGCACCAGCGCGTACTCGAACCACGCATCCTCGGCGGTTTCCGCGACATCGAGGAAGAGGTCCATCCCCGGCGGGATGCGGTCTTCCGCCGAGCCCGGCACCAGCGCGGCACCGTCGCCGTAGGTGGGTATGAACCAGCCGAAGCGTAGCGTGCGGCCGCTGTCGGTGGTGGCGGATGTGCGTGTTGCGAGTTGTGTCACAGGGGTGCTCCTCGATTGGAGGCGCAGCATAGCAGTTCGGATTTACCACACTGCTGTGCGGTTTCGGTAGAGTGCAGCGCATGGACGACGAAGTCGCGGTCTACAGCTCCCAGCTCACTTCGCTGCTGCGCCGGGTGGCGCGCACGGTCGAGGGGCTGATCGAGGCCGAGCTGAACTACCGCCCACCCGCACCTGACACGAACACCGCATTCGTGCTTGCGACGCACATGGTGGCGAACCTCGAAGGCATGGTGCTAGGCATCGTCTGTGGCGAGGGCGTGCGCCGCGATCGCGAAGCCGAATTTGCCGCCGCCGGAGCCGACGCCGCCCCGCTGGTCGCGGCAGCCGAGGCGCTCGCAGAGCGCTTCACCGTGGCGCTGGAACAGTTGCCGACCGGTCATCTCGACGAGCTGCTAACGCCCGATCCGAACCAGTGGGGAACCGGCGCGCCGTCGGAGATCTCAGCCCGACGAGCGCTCGCTGCGGCGATCGTCCACAACGCCGGGCACCTCGGCCATCTGGAGGTCACACGCGACCTCGCGGTAGCCGCCACGGCCTCCTAGCCGCCGGTCGGCGAGCCTGCCACCGCGCCCCGTAGATTCGAGTCGCGCTATTATCCGCGCGTTCATCGTCAGCACAGTGCGTGGCAGCTCCGGCACCACAGCCCGAAGGCAGGACCCATGATTCCGACGAACCTACTGGTCGCGAACCGCGGCGAGATCGCGATCCGCGTGATGCACGCGGCCGCCGACCTGGGCATCCGCACGGTGGCTGTGTTCTCCGAGGACGACGCCGATTCGCTGCACACTCGCAAGGCGGATGAGGCGCGACAGCTGACCGGCGCGGGCGTTCCCGCCTACCTGAACATCGAGCAGATGATCGCCGTCGCAAAGGACGCGGGCTGTGACGCGATCCACCCCGGCTACGGGTTCCTGAGTGAGAGCTCCACCTTCGCCCGTCGTTGCGCCGAGGAGGGCATCACCTTCGTCGGGCCGAGGCCGGAGACGCTGGAGCTGTTCGGCGACAAGGTGCAGGCGCGTGCCGCCGCGGAGGCGCACGGCGTGCCGGTGCTGCCGGGCACGTCGGCCGTCACCAGCCTCGACGGCGCAAGGGTGTTCTTCGAGGCGCTCAAGGGCGCACCGATGATTATCAAGGCGATCGTCGGCGGCGGTGGCCGCGGGGTGCGCATCGTGCGCGAGGCCGATGAGATCGAGGAGGCGTACAAGCGCAGCCAGTCGGAGGCGACCGCCGCCTTCGGCAACGGCGATGTCTACGTGGAGCAGCTTGTCGAGCGTGCCCGACACATCGAGGTGCAGATCTTCGGCGACTCCAGCGGCGCGGTCAGCCATCTCGGCGAGCGCGACTGCAGCATCCAGCGACGCCACCAGAAGCTGGTCGAGATCGCCCCCGCCCCGGCGCTCGACGCGACTCTGCGTGATCAGATTATCGACGCCGCCATGCGGCTCGCCGACGCGGTCGACTACAACAATGTCGGCACCTTCGAGTTCCTCGTCGATGCGGAGGGCTCCGGCGACCTGCCGTTCGTCTTCATGGAGGTGAACCCGCGGCTACAGGTCGAGCACACGGTGACCGAGGAGGTGACCGGCGTCGATATCGTGCAGCTTCAGTTGAAGATCGCCGGTGGGGCGTCGCTCGCTGAGCTGGGACTGGAGCAGGCGCCGGAGCCACGCGGCTTCGCGATTCAGGCTCGCGTGAACATGGAGACGATGAAGGCGGACGGCACGACGATGCCCGCCGGTGGTCTGCTCGATGCTTTCGAGGCCCCGAGTGGCCGCGGTGTCCGCACCGACTCCTTCGGCTACACGGGCTATCGCACGAGCGCGCGCTTCGACTCGTTGCTCGCGAAAGTGATCGCGTACACCTCGAATGGTGGCTTCGTGGAGGCACTCGGCCGCACCGACCGGGCGCTTAGCGAGTTCCGCATCGAGGGTGTCTCGACCAACATCCCGTTCATCCAGGCGCTGCTGCAGCACCCGGACGTGCAGGCGGGCAGCATCTACACGCGCTTCGTCGATGACCACATGCCGAAGCTCGTGACGGCCGCCGAGACGGAGCACCGCAAGCTGCATTTCGAGAGTGAGGCGGCGCAGGAGGCGGAAGTCTCCGCCGCACCGGGGCAGGCTGGCGCGAGGGTCGACAGCAACGACCCGCTCGCCGTGCTGGCGCATGGCAAAGCTGCGCCGAAGCCGGCCGCCGGAAGCGGTCCTGGCGCTGTCGCGAGTGGCCCGGAGGGCACCGTGACCGTCGCGGCACCGCTCCAGGGCACTATCGTCAGCATCTCGGTCAGCGAGGGCGACGAGGTGCATGAGGGGCAGCAACTGCTCGTCATGGAATCGATGAAGATGGAGCACGAGATTCCGGCCGGCACCAGCGGTATCGTGCGCCGTCTGATGGTCAACGTAGGCGACACGATCTACGAGGATCACCCGCTCGCCTACATCGAGGCGGCGGACGTGGCGAGCGCCGGCGATGCGGCCTCGGAAGAGGTCGACCTCGACGAGATTCGTCCGGACCTCAAAGAGGTGCTCGACCGTCAGGTGCGACGACTCGACGAGCATCGTCCGGACGCCGTCGCACGGCGGGTGAAGACGAAGCAGCGAACGGCGCGCGCCAACATCCTCGATCTCTGCGACGACGACACGTTCGTCGAGTACGGCCCGCTCGTGGTTGCGAACCAGGGTTCGCGGCGGACGCTTGAGGAGCTGATCGTGAAGTCCCCGGCGGACGGCATGATCACCGGCGTCGGCAGCATCAACGGCGACCTCTTCGGTGATCCGGCCGCACGCTGTGTCGTGATGTCCTACGACTACACCGTCTTCGCAGGCACGCAGGGCGGCCGCAACCACGCCAAGACCGACCGATTGATCGACGTCGCGACGAACGCGAAAGCGCCGATGATCCTTTTCGCGGAGGGTGGGGGAGGGCGCCCCGGCGATGACGCGGGCGGTGGTGGCGGCGGGAGCCGCACCTTCGCACGCTTCGCCACGCTCAGCGGACTTGTGCCGATGGTTGGGATCACCTCGGGCCGCTGCTTCGCTGGCAACGCCTCGCTGCTCGGCTGCTGCGACGTGATCATCGCCACCGCGAACTCGAACATCGGCATGGGCGGCCCGGCGATGATTGAGGGCGGCGGCCTGGGTGTCTTCACGCCGGAGGAGATCGGCGGCATGGACGTGCAGGTGCCGAGCGGCGTCGTCGACATCGCCGTCGAAGACGAAGCTGAGGCCGTGCGGGTCGCGAAGAAGTACCTCTCGTACTTCCAGGGGCCGCTCGAAGACTGGGAGGCGCCGGACCAGCGCAAGATGCGGCGCATCATTCCGGAGAACCGGCTGCGGGTCTACAGCGTGCGCGACGTGATCGAGACGCTGGCCGACGTCGACTCGGTGCTCGAGCTGCGCGAGGGCTTCGGCAACGGCATGGTGACCTCGCTCGTGCGCGTCGAAGGCATGCCGATGGGCATCATCGCCAACAACCCGATGTACCTTGGCGGGGCGATCGACTCGGACGCTGCGGACAAGGGCGCGCGCTTCATGCAGCTCTGCGACGCCTTCGACATCCCGATTCTGTTCCTCTGCGACACGCCGGGGATCATGGTCGGGCCGGAGATCGAGCAGACGGCGCTCGTGCGTCATTCCAGTCGCATGTTCCTTATCGGCGCCAACCTCAGCATCCCGTTCTTCACGATCGTGCTGCGCAAGGCCTATGGGCTGGGCGCGATCGCGATGGCGGGCGGCTCCTACAAGACGCCGCAGTTCTCTATCGCCTGGCCGACTGGCGAGTTTGGTGGCATGGGCCTCGAGGGGTCGGTGAAGCTCGGCTACCGCGACGAGCTGGCCGCGATCGAGGACCCGGAGGAGCGCACCCGCGTCTACGAGGAGATGGTCGCCCGCGCCTACGACCGCGGGAAGGCGCTCAACAATGCGACACACTTCGGTGTCGATGACACGATCGACCCGTCGGACTCACGCCGGTGGGTCGCCACCGCTCTGCATTCGTGGCGCTCGCACCCGCCGCGCGAAGGCAAGAAGCGCCCGGCGATCGACGCCTGGTAGCCACTCGTCCGCGGGCATCATCGAGAAGGGGCCGGCTTCCGCCGGCCCCTTCTCGATGATGCGATTCGCCTCGCGTTAG
>DASCRM010000057.1:0-22659 GCA_034406555.1 Dehalococcoidia bacterium | reverse complement strand
CTCCGGAGGAGACCGTGATGATCGTGCCCCTGCCCTGCTCCAGCATCCGAGGCAGCACCGCCTGCGACATCATGAACGGGCCGCGCACGTTGATGCGGTAAATGAGGTCGAGCCGCTTCAGCGGCAGTTCCGTGACCGGCGCCGGCGCCATCACGCCGGCGTTGTTCACCAGCAGGTCGATGCGGCCGAAACGTTCGATCGTGGCAGCGACGCAGGCACTCACCTGCTTCTCGTCGGTGACGTCGAGGCGAAACGGCATCGCATCGACGCTGTAGCCCCGCAATTCCTCCGCGACGCTGTGGATCGTGCCCGGGAGGCGTTCGTCGGTGACCTCCTCTGACCGCGCGGCGACGACGACGGAGCAGCCCTCCTTCGCCAGTTCACGCGCGATGAAGTGGCCGATGCCACGCGAGCTACCGGTGACGATCGCGACCTGTCCGTCGAGCTTGCCCATCGGTCGTCCCCTCAGTCGGCCATCACCGCGGCGGCCTCGAAGGTGGCGCGCACCGATCGCGTGAGTAGCGCTTCGATGTTGTCGTCGGAGACACCGTGGTCGCGTAGCCAGGGCACCTGCACGTCCGGGACCAGCAGCCAGCACTCCGGGTTGAACGGGCGCGGGCCGCCATCGGTCGCGCCGCCGCTGAGGCTGTACGCGGCGGCATCGTGCCCGAGGCAGGCCTGCTCCGCGTAGCCGCCCTCGACGAGGGCGAGCGCGACGCCCGCCTTTTTCGCCACGTAGTCGTCCTCTGAGCTGAAGAAGCGGTCGAGCCCCACCGTCGCCCCACGGGCAGCGAGGCCGAGCACGTAATCCATGTCCTCGCTGTCGTTCGTGTGGCCGATCGTGACGGCACGCAGGTCGAGCCCTTCGTCCTCAAAAATGTCCAGCAGCGGGGTGCCGAGCTCGTCGACGGCGCGCGTGTGGCAGGTGATCGGAACGCCCGCCGCCTTCGCCGCGCGAGCCGCGCCGCGTGCGCACTTCTCCATCTGCTCACGAGGCGAGCGGAAGCCGCCGTCCGTCAGCTGGTATTCCATGTCCCAGGCGAGCTTGATGATTCCGGCGCGGATCGATGTTCCCTCAATGCCGTCTTGCAGGTCGCGGAGCAAGTACTCCGCCATGTAGTCGGCGTCCCACATGTGGTAGACGAGCGGCACCCAGCGGTAGACACCGGTCGCGACCACGACCTGCATCGGTGTCTCGCCCGCCACGCGCTCAAAGAGCGAGACCTGCCGTCCGAGGTCGATCGGCGTGCAGTCGACCACGGTGCAGATGCCTGCCTCGTACGTGCGCTGGAGCGCTGCGATGTTCCGCTCCACGGCCGCGTCCTCATCGTACATGCCGGGCACGCGCTCCATCCCGGCCATGCCGCTGCAGAGGTGCTCGTGCGAAAGCGTGCGGCCAAGATCGGCGCTCGCGACCGGACCGGTGATCGTCTGAACCTGAGACATCGTGGAACCTTTCCCGGAGTGCGCCGTCTGCGATCGGTACGGTCGGCGTCGCATCGCGGACGGTAACAGACGCAACAACCCGCTACCATTCCGCTCGATATGCCAAGCGAACGCGTCCAACGCCGAATCGATAGGCTGCTCGACGCCGCCTCGAAGGTCTTCGAGGAGCACAACAACGGACTCTGCCTCGACCAGGTGATCGCGAAGAAGCTGGAGCTCCAGGGCGTCGGCTCCTCGGACGGTTCGGATGGCGTGACCATCGTCGCACCGGAGCCGGGCGAGATGCTGCCCTCTGGCGGGGCGGAGTAGCTCGCGTGACGAACGAGCGTATCCAGCGGCGCATCGAGTCGCTGCTCGACGCTGCCGATGCGGCGGTGGCCGAGGGCGACTGGGGGCGCGCTCGCGAACTGGCGCTCGATGTGCTCGCCTTCGCCGAAGAGAATACCGGGGCTCAGGCGTTCCTGGATGCCGCTGAGCGCAGGCTCAGCCCGCCCACGGAGCGTGGACGCCGAGGCTGGAGATCTCGGCGTCGCCCAGCACGAAGGGGCGCGGCGACTGACGAGCCGGCGCGCGAGGAACCACGACGTGGCTCTCTGGGACAGGGCTTCCGTCAACTGCGGCAGTTCATGGCCGAGGAGCGGCGGGCCGGGAGAAGCGGCCGACGCTCGGGACAGCCCCCACGCGGGCAGCGACCGGCGGCTTCCGGTCGAGCGATCGCGATCTTGTTCACCGACGTGTTCGGCTCAACGGAGCTGACCCGATTGCTGGGCGACGAGCGTGGCCACGAGGTGGTGCAGCTCCACAATCAGGCTGTGCGTCAGGCGCTTGCCTCGCAGGGTGGCCGAGAAATCAAGCACACCGGCGATGGCATCATGGCCTCATTCCTCTCCGCCTCCGTCGCCGTCGAGTGTGCGCTCGACATTCAGCGCCGCATCGACGCACTCGCGGAGGAGCAGGACGATCAGGCGTCGCTCGGCGTACGCATCGGCATCAACTCCGGCAAAGCGATCGCCGAGGATGAGGATCTGTTCGGTACCGCCGTGATCATGACGTCACGCATCTGCGACCGTGCCGAGCCGGGGCAAGTGCTGGTCTCCAACGTCGTGCAGGAACTGTGCGCGGGCAAGACGTTTGAGTTGACCTCGCAGGGCGACGCCACACTGAAGGGCTTCGACGAGCCGGTGACGCTGTATGAGGTGACGGCCTGACGCGCGTGCCTTCCCCCGGGGACATTGAGTACCGACTGCTAGCGGCGGCGGAGGTCGACCGCATCGACGAGATCGACCGAGCGGAGGTGATCGACGGGCGCTATCTGCTCTCCGATGCGGCACTGGTACTGGATGCGGAACATCACTTCGTCGCTCGCGGCTGGGCCTCTGGCGAGCCTGACGGCAACAAGCAGCGCATTCGGCAGTGTCTGGCGCGTGGCGGGGTGGCCTGGGGCGCGTTCGCGAGCGACCGACCGGTCGGGATCGCAGTGCTCGATGGCAGACGGATCGGCTCCGACCTCGCCACGCTCGACATGTACTTCCTGCACGTGAGCGACGGTTATCGGCACAGCGGCATCGGGCAGGCGCTCGTCACGCTCGTCAGCGAGCGAGCCCGCGAAATGGGGGCACGCCGCCTCTACGTCTCATCGACGCCTTCGGCGAACTCGGTCAGGTTCAACCAACGTCGAGGATTCGAATTGGCCTCAGAGGTCGACCCGGAGCTGTTCGGGCTCGAACCGGATGACATTCACATGGACACGCTGCTCTGAGAGCGCCAGTCGACGTGGCCTCGCGAGCGCTCAGGGCCGCATCGGGCGTGTCTTGCGGCCGAGGTCGGACGGCAGCATGTCGTACGACATCTCCAGCCATTCGTCGAGCACCTGGCGCGTGTCGCGCGGGTCGATCATCTCCTCCGCGTTGAACGCCTCCGCGGCGGCCCACGGGGAGCGCAGCGAGATCATGCGCGCCTCGATCTCCTCGCGCTTCGCGGCCGAGTCGTCGGCGGCTTCGATCTCGCGACGGTAGGCGGCGGTCACGCCACCCTCGATCGGGATCGAACCCCACTCGGCGCTCGGCCAGGCGATGCGGAAACTGAAGCGGCCCATTGGCTGGTGTCCCGCGGCGGCGACACCGTACATCTTGCGCACGATCACGGTCGCCCACGGTACCGTCGCAGCGTCGATCGCGCAGAGCGCGCGGGCGCCCTGCTTCAGCGTCCCGGCCGCCTCAGCCGCGTGCCCGATCATGAAGCCGGGCTGATCGACGAAGTTGACGATCGGCAGGTGGAACGTGTCGCAAAGATCGACGAACTTCTCGAGCTTCTGCGCCCCGTCGGCATCCATCGTGCCGCCCATGCGCAGCGGGTCGTTCGCCAGAACGCCCAGCGGGCGGCCGTTGATGCGGGCGAGCATCGTCACTTGTCCTGCGCCGTAGTAGCGTCCCATCTCGAAGCTGCTGTCGCGGTCCACGACGAGCGCGACCATCTCGCGCACGTCATGCGGACGGTTGCGCTCGCGCGGGATCAGCGAGAGCAGTGCTTCCTCGCGTCGATCGATCGGGTCGTCGCACTCCTCGATGGGCGGCATCTTGTAGACGTTTGTCGGGAGGTACGAGAGGAACTGCTGGATCTGCCGGAACGCATCCGCCTCGTCCTCCGCCTCATTGTCGACGAGGCCGCTCTCGCGAGCGTGGATGCGGTAGCCGCCCAGCTCCTCCTTCGTCGGCATGCGGCCGACGCCGCGCTCCACGACCGGCGGGCCGGCTGCGAAGACCTGCGACATCTCCTTCACCATCACGGCGAAGTGGCAGATCGCGACCTGCGCCGCTGGCAGCCCGGCGACCGCACCGAGGGCCGCCGAGACCACCGGAACCTCGCTCATCAGCGCCGCCGCAGTCGGCCAGCCCGGCAGCTCCGGGATGTAAGTGCGGCCCATGTTTGCGGTCGCGCGGATGTCTGCGCCGAACCCGTCGATCAGGCGGATCATCGGCAGCTTGAGGTCGAGTGCCATGCTCTCGTCCTCGCCGCCCTTGCCGCGAGCCCGCGCCCCGCCCGGGCGTACGCCTGCGCTGCCGCTGGGCGGACGAGCCGTGTAGTCGCCGCCGCCGACGACGACGCGACGCCCGTCGATCAGTGCCTTTCCCATCACGTATCCGGCGGGGAAGAAGTCGGTGAGCTTGCCTCGCTCGTCGTACGCGCCGGTACCGGCGAAGAGTCCGCGTTCGCGAAAGCTGTCGGAGTCGATCAGCATTTCGATGCGTTCGCGGATCGTGAGCTTGCCGCGTCCGTGCTGATCCGCAATGCGCTCTTCGCCGCCCATGCGCAGGGCAAGCTCAGTGCGTCGCTTCATCTCCTCGATCTCTGGTTCCCACGTCATCGCACGCACCGGCTCTCGTTCACTGCGCCTGCCGGTCACGAGTGCCCGCCAGTCAATTTGTGTCTCGCGGGAAGGTGTCTCGCCGTCCGAGGTTTGTCAATTTTCGATCTATCACGAATGACGGCGGCATCGCTCGGCGATGGGCGGCCTATACTGCAGCGAGGTGCGCGCGGAGCGACGCCACTCGGAGAATCCCATGACGACCGCGACCGACCCAGTTGCAACGACGACGCAGGGCAAGCTGCGAGGAACGACCGAGGGCGACGGCATCTTCGTCTTCCGCGGCATCCCGTACGGCGCATCGACGGCCGGCTCCGGCCGCTTCCGTCCTCCGCAGCCCGCCGAGGCGTGGACCGGGGAGCGCGACGCTACCGAGTTCGGCCCGATCTGTCCGCAGCAAGGCCCGCTGGTCAGCGGGGAGAGCCAGTTCATGGGCGGCTCACCTCGGCTGCCATTGAGCGAGGACTGCCTCGTGCTTAACGTCTGGACGCCCGCCGCCGACGATGGTGGCAAGCGTCCGGTAATGGTCTGGCTGCACGGCCGGGGCTTCACAGCCGGTGCGGGCTCCGAGGACCTATACAACGGCGCCAACCTCGCGCGACGCGGCGATGCAGTCATCGTCACGATCAACCACAGGCTGAACATCTTTGGTGCCCTCCACCTCGCGGACATCGGAAGCTCCGACTTCGCCGGCTCAGGCGTCGTGGGGATGCTCGACGCAGTGCTGGCGCTCGAATGGGTGCGCGACAACATCGAACAGTTCGGCGGTGACCCGGGCAACGTCACGATCTTTGGTGAATCCGGTGGCGGGCGGAAAGTCTGCACGCTGCTCGCAATGCCTTCGGCTGAGGGGCTATTCCACCGGGCTATCATCCAGAGCAGCGTCACCCTGCGAGCCATCGAGGCGGATGCCGCCACCGAGTACGCCGAGCGACTGCTCGCGCATCTCGGGATCGGCTCCGACGAGCTGCACAAGCTCCAGCAGCTCCCGTTCCAGGAGCTGATCGACGCGACGAATGAGCTGACTGGCGGCACGGGTGGAACGATGCCCCACGCGCCCGTCGTTGACGGCGACTACTTCCCCGTGCACCCGTTCGACGCGGTGCCCACGCCGACCGCGACGAAGGTGCCGGTGATCGTCGGCACGAACAGGGACGAGAACGCGCTCTTCGTTGCGCGCGACCCACAGCGGGTTGGGTTCGATGAAGATCAATTGCTGGAGCGGCTCGATCCGCTGCTCGGCGATCGACGTGACGAGATCCTCGCGACCTATCGCGAGCAGCGGTCGGACGACAGCCCGTGGGACCTCTACGTGGGCATCACCAGCGAGTCGCGGCGGCTTGCGGCGACCAAGCTCGCGGAGCGCATCTCCGCGGCCGGTGGCGAGGTCTTCATGTATCTCTTCACGTGGGAGAGTGACTTCCGCGATGGCGTGCTGAAAGCCTCCCACGCGATGGAGATTCCGTTCGTCTTCGACAACGTCGACGTCGCGCCGATGACCGGCGAGCGGCCCGATCGCTCCGACCTCGCTGAGTCGATCAGCGAGACATGGCTGGCGTTCGCGCGCAACGGCGATCCGGACCGCGAGGGTGCGCCGCACTGGCCTACGTACGACGCGGAGACGCGGTCGACGATGATCCTCGACGTCCCGACTCGCATCGAGGATGACCCGGCGGCGGCGGAGCGCACGGTCTGGGGCGACCTCGATATCTACCGCTAGGCGCGCGCTTCCCCGCCTGACAGCCGCGAACGGCTATCATTCCGTTCGACCGACCCGCGAGCCGGATGAAGGGTGCAGCGATGCCCGAGCATGAGTCACCCGACACCCCCCTCGATGCCGCACGGCAGCGTCGCGAGCACTACGAGCGCGAGATCGCCGAGGGGGGCAAGGAACTGCCCGGGCCATTCGTCACCACCTCCAGCGAGCCCGTCGAGCGCCTCTACGACCTCACCGACATCGAGAGTGACAACGAACCCCGCGACTCCACGCTGCCCGGCGACTACCCGTTCACACGTGGCATCCACCGCAGCGGCTACCGCGCCAAGTCATGGACGATGCGCATCTTCGCCGGCTTCGGTTCCGCCGAGGAGACGAACGAGCGCTATCGGTACCTGATCGATCAGGGTGAAGACGGGCTCTCGGTCGCTTTCGACATGCCGACGCTGATGGGCTACGACCATGACTCGCCGCACGCTGCCGGCGAATTCGGCAAGTGTGGCGTCGCGGTCGACTCGCTTGCCGACATGGAGATCCTCTTCGACGGCATCCCGCTGGGCGAGATCTCGACTTCGATGACGATCAACTCTCCTGCCGCCGTGATGTGGGCGATGTTCATCGCCGCCGCTGAGAAGCAGGGCTACAAGCGTGAGCAGCTGCGCGGGACACTCCAGAACGACATCCTCAAGGAGTACATCGCGCAGAACGAGTACATCTATCCGCTTGAGGACAGCGTGCAGCTGGTGGTGGACACCATCGAGTTCGCGACGCAGGAGATGCCGCTCTGGAACAGCATCTCGATCTCCGGCTACCACATGCGCGAGGCGGGCTCGACCGCTGCGCAGGAGCTCGCCTTCACGCTCGCGAACGGCCTCGAGTACGTGCGTCGCTGCCTCGCGCGCGGCATGGACATCGACGAGTTCGCGCCGCGACTCTCGTTCTTCTTCAACTGCCACAACGACTTCTTCGAGGAAATCGGTAAGTTCAGGGCGGCGCGACGCATCTGGGCGCGGCAGATGCGCGAGGAGTTCGGGGCGAAGCAGGAGCGTTCGTGGTGGATGCGCTATCACACCCAGACCGCAGGCAACTCTCTCACGCAGCAGCAGCCCGAGGTGAACCTGATCCGCACGACGATTCAGGCGCTGGCCGGCGTGCTTGGTGGCACTCAGTCGCTGCACACGAACTCGTGGGATGAGGCGCTCGCACTACCCAGCGAGAAGGGTGCTCGGCTGGCGCTGCGCACCCAGCAGGTGATCCGCCACGAGTCCGGGGTGACGAACACCGTCGACCCGCTGGGCGGCTCCTATTTCGTCGAGGCAGTCACCGACGAGATGGAGCGGAAATGCCTGCAGTACTTCGACCGCATCGATGACCTCGGCGGCGTGCTACCGGCCGTGCAGGCGGGCTTCTTCCAGCGCGAGATTGCGGACGCCTCCGCCCGTTACCAGCACGAGATCGAGACGGACGAGCGCCAGATCATTGGCGTGAACAGCTTCCAGATCGAGGAGCCAATCGAGATCCCGATCCTGCGCATGGATCCGCAGGGCGAGCGCATCCACCTCGATCGCCTCGCGCACACGCGTGCTACGCGCGATGCCGGCCGCGCCGCGAGCGCCATGCGGGCTCTCGAGGACGTGAGCCGCGAGGGCAAGAACGTGATGCCCCACCTGATCGAAGCGGCACACGCGTACTGCACGGTCGGCGAGATCTGCGACATGTGGCGTCGGATCTTCGGCGAGCACCCGATCGACGTCTCGATCTAGCGAGGCACTCCATGGGATGGCCGGCGAAGCAACACACCGGGCTGACGTTCCACGACACGGAGCGAAGCGTCTCCGGCTACACGCTCGTGACGCCGATGTCGGGCGACGGTTCGTACCTGATCGACATCGAAGGCCGGATCGTGCACCGCTGGCAGTTCGGAGGCTTCGTCTCCGGCTACGGGAAGCTGCTGCCGTCCGGCAACCTGCTGGTGCGCGGCACCGACGCGACGGAGGAGGTGCCCGACGACATCGTGCTGCCGATGCCCCGTGACCGCGCCCGCCACGGCGCGCTGCGCGAGGTCGACTGGGACGGCAACGTCGTCTGGGAGTACGTGCATCCCTGGGTGCATCACGACATGCTGCGGCTCGACAACAGCAACACGCTGCTCGGGCGATGGTCCGTGATGCCTGAGGCACTCGCGCAGTCCGTCCAGGGCGGCCGCGCGATCCCGCGAGGCTCCAACCTGATGTTCGGTGATGACATCGTCGAGGTGGATGCGGACGGGAACGATGTCTGGAGTGTCTCGCTCGCGGATCTGCTCGACCCCACCGAGGATCCGATCTGCCCGATCGAGGGGCGACGTGAGTGGCTGCACCTCAACGGCATCGATGTCACCGCGAGCGGCGACATCTTGTTCTCGTGCCGCAACACGAGTCGCGTCGGTCTCGTCGACCGCGCGAGCGGCGAGCTGCGGTGGAAGTTCGGTGATCCGAATACCCACCACCAGCACCACCCGACGGCACTGCCGAACGGCAACGTGCAGATCTTCGACAACGGCGCACACATGCTTGCCCCCTCGCCTGTCTCGCGGATCATCGAGGTTGACCCGGCGACCGACGAGATCGTGTGGAGCTACTACGGCACTCCGCGTGAGCAGTTCTTCAGCGGTCACATCTCTGGCGCCGAACGGCTGGCGGGCGACAACGTGTTGATCTGCGAGGGCACCTCCGGTCGTATCTTCGAGGTGACGCGAGCGGGAGAGCTCGTCTGGGAATGGGTCACCCCCTTCCTCGACCCGAGCGCGATCGGCCCGACGAAGCAGATCTTTCGCGCGCACCGTTACGAGCCGTCGTTCGAGGGCCTCGCAGGGCGCGACCTCGACCCGGGGGCGCACCGTGAGCAGAACGTTGCGCTCGGCCTGATGCCCGACGGCACCTGACATGCGGGCGAGCCACGATGACGATTGAGCAGGCGATCCGTGACCGGCGCTCGATTCGCGCGCTGCATGGCCCTGCCCTGCCTGCCGCGGAGGTCGATGTGTTGGTCGCGCTGGCGCTGACCGCCCCGGCCCCGCATCACACGCAGCCGTGGCGCTTCGTCGCCATCGAGGGCGCGAACCGCGAGCGACTCGCCTCTGCGATGGGCGACGCGTGGCGAGTCGACCTCGAGGGCGACGGCGTCCCGGTCGCACGGCAGGATCGCCTCGTTGCCCGCTCGCGTGCGCAGATCGTCGATGCGCCGACGCTGTTGCTCGGCTGCATCGTCGGCGAGGGACTGCGCGACTACCCTGACGACTTCCGCCGCCGGTCGGAGTGGACGATGGCGACGCACTCCTTCGGCGCGGCGATGCAGAACATCTTGCTCGCGGTCGCGGAACGAGACCTCGCCGCGTACTGGCTGTCGGCACCGCTCTACGCCCCGGAGGCCGTCCGAGGCGCGCTCGACCTGCCGGAAGAGTGGGTACCACAGGCGTTCATCGCGGTCGGTCGTCGCGACCCGGCGTACCAGCCCGCAAGCCGTCCCGAACCAGCGCTCGAACGCTACCTCATGCGCCGCTGAGCATCGACCGCCGGACTACTCCAGCCCGTCCGCCGGGAAGCGCACCGTGACGGCCGTCCCCTCGCCGAGGGTGGCGGCGATGCTCGCCTCGCCGCCCTGCATCTCCACCAGTTGCTGCACAATCGCCAGCCCGAGGCCGGTGCCTCCAGTCTCGCGGCTGCGCGAGCCGTCCGCGCGATAGAACCGGTCGAAAACGTGTGGCAGGTGCTCAGCGGCAATGCCCTCACCGCTGTCAGCGACAACCACCTCGATTGTCTCGCCCGCGCGGGCCACGGAGACAGTGACCGTGCCGTCGGCAGGCGTGTGGCGGAGCGCGTTCTGGATCAGGTTGCCCAGCACCTGCCGCATGCGTGCCGGGTCGAGGGCGATCGAGGGCACTGCGGCCGTCTGCACATCGAGCCGCACGCTGGCGCTTTCTGCCTGCGCGCCGTGTCCCGTGACGACCTGCTGTGCGAGCGCCGAGAGATCGAGCGGCTCGCGATGTAGCCGCAGTTGTCGCCCTCCGCGAGGGTGAGCGTCTGGAGGTCGTCCACGAGTTGCTGGAGCAGCAATGCCTCCTCGTGGATCGTCGCGATGACCTCGTCCGAGGGTTCGACGCCGCCGTCCTCGATGCCTTCGAGATAGCCGCGAATGTTGGAGAGCGGAGTGCGTAGCTCGTGCGCGATATCGCTCGTCAGCGTGCGTCGCTCGGTGTCGCTACGTTGCAACTCCTCCGCCGTCGAGTTGAAGGCCTGGCCAAGACGGCCAAGCTCGTCGTCGTCGTCGCCGGCCACTCGCTGATCGAGGCTACCGCGCTCCATGCGACGGGCGGCCTCGGTCAGCTCGGCCACGGGGTTGAGGATGCGACGCGCCCCCAGGGTAGTGACGGCCGCCACTGCCGCGAGCATCGCCAGCACCGCGACCGCTGTGCGCAGGTCGATGCTGCTCGGCAGACTCAGGGCCCCACCGGACTACCGGAAGCCGAGGAAGAGCAGCGCCGGTTCGGCGGGATCGGGGACGCACGCGAACTCTCGCACCTCCACGCCGAACTCGTTCCCGAAGAGGATTTCGATCACGACCCGATCTCCGCCTGCGAGGGCGTCGTTGCCACAGGGGTTCAGCCCGAAGAGCGGATTGGTGGGGTGATCAGGTCGGTCGCCGAATCCGGCAGGTCGACGGGTGCTCCGGCGTTCAACGGCTCGCTGTCGGCGATCAGTTGCCCCTCGGTGGTGGTGAGCGCGGCCCGCTGCCTGAACTCGAAGCTCAGCGAGGCGAGCAGCTCCTCTACCCCGCTCCAGTCGCTGTGCGTGGCCGCGAACAGAGTGAGATCGTCGCGAACGAACTCCTCGTCGGCGAGCGCGTCGCGGAAGCGGTCGGAGGTCGCGCGCATGGTGTGACCCAGGCCGTGGCCACGACGGCGATCATGGCGACCGAGAGGCTAAGCAACAGCAGCCGCGCGCGCAGGCCGGGCCGGAGCACCTGTCTAACCCTCGTCATCCGCGTCGCGCATGCGGTATCCGACGTACGTCGTCACCAACACCGGAGGCGTGCCGCTGACCGGCATCACCGTCGTCGACGATGATGGGACGCCCTACGACCCGAACGACGACATCACCTTCACTTCGGCGAATAACGCCAAGCTGCTCTCCCTCGCGCCGGGCGAGAGCGTGACACTGAACGCCACTGGCGTGGTTGTTGCTGGCCAATACCAGAACTGCGCGCGCGTGCTCGCTGCTCAGCAGGTCAGTGATGCCGAAACCAGTTTCTACTTCGGTGGTGCCGGCGCTTCGAAGTCCTCGAAGCCGAAGCCGGGCGTCGTTCCCAAGGATGACAAGACGGACGCCGAGAAGGAAGCCCGGGATGCTCTCAACGACCAGCAGAAGACCGAGAAGAAGGCGTTCGACGACGCGCAGAAGGCCGAGAAGAAGGCGCTCGAGGAGGCCCAGAAGGCCACCGACACGTAGCGGGCTCCAACTTCCTGTCCATACGGACGTTCCAACAGGTCCCGGTGCGGCGCACCGGGACCTGTTGATCCCTGTCGTCCCCTCCACCGGAGTCGACTGCCGCACCGAGCCGGCGAGCCGTGTCCGAGCGCTTCGCTGCGACGGTCGGTAGGGTGCGAGCCATGTGTCTCGGCATTCTCGACCAGTCACCGACCCGCGCCGGCGGTACCGCGCGCGAGGCGGTGCTCGCGACGATCGAACTCGCGAGACTGACCGACCGCCTGGGCTACTCGCGCTACTGGCTCGCGGAGCATCACAACAGCCGCACGCTGGCGAGCGCGAGCCCGGAGGTGCTGATCCCCATGCTCGCTGCCAATACAGAGCGCATCCGCGTCGGCTCCGGCGGGGTGATGCTGACGCACTACAGTGCGCTGAAAGTCGCGGAGGTCTTCCGCATGTTAGAGGCCCTGTTCCCGGGCCGCATCGACATGGGCCTCGGCCGTGCGCCGGGCAGCAACGGATTGACGGCGCGGGCGCTCAGCCATGGCCCCGGCGCGCTGCCGATCGAGGCAAACCCGGAGCAGGTCGCTGATGTGATGGGTTTCATGACCGGCGAGATGCTGCAGGGCCACCAGTACGCCGCCATACACGCCGCGCCCAGCGGCAAGGGGGTTCGGGTGCCGTGGCTGCTGGGATCCGCCTACGACAGCGCCCGCTTCGCCGCCGAAATGGGGCTCGCCTTCTCGTTCGCGCACTTCATCAGCCCGCAGGGAGGCGAACGTGTCGTCGCGGCGTACCGCGAGCAGTTCCAGCCATCGCCGTGGCTCGCGGAGCCGATGGTGAACGTCGGTGTCGCTGCGATCTGCGCCGAGACCGATGAGGAAGCGCACTGCATCGCGCTCAGCCGCCACCTCATGCGGCTGCGTCGCAAGCAAAGGCGGGCGCTCGGCTGCGTGCCGTCGATCGAAGACGCCGAAGCGGTCGAGCTGAGCGAGCCGGAGCAGGAGTACATCGACTTCCAGCACACGCTGGGCCTCGAAGGTTCGCCGCAGTGCGTGCACGAGGGCTTGAGGACCGTGGCTGAGCAGTATGACGCCGACGAGTTGCTCGTCGTCACGATCACGCACGACTACGCCGACCGCGAGCGCTCCTACGAGTTGCTCGCCGGCGAACTCGAACTGGCCTGAACGAGCGGTCTGAATTCGGAGTGGTCTGATGGTTGATGCACCGATCGAGCTGGCCCGCGTACTGGCGGCGGAGTACGGCGATGTGCTGGAGCCAGCCAACTACATCCGTGGCGTCGCGATCAGCGGACGGCTGCGACTGCACCGACTCGCCCCCGACGGGAACGACCCCGCAGCCGGGATCGCGGAGACCGTTGCGCTACTGGTCACGCCCGAGGCGCTAGAAGCGCTGCGAGGCGTGGACGGCTCTGTCCACGCTGGCTACGTCTGGGCAAACGAGCTCTCCGACGCTGCCGGCGATGACCGATATAGCCGCTTCCTCGCCGCGTCGCACGCGCAGCCCGACAGTGGCCTCTGGTGGCACTGTGGAGCCTCGCCGTACTACTGGGGACGCGGCAACGCCTTCGCCGCGCTGGGGTTCAGCGAGGGGCTCTCGTACCTCCCGGACGCCCACCCGCAACGTGCCGCGCTGGAGGCGACGCATCGCGCGCACATCGAAGCGTTGATCACGCACCGGGACTCGTCCGGCGCGTGGCGGCAGGTGATCGACCGCCCCGACTCGTACCTGGAGCTGACCGCCACCGCGATGATCGGGATCGCGCTCTCCCGCGGGATGGCACGCGGCTGGCTGCCGGCCAGCATGGGCGATGCCACCACCAGCGCGTGGGCCGCCGTCGCCGAGCGGGTCGACGAGGCCGGCATGGTGCGCGATGCGTGCATGGGCACCGGCCCGATGCCGGAGCTGGACGACTACCTCAACCGCGGGGCCGTCTCCGGCCACGATGACCGGGCGGGCGCGATGGCCCTCTGGTTCGTCGTTGAGCACGCGAGCCTGATCGGCGACGCAGCGCCCTAGCCGAGGTCGCTGAGGCGTCTAGATACGCTCGAAGTAGCGGCGGCGTTCCCAGTCGGTGACCGCGTCTTCGAACGCCTCCTGCTCGACGCGGAAGAAGTGCGAGTAATGGTCGACGACCTCGCCGCCGAGCGCCGTGCGGGCGAATTCGCTCGCCTCGAAACGCTCAGCCGCCTCGGCCAGCGTCGCGGGCAGTCGCGTCGCCCCCTCCGCGTGGTAGGCGTCACCGTCGAAGGCCGGCGGCGGCTCGATGCGGTTCTCGATGCCGTCGAGGCCGGACGCGAGCGCCGCTGTGTATGCCAGATACGGGTTGCAGTCAGCGCCCGGCAGGCGGCACTCGAGGCGGCGGCTCTCGCCCTCGCCGATCGCCCGGAAGCCGGTGGTGCGGTTGTCCTCCGCCCAGGCGAGTCCGGTCGGGGCCCACGAGCCGGAGCGGTAGCGCTTGTAAGAGTTGACCGTCGGTGCGTAGAACGCCATCAATTCCGGCGCGTGCGCGATCCAGCCGCCGAGGAACCAGCGGAAAATGTCCGGATCGGCCTCGCCCCCCTGCCCCGCGAAGACGTTACGACCGTCCTGCCAGAGGCTGAGGTTGAGGTGGCAGCCTGAGCCGGCGCGTTCCTGATCTACCTTCGCCATGAAGGTGACGCTCAGATCCATCTGGGCGGCCAGCTCCTTCAGGCACTGCTTGTAGATCGTGTGGCGGTCGGCCATCTCCCCGACCTCGGCGTGGCGCACGTTCAGCTCGTGCTGCCCGACGCCCCACTCCCCCTTCGAGCCCTCGACCGGGACGCCGGAGTCGCGCAGGTGACGGCGTGCGGCGGCGTTGAGCGCCTCCTCGCGGGTGTTCAGCAGCGTGTGGTAATCCTCGATGTACTCGCCGGCGGGATCGAGGTCGGCGTACCCGCCGCCGGCCGCGTTGCGGTACGAATTGCGGAAGATGTAGTACTCCAGCTCGGAGGCCGCGCTCACGCTGTAGCTGGCAGCCGTCGCGCGTTCCACCTGCCCTCGCAGCATTGTTCGCGGCGCGATAGTGGCAGGCGCGTGCGAGCGGTTGTGTACGTCGCAGAGCATGATCGCGGTGCGATCCAGCCAGCTCGCACGTCGCAACGTAGTCATCTCCGGTGCCAGGTGGACATCGCCGTAGCCCTGGTCCCAGCTCGCGAAGGCGTAGCCGGGCACGGGCTCCATCTCCATATCGACCGTCAGCAGGTAGTCGCAGGCGTGCGTCCCACCATCGGCGACCTGTTCGAGGAAGAACTCGGCGTCGAACCGCTTGCCCAACAGCCGACCGTAGAGGTCGGGGAACGCGACCACCACGGTCTCGATCTCGCTGGCCTCGACCAGCGAGGCCAGTTGCTCGCGGGTCAGCATCCCACGCACGTCACTCATCGGTCCGCCCTGCCCTCGTGCGTCGTCAGACTCGTATGCAGCAGTCTACCGCGCCGCGAGCGGCTCCCTGCGTGCCGTCCTCGCGGGTGACGAGGTGGCGAGGACGAGCAACCCGACGACGAGGCCGACTGCGCCGATCGGCCAGAACGGCCCGCCCAGCCCACCGGTCTGCGTAGCGTCGATCGCCAGCCCGATCAGCGGGGCGAGCAGCATCGTCGCGAAACGCTGAGCCTGGCTCTCGATCGACAGCACCGTCGCTGCCTGCGCTTCGTCGCCGTAGGTGTCGAAGCGGGCCATCAGCACCGGGCGCCACATGTCCTGCAGTACATGCAGCAGCACGAAGGCGACGATCAGGGCGGCCGTGACCTCCCACCAGCCCGCGACCAGCGCGAGCGCGAAGACGGCCGTGTACGCCGCCCAAATCCAGCGCGTCGCTCGCTCCTCGCTGCCCGCGAGGTCGGCGACACGGTGTGCGTTGCGGCTGGCCGCGCTGGAGAGTAGGTGCAGCACGAAGTAGACCGGTCCGACGAGCAGTGCCGATCGCTGCACCTCGGAGAGGTCGCCACCGATCGCGGCGGTCGAGAAGAGCGAGACAGCGAGCACGACGAGCACCGGTTGGAGGTAGCTCTTGACCGCGTGAAAGACCCCCTCGAAGGCCATCGATTCGACGATCAGACGCCGCAGCGGTCTGAGACCGATCGCGCTGCGGAACGCCGCGCCGAGGTGCATGATCACGTCACGCGGGCCGGGGCTGCCGTCCGCCTCGCCCTCGAGTTCGGCGGGGTAGCCGAGGAAGTTGACGATGTTCAGCGCATACGGCACGACTGCGAAGAAGAAGACCAGCGTGTAGCTGTCAGCCACCAACACGAACCCGGCCGCGACCAGCGCGGAGACGGCGGAGCCGATCTTGCTCCACGAGCGGGTGAAGCCGTACACCTTCGTGCGCTCGTCGCTGCGACCTCGCAACCGCAGCCACGTGAAGATCATCGCCTTGTGGGTGCCGGTACGGAAGGCGTCGCCGACAGCGAGAAAGAACATCGCACCGAACAGCGGTGCCACACTGCCCGCGAAACCGAAGATCAGGAATCCCACGATGTATGCCGCGAACGAAATCACCATCGAGCGGCGGCGGCCGTAGAGATCGGCGATCGCCCCGGATGGGATCTCCATCACGTTGGTCGCCAGTTCCCTGAAGGCGACCAACAGGCCGATCTCGAAGAAGCTCAACCCCATCTGAAGCAGCGCGAGCAGCAGGAACGGCTCGAAGTACCGCTGGTTCTTGAGGAAGCCGTAGAGGCTGAAGCGAACGATCACGCGGGGCCCCCTTGCGAGCAGTCTACGCCGCCGCACCGCCCCGGCGACCCCACCGGCGGGCGCTGCTAGAGTCGGCTGATGGAGCAACGCATGGAACAGGACCCATCCCCGACCGCCCCTGGGCCACGCCCCGCCGACGCGAGCACGATCGAGGCGATCAGCGATGTCGTCAGCGTGCACGTCAATCAGTCGCACTGGTGGAACAACGCCTCGTTCGCGCTGCCCTTGCTGGTCGCGATCGTGTCGATCGTGATCGGGCTGCTGTTCTCCTCGGACGAGGCGCTGGGCTTCGGACTGTTCGCGGTCGGCGTGACCGTCGTGCTGCTGCCGATGGTGTTCGTGACGTGGCGTCGGACGGCCACTGCGGTGGTACTGACACGCGAAGCGGCGGTCGCACTGCACCAGGGGCGCGAACTGCTCTCAATGCGCTGGGACGAGGTGGCGGAGATCGAGGCCGCCGACTACGATTCGATTCGCTGGCGAATACGCCCGCGGAAGCGCGATCACCTGAACATCGAGACTGAGCTGCACGACATGGAGGGGCTGGTCGAGCACGCTTTCGCGCTCTCGAACCTCGCGCGAAGCGAGTCTGAGAGGCGATAGTTCCGAACCTGGTACGACCGCGCAGATGGCGTGAATTACGCGCCGGATGGCGGGATTTCCGCGACCTTCCGCATTATCACGTAGTATAGCCATGAACATTCTACGTCGACGCGCTGTCTCACGCATGGCTGGGCGACCCCCGTCGCGGCTGTCGGGACGGGCCGCGTCCTGAGATGCTCCGCGCGACCGCGCCGACGCGTCGATCACAGAAGGAGGCCATATGCCACGTCAGATCAGAGATCTGATGCCGACCGATCTCGAGTTCCAGATGTTCGTCCTCGATGAACTTGCTGATGAACTGATTGAACGGGGCGCCGACGTCCTGAAGCTCACGATCGGCGTCTCCGAGCTACCGATGCCGGAGGTGGTGCTCGACCACATGGTCGAGAAACTCAACGACCCTGACTTCGTGCGCCGGGTGTACCCGGAGGGGCTCCCCGAGCTGCGCGAGGCGATCGCCAAGTTCTACAACCGCGAGCACATGACGGACGTCTCGCCGGACAACGTAATCGTGAACACTGGCAGCTCGCCGATCTTCCGCAACCTCTTCCAGCTGGTGTCCGGTCCGGGCCTCGAGATCATGATCCCGCGCCCCTACTACGCGCTCTACATGTACTGCGCCACTCTGGCCGGCGCGAAGGTCACCTTCTACGACATCGACATCGACACGAAGCGGGTCGACATGGACTCGTTCCGCCGCAACTTCTCTCCGGAGCGCACCGCGCTCGTCGTGATCAACTCGCCGGGGAATCCGATCGGCAACATCGTGACGCCGGACGAAATGCGAGAGATGTACGACATCGTGGACGGACAGGCCTACATCCTGAACGACGAGATCTACAACAACACGATGTTCTACGACGAGTTCCACTCACCGCTGGCGCTGCTGCCGGAACGCAACGATATGACGATCGTCACCAACAGCTTCTCCAAGGGCTTCCGCATGTACACGAAGCGCATCGGTTTCGCGATCCTGCCGGAGGAGCTGCAGACCAACCTGCGAGTGATCCAGCAGCACACGCTGCTTTGCACCGACCCTGCCTACCAGTACGGGATGATCGCGGCGCTCGACGACAACGAGAGCCCTGAGGAGCTGACGAGCATCTATCGCTCGCGTGCCGAGTACACCACGCAGTGCCTTACCGGCACGGGCTGCGAGCCGATCGCGGCCGAGGGTGGGTTCTACGCGATCCTGCGTTGCGCCGACTGGAACAAGGCCCGCGGCTTCGTATCGTCGAAGGAGCTGGCCCGCGACATCCTCGACAAGGTACATGTCGCGGTGGTGCCCGGCACCGACTTCGGTGTCCCGCAGGACCTGCGACTGGCGTTCTGCAACGACCGCTACAATGAGGGCATCAACCGGTTGCGTGAGTACTTCACTACCTCGGCGTCGAACGGCCGCTCCGTGACGGCTCTTGCTGCCGTGCAGACGGGTACCGACGCGTAGCAGGCGAAGCGCCGGCGGAGCCACGATCATGGCGAGCACTCGCGACCTGCTGAGTATGTCCGGCAGCAAGCCGCTGCCGGTTTGTCGCGCCGTGATCCTCGCTGCCGGCAAGGGCAACCGCCTGCTGCCACTGACCGCCGAACTGCCGAAGTGCCTCGTCGAGGTTGGCGGGCAACCGCTGCTCGAACGCGCGCTGCACGCGCTCGCTGCGCATGGCGTAACAGAGGCGGTCGTCGTCGTCGGGTACAAGGGCGAGGTCGTTCGCGAACGCGTCGGCGCGTGCTTCGCGGGCGTCGACATCCGCTACGTCGATGCGCCGGACTTCGAGACGACGAACAACATCCGCTCGCTGTGGGACGCTCGCGAGTATCTCGATCGAGACGTGCTGCTGATCGAGGCGGATGTGATCTTTGACGCAGAGGTGGTCGGGTCTCTGTTGTGCGAACCCGGCAGCAGCCTCGCGGTCGCCCCCTACCATCGAGCGCTCTCAGGCACCGTCGTACACAGCGATGACGGTGGGCGAGTGACCGGCTTCACGCTGGGGGCCGACCAGGGGAGCGACTTCGACAGCAGCGAGGCGCTGAAGACCGTCAACATCTACCTGCTGCGCGAGCAATTGCTGCGCGAACAGATCGTCCCGCGCCTCTGCGCGGTGATCGAAGCGGGACACGTCAATCGGTACTACGAGACGATCTTTGCTGAGATGGTCGCGGATGGGTCGGTCACCGACCTGACCGCCGTCGATGTCTCGACGAGCCGCTGGTACGAGATCGACGACCACCGGGACCAGGACGCCGCAGAGTTCCTCTTTCTCGACCGCGACGCGCAGTACGACCGCATCCAGCAACTCCACGGTTCCTACTGGCGCTACGGGTTCACCGACCACTCCTACCTCTACAACATGCACTTCCCGCCGCCGGCGATGCTCGACGTCGTCCACGACGATCTGGACGAGATCATCACCAACTACCCGGTCGGTCAGAACGAGGTCGCTCGGCTGGTCTCCGACTGGACGGGCGCCACTCCCGACAACCTCGCCGTCGCCAACGGCGCGGCGGAGCTGATCAAGATCCTCAGCAATCAGTTCATGGGGCGACTGACGATCCCGACACCCTCGTTCAACGAGTACGAGGAGGTGGTTGACCCGGACGGCCTCAACCGCTTCCCGCTCGACTCCTCGACGTTCGAGCTGGACGTCGAGGCCTTCGCCGAGTCCGCGATTCAGTGGCAGTCCGACATGGCAGTTGTCGTCACGCCGAACAATCCGACGGCGCTCTCGGTTTCGCGCGACGACGTGCTGCGACTTGCGACCTTGCTGGAGGGCCACGACTGCCGTCTGCTGGTCGATGAGTCGTTCATCGAGTTCTCGCGCACGGGCGTCGCCGGTAGCGTCGAGAGCGTGATCGAGGCACATCCCAACCTCGTGGTGCTGAAGAGCATGAGCAAGGTCTTTGGCGTCGCCGGGCTGCGTGCGGGCTACCTCCTGAGCGGAGATCGTGCGCTGATCGATGGCGTCCGCGACGCGCTGCCGATCTGGAACATCAATGGACTCGCCGAGGAGTTCCTGCGCATCGTCGGGCGCTATCGCAGCGACTTCCTCGAGAGCTGCGACCTGACGCGCACGAGTTGCAGCGAGCTGTACACGGCCCTGCTCGCCCTGCCGGGCATCGAGCCGATCGAGCCCGATGCGAACTTCGTGCTCTGCAAGCTGACCGGGTCGGCCACCGGGCCGGAGATCGCGCGCCGCCTCTATGTGGAGCACAACATCCTGATCAAAGACTGTGCCGCCAAGAGCATGCCCGAATCTGAGTCGTATCTGCGGATCGCGTCGCGCACGCCGGACGAGAATCGCCTGCTCGTGCAGGCGCTCGCCTCGGTGCTGTAGCAGCCGATGACCGACCCAGAGCGAGACGAGTACGGGCCGGTATCGCAGCACGCCGCCAGCGACGCCGAGAACCACGTCCTGATGGAGCACCTCGAACGCACGATCCCGGCGATGGATCTGGCCGCAGCCGCAAAGCTGCTACTTGAGGTGAAAGAGATCTTCGACGAGCAAGGGCTCGTCTTCTTCCTGCGGCAGGGCACCTGCCTCGGTGCGGTGCGCGACCATGCGCTGATCGAATGGGACGACGACCTCGATACCGGCTCGATCTTCGGCCTGCATGGCTTCACGGACGCGGCGATCGAGCCGGCTGTCGCCGCGCTGCGCGAGATCGGCTGCTACGTGGAGGTGATCCCGGACGGCCTGTACACGTCGGTCAAGATTATGAAGTACCGCATCCGCATCGACTGGCAGTGCTATCGCGTGGTGAAGGGCACGATCGCCCACTACCCCGGTGTCCCCTTCCCCGTCAGCCTCTTCGAGGAGCTGACCGCGGTCGACTTCCTGGGCACCACGTTCCAGGTCCCCAGCCCACCGGACGAGTACCTGACCTTCAAGTACGGCCCCGACTGGCGCATCCCCAAGCAGGTCGGATACGAGAAAGATGTGCTAGACGCCATGCCGGCGGGATCCGTCCCGGGCCGCGCTGGTTGGTTCAAGCAGTGGCTCGCCGTCCGCTTCTTCCGAGGCCAGACCGCTCAACTGCTCGTGCTGGACGGCGACGACAGGCCCGTCGCGGGTGCTGACGTGCTGGTCGCGGGCCTCGGACGCTCGCGCACGAATCGGAAGGGCCTCACGCGGTTCTACCTAGCGGTTACGGAGAACTACGCGCTTGCGATCACGGCCGATGGGCGCGAGGAAGTGCTCTACGAGGAAGCGCTGACGCCGGGCGGGGCGTACGTCTACCGACCTGACCCGCAGCAACCGGCCGGGCGGTACTTCGCGCTGACGGACAAGTAGCGTACAGAGCACTCGCGGTGGTGCCAGCCTTCGCCTGAGTGGCTTGACGTCGAATCCGTGCTAGCCTTGACTCAGCAACTTTCGCAACGGTGTGACAGCCAGCGAGCGATGCTTTCTCATCTCAGAGACTCTTCTAGCTCGGCGATCACTCGTGAGAGCCCGGAGGAGCGCCCGGCACGAGACTGCCCGGGTGTCCGGGATTGAGTGATACCCGAGCAGCGACCGTTCGCCGGCTGTCGGACGTTCCATGCGCTTCGAAGTGTGAGCTGCCCGCTGAGGCGGCTCGGAACGCAGCACGCTTGCACCAGAGGTCAGCCTTCCGAACAGAGGCCCAGTGGCACTGATTTCCCGCGCATCGTCCCCCACAACGAAGTACGAAGACGACACATCCGCCGACGGAACCCCCAGCGAGATACCCGACCGCACGTTTGCGGAGCTGGGCATCTCATCCGATCTGATCGAGGTGCTGAACGAAGGAGGGATTACCGATCCCTTCCCCGTACAGACGCTGACGATCCCGGACGCGCTCGCAGGGCGCGACGTCACCGGCAAGGCGCAGACCGGCTCCGGCAAGACCCTCGCCTTCGGTCTGCCGATGATCGAGCGCACGACGACCGCGCGACCACGCCGCCCGCACGCGCTCGTGGTCGTCCCGACTCGCGAACTCGCAAATCAGGTCACCGAGGAACTGACACCGCTCGCCGCCGAACGAGGGCTCTGGCTTTGCTCGATTTACGGAGGCGTCTCGATGCCAATGCAGATCGACGCGCTGCGCGACGGCGTCGACATCGTGATCGCCACGCCCGGGCGCCTGAACGACTTGGTCGAGCGCCGGGAGATCTCCCTGAAGAGCGTCAGCTTCGTTGTGATCGATGAGGCCGACCTGATGGCCGACATGGGGTTCCTGCCTCAGGTGGAGCGCATCCTCCGTCAGACTCGCGGCAACCCGCAGACGCTGCTCTTCTCCGCTACGCTCGATGGCGCCGTTGGGTCGCTGATCGACCGCTGGCAACACGACCCCGTGCACCACAGGGT
>DASCRM010000056.1:0-26110 GCA_034406555.1 Dehalococcoidia bacterium | reverse complement strand
CGAGAAGACGCCGTTCGAGGTTCTGCTCGATGCGGGCAAGCAGCACGGGTACAAGCTGGACTGGCTGCGCAAGGGCGAGAGCTTCGGGCAGAAGCTCGAAGCTGACCTGACCAAGGGTGGCCTGCTGCTGCAGGACATCGAGGTTGGTCGTGAAGACGACATCCCCGAGCACAGCGAGAACTACACCGGCCGCCCGCGTGGCGCGCAGGAGCGCGAAGGCGCACCGCGTATCGGTGACTACAAGATCCGCGACAAGGGTGACGTTTGGCTGCGTAACGCCGCCGACCTCTACGAAGAGGCGATTCAGCGCCAGTGGTCGTCCGCCACGGACATTCCGTGGAACACGCTTGAGGCACTGCCCGACGACATCGAGATGGCCCAGTGCGACCTCGCCACGTTCCTCACGGATGTCGAATTCGTCGCCGGCGACGTTCCCGGCAAGTGGATCGCTGAGACCTCCCCGGACTTCTACGAGCCGCGCATGTTCCTGATCTCCCAGATCATGGATGAAGCGCGTCACCTGGACGTCTTCCGCAAACGCGCACTCGCCAACGGTGGCGGCCTGATGCAGCAGTCACGCGCATTCGGTGGCAGCTTCGCTGGCGGCATCGACAACGCCCGAGACTTCACCGAGATGTCGGCTCGCCTGCACATCAGCGGCGAGGGCCTGGTGCTCACCATCTTCCGCATGGGTGAGCGCATGAGCTACAACGACGCTGAGAAGCACATCTACCGCCTGGCGGCCTCCGACGAGTCGCGCCACGTCGCTTTCGGCGTGCTGCACCTCAAGTACCTCTCTGAGGTACAGCCGGAGCGCAAGGAGGAGATCCACAACTACCTCGACGAGGTCGAGCAGGGGTTGGTCTTCGCCACCGGTTCATCGCAGAACCCGCTGGCCCGCGGCGGCATCTCCGGCAACTCGCTGGCGATTCTGCTCGGCGGCGGCGACGACAAGATGGACGAGGGCGAGCAGATCGCGATGGCGATGCGCCAGCGTCAGATCAAGGAATACATCCAGCGCGTCCGTGTCGCCGGCTTCGGTGAGCGCTTCGAGAACGGTCGTGCGATGCCGGTGCTGCAGCAGTACATCGCCGCTTAAGCACGCGGCGCACACCGCCTGAACAGATGTGATGGGAGTCCCCGCATGGGGGCTCCTGTCACACAGCCACACCAAGGAGACCTCATGGTTCAGTCAGAGATCGCCGTAACGGAAGAGGCCGACAAGGCCGCGGCAGATGAGGTGCGACGGCGCATGGCGCTGGCCCAGAGCGGCATGGCACGCCCGGCACCGACCGACCCGCGGCAGATCAGCCGGCAATGGGGCACCCGCGCACGGCCGAGCAGCCTTGAGGGCGGACTCACCATTGATGACCTGAACATCGGCATCTACGGGCACATCCCGGAGCATGTCGAGTCGCGTAACCGCATCCCGCGGGGCGCGACCCCGGTCCCCGGCGTGACCGACGTCGGCGGGTACTCCGTCTGCGACTCGTCCCGCCTCTGGGCGGACGGCGCAGGCCTGCTGTACGAGGAGGCAATCTCGCGTCGCTGGTCGACCGCGACGGACCTCCCTTGGGACACCGCGCGCGACCTGCCGGACGACATCGAACTGGCGATCTGCCAGGTGGCGACTGAACTGTCGACACACGCGCAGGTCGAGATGGAGACGATCGCGAAGTGGTTCCGGGAGCTGAACCCCGTCTTCCATGAGGTGAAGCTCCACCTCTCGACTAACATCTACGACGACGCTCGCTTCTTCGATGGCTATCGCAAGCGCGCAATGCTCAACGGCGGCGGGATGCTGCTGGAGAGCCCGGGCTGGGTGAACCGCATCATTCAGGAGTGCTACTCCGGCTGGACTGAAGTTGCGATTCTGATGTTCCTAGTGCGCGGGACGTTCACGCAGACGGTGCTGCGCTACCTCTCGGTCTACGGTCCTACGGAGCTCGACCGCGAACTGGCGCTGCGCTGCATGGTCGACAAGACCCGCCACATTCAATACGGCATGGAGCACCTGCGCTTCTCGTTCACGTCCACGCCGGAGCGTGCGCAGTCGTACGCGGTCAGCCTGATCGCGGCCGAAGCGCAGATCGCACGCGAAGAAGACGATCACGTGCTGTGGGAGGCTCTGGCAATCATCTTCGGCGGCGGCATCGACAACATCGACGCTGGCATGGAGATCGTGAACCGCATGCGTCGCGACTGGATCCAGCTCTACGTCGACCGCATGGAATGGGCCGGCGTCCCGCGACACGAGCGCCTAATGCCCGCATTGAAGCGGTGGATCGAAGAGCCTGTCGAGGCGACGGCCTAGTCATGCCGATCTACGAGTACGAGTGCGGAGACTGCGGAGCGGCCACCGAGATCCTGGTGCGCTCCATCTACTTCCGTTCGCCGATCGACTGCCAGGAATGTCAGTCGACCAACATCAAGAAGAAGCTCGCGAACTTCAGCGTCGCGCACAGCGAGATCGACACGCTGCGTGCACTCGACCCGAAATACAAGCGAATGGTCGAGGACGAAGTGAAGAAGTCGGCATCGTACGCCGACCCGATGCGACACATCGAAAAGATGATTCCATTCGACGCCGTGGACGACCCCGGGGAACCGATCGAGTTCTAGTGTCACGAGAACGAGCAGATATCAAGGAGCAGTCATGGCAATCACCTTCCCGTCCGTCGAATGGTTTCAGGCCCTCGCAGACATGGCCAACGAGGACGAACAGTTCAAGAAGTACGGCCGCATGAACGCCGATGTCGGCTTCAAGGTCGGCGACAAGTCTTACAGCGTCACATTCGACGTGCTCACCGTCACCGATGTCCGCGAGATCGACGAGGCCGAGTTGATCCACGCCGACTTCGTGATCGACATCCCGGCCGACCGCTGGCAGGGCATGCTGGAGGACATCAAGGCGAACGGCCTCGCGACCTCCGAGTGGACGCTGAACACGCTCGACCTCGTGCTCGACGAGCCGATCCACGCCAACCTGGCGGACGATGGGTTCGCGGCGGACAAGTTCTTCCGCTACAACCCGAGCCTGCAGCGGTTCTTCGACAACGCCGCTCAGCTCGACACGGAAATCAAGCTGGGCGCCACCGCCTGAGCTAGTTTCAGCACAGAACACAGGGAGGCCCGCACGAGCGGGCCTCTCGCCTTGTCCGAACGGCTGCTAGTATCTGGCGCGCACGGCGAACGCCTGAGGGGGCTGCTCGATGCTCAGTAACATTCGCGTCGTCGACCTCAGCACCGACGTCGCCGGAGGCTATGCCGCCCGCCTGCTCGCCACCTATGGCGCTGACATCGTGAAGGTCGAAGCACCCGAGGGTGACCCGACCCGCTGGCTGCTCCCGCGCGCCGGTGACAACGACGACCCGGACGCCGGCATCCTCTTCGCATACCTCAACGCCGGCAAGCGCAGCGTCGTGCTGGACATCGACAACGACGCGCAACGCGAGCAGCTGCTGAGCCTGCTGCGCACCGTCGACCTCGTGATCGAATCGTCAGCACCCGGCACACTCGCCGCCCGGGGCATCGACCTCGATGCGCTCATAGAGGAGCGACCCTCGCTGGTCGTCTGCTCGATCACGCCCTTCGGGCAGGACGGCCCTCGCTCCGACTGGCGGGCCACCGCGCTCACGGCGTACGCGGCCGGCGGGCAGATGATGATCACCGGCGAGCCCGACCAGCCGCCGCTGAAGGCGGCTGGGCACCAGGCGCAGTACCAGGCAGGGCTACACGGCTTCTCTGCCTCGCTGACAGCCCTGTACGCCGCGGAGACGACCGGCACCGGCGACCACATCGACATCTCAAGCCAGGAGGTGCAGGTCTCGGCGCTCGAGTGGCACGGCCCTGCCGCGATGACACGCGGAGGCGACCAGACGCGCGCCGGCAACCTCGGTCGCGCGATCTGGAGCATCTACCCCTGCGCCGATGGCTATGTCGGCGTCGCGGCGATGGCACGGCAGGCGCCGTCGGTCTATGAGTGCATCGGCCATGCAGAGCTGAACGACGACCCGGCATTTACCGCGCAGATGATCGATCCCGACACGAACGCCGTGGCGGTCGCACTGATCACCGAGTGGACGATGGCCCACACCTCGAAAGAGATCTACGCGCAGTCGGCGGAAGTACGGGCGCCGTTCTCGATGATCCCGACGCCGCGCGAGTTGCTGGAGTGGCCGCCGCTCGTGGAGGCCGGCTTCTGGCAGCAGGTCGACCACCCGACGATCGGCGCGCACCAGCTCCCATCCGGCCCGGTCGACATCGACGGCAGCCGCGGCGAGCAGCATCGCGCACCGCTGCTCGGCGAGCACACAGCCGAAGTGCTGACGAGCCTCGACGAGCCCGCACCGGCCCCGACTGCCAGCGACGCTGCGCCACCGCTACCGTTCGGAGGGCTGCGCGTGCTCGACCTCACGCAGATCTGGGCCGGGCCGTTCGCCGCGCGATTTGCCGCGGACATGGGCGCGGATGTGATTCACATCGAAGGGCCCGCGTTCCCCGACGGCGTGCGAGGCATCACGGCCGACCTCGAAGACCCGCTGCGTTACAACAAGTCCGCCTACTTCAACGAATACAACCGCAACAAGCGCGGCATGGCGCTGGACCTGCGCCACCCGGACGGGCTCGCCGCCTTCCTGCGCATGGTCGAGCAGGCCGATGTGCTGATCGAAAACTGGAGCTCAGGCGTCGCCGAGCGAATCGGACTCGGCTTCGAGGCGCTGAAGGCGATCAACCCACTGCTCGTGGTCGTCTCGATGCCCGGCTTTGGCCACCACGGCGAAGAGGCCGGACGAGTTGGCTTCGGGCCAACGATCGAGCAGATGGGCGGGCTGGTCTCGCTCCAGGGCTACCCCGGTGAAGGCCCGCAGAAGAGCGGCATCTCGTACGGCGACCCGGTCGCGGGCATCGCCGCGGCAGGCGCGATCGCGCTCGGGCTGCTGAAGCGGGAGCGCACCGGCGAGGGCTCGTACTCGGTCGTCCCGCAGCGCGACAACGTGATCGGGCTGATCGGCGAGTACGTCGTCGGCGAGTCGGCCGGCCACCCCCTGCCCGTCCGCACTGGCAGCCGCGACCCGCACTTCGCCCCGCACAACGTCTACCGCACGCGGGACAGCGAGGGTCGCCCGCAGCTCGGCCCGCGCGGCGATGCGATCGGCGCGATAACCGAGACGTGGCTCGCGATCGCCATCGACAGCGACGCCGCGTGGCAGGCGCTGCGCTCGACCGTGGCCGATGCGCGCCTCGACGACCCCGCCTACGCGACCGTCGAGGGCCGCCGCGCCGCCGAGAACGCGATCGACACAGTGATCGGCGAGTGGGCGGCGGACCGCAACCCGGCAGATGCCGCGAGCGAGCTTCAGGCGGCGGGTGTCTCCGCCTCGCCGGTGCTCTCGCCATACATGCTGGTGCGCGACGAACACCTTGCGACGCGCAGCTTCTTCCCGACATACGACCACGCCGACGCGGGCGTGTTGCCCACCACGCGGCCGGTGTGGCGGCTCGCTCGACGTCCTTTCGCGAGCGTGAGACCCGCACCGCGCTTCGGCGAACACAACCGCGAGGTGCTCTCGGAGCTCGCGGGTCTCGACAGCGCGGCGATCGATGCGCTCGCCGCCGCAGGCGTGATCGTGGACGCGCCCGTCTACAGCTAGCGGACCACGCCCAGAAGGTTCGCTAGAAGATCGCGATCGGGTTCGCGGGCGAGCCCGTGCCGCCGACCACCACCAGCGGCGCGATCACGAGCTGGAATTCCCAGCGGCCGAGTTCCGCGCAGACCTCAGCCAGCTCCTCGTAGTCCGCATTGTCGAGCAGCGGCAGCCCCATGTACGGGATCGCGACCTCGTGTACGACGATGCGGCCGGGCAGATCCTGACCACCCGCCTCCTGTAGGTCCCAGCCAAGCAGTGCCGCGTCGGTGCCGTGCAGGAATTCGAGCACGGAGGCGTGCACGCCCGGCGAGTTCGGCGGGAAGCTGAACTGGAAGTCCGGGTTGGCGTCCCAGAACGGCGCGGCCCCGGAGCGGATCAGCACGGCGTCGCCCGCGCGTGGCTCGATGCCCTGCGCCTTCGCGGCATCCTCGAGGTCCCAGCCGTGCACCGGCGCATCGACGGTCACGTGGTCCGTCCCGCGCAGCCGAGGGATGTCGTAGAGCACGCCCCGGGTGACGATGCCGCCGCTCCATTCGTCGATCGAGTTCGTGCGCGCACCGTTCGAGGTGATCTCCGATGAAGGCCGGCCGTTGTAGAGCTGCCCATCCGGCGTGTAGATATGGCAGAGCGCATCGATGTGGGTGTTCACGAAGCCGTGGTAGGAGACGCCGATGTAGTCGGTGCAGCTCCAGTCGGTCAGCCGCATGAAGTGCTGAGCCGGATTGGCGTTGCGGGGCCCCGGCGTGACCGCCAGCGGGTTCGAGCACGAGACCGTGCGTCCCGTGCTGACAAGGCCCGCCGCCGCCCGCCGCGTCTCCTCCGTGATGTGATTGAGCGTGCCAAGCTGGTCGTCACCGCCCCAGCGGCCCCAGTTCGAGAACCGCTCTTTGTACGCGAGATACTCGTCGGCGCTCGGTGGTGTGCGATCAGCTAGTGACATCGGTGTGCTCCTTCATCCTGCGCGGGCTATCGGGCGATGCCCTCGACATTCAGTCCGGTGGCTAGAAGATCGCCACTGGGTTCACCGGCGATCCCGTTCCGCCGACCACGATCAGCGGTGCGATCACGAGCTGGAACTCCCAGCGTCCCAGTTCTGCGCAGGCGCTCGCGAGGTCCTCGAAGTTCGCGTTGTCGAGTAGCGGCATGCCCATGTACGGGATCGCGATCTGGTGGACCGGCCCGCCGACACCACCGGTGTAGCCCTGATCCGGCGCTTCCAGGAAGTCCCAACCCAGCAGCGACGCCTCGTTGTCGTAGAGGAACTCCAGCGCCGAGGCGTGGACACCCGGCGAGGGCTGCGGGCGGCCGGGCTCGCTGCGAGCGCTGTCCGGGTTGGCCTCCAGATACGGGTCGCGCCCGCAGCGGATGAAGACGGCGTCGCCTGGCCTCGGTTCGATGCCCTGTGCCTTCGCGGCATCTTCGAGGTCCCAGCCGTGCACCGGCTCGTCGATCGTGATGTAGTCCGCGTCGCGCAGACGGGGGATATCGTAGAGCACGCCCCGCGTAACGATGCCTTCGCGCCAGTGATCCACCGAGGCGGAGAGTGCGCCGCTGGAGGTCACATCCTGCGAGGAACGACCACCGTACATCTTCCCGTCCGAGGTGAAGATGTGGCAGAGCGCATCGATGTGCGTGTTGGCATAGCCGTGGTAGGAGACGCCGATGTAGTCCATCGAACCCCACGGTCCGATGCGCATGAAGTGTTGTGCGGGTTGGGGGTTTCGAGGGCCGGAAGTCGTCGCCAGCGGGCTCGCGCAGGAGACGGAGCGCCCCTCCTGCACCAGCGAGGCGGCGGCTTTCCGAGCGTCGCTCGTGATGTGGTTGAGCGTGCCCAGCTCGTCGCCATCGCCCCAGCGTCCCCAGTTGGAGAAGCGCTCGCGATAGCCCTGGAACTCCTCGACAGTCGGTACCGTGCGGTCAGCCAGTGCCATCTATTCCCCCTCGCTCTGCTTTGTTCTCGTCGCCCTGTTTGCAGCCCGTCTAGCCCAGGTAGCCTGCGCCACCGCCGGCCCGCTGCGCCTTCGGGTCGGTGACGACGTTCAGCAGCGCGATCGTGTCGGCGTTTAGCGCGCGGTCGATCGCCGCGCTCAGGTCGTCCGGATCCTCGACACGCTCGGAGTAGCCACCGACCATCTCGACCATCTTCTCGTAGTGCGGCTGCATCAACGCCCCGACCGGCGGCCCATCCGGCGGGAAGTAGCGGTCCTGGATTGAGTGTCCCGCGATACCACCGTTGTTCGAGACGATGACGACGACGGGGATGTCCATGCGGGCGCACGTCTCGACCTCCATCGCCGCCGCGCCGAAGGCATAGTCGCCCAGCACTGCGACGACCTGTGTGTCGGGTTTCGCGAGCTTCGCGCCGACCGCGTACGGGAAGCCGACGCCCATGCAGCCGGTCGTGCCCGCGCCGAAACGGTGCTTGCCGACGTGGGTCGGCATCACCTGTCGCGAGACGGCCATCGTCAGTTCGCCTTCCTCGACCACCACGGCGTCGCGGTCGAGCGCGTCGCGCACATCGGCGAGCAAGCGGTAATGGTTGATCGGCTGCTGGCTGGAGCTCATCTGCTCTCCGAGCCCGGCCTCGCTCTTCGTGCACTGCTCACGCAGCGACTCCGCCCAACCGCTGGAGGCGACGGCCAGCGTGCGGCCTTCCAGCGCCTCGTTCAGTTGCCCCGTCGCGACGTTGCAGTCGGCGACAACGCCGATCTCCACGTTCGAGGCGCTGTACATCTCCTCAGCCTCGATATCGATCTGGGCGATCCGCACGCCCTCAGGCAGACGGCGGCCAAACTGGTACATCCAGTTGAAGCGCGCGCCCACCATCAGTACGGCGTCCGCACCCTCCATGGCGGTCGAGCGCGCGGCTGCCATCGACATCGCGTCGTCGTCCGGCACGGTGCCGCGGCCCATCGGTGAGGCGATGAAGGGGATGCCCCGCCCGACGAGCTGTTCGAGGCGGGCACCCGCGCCCGACCACGCCGCGCCCTTGCCGATCATCACCAGCGGTCGCTGCGCCGTCGCCAGCATCTCTGCGATCTCCTCGATCGCCGCGGGGTCACCGGTCGGCTGTGCGATCACAGGTGCGGACTCACGCATTCGCACATCTGCCTCGTCGATTCTCCCGGAGATGAGGTTGCCGGGGAAGTCGAGGTAGACCGCCCCGGGACGACCGCTGATCGCGCGGCCGAGCGCGAGGTGGACGAGCTCCGGGATACGGGCTGTTCGGTCGACGCGCTGCGCCCACTTTGTCGCGGACTCAGCGAAGGAGACCTGGTTCGTCTCCTGGAACCCGCCGAGGCCCAGTTGACCCTCCGCAGCGGAACCGCCGAGGACGAGCAGCGGCATCGAGCTCTCGGTGGCGACGTACATCGGTGTCACCGTGTTCGTCATCGCCGGTCCCGAGCCGACAACAACCACACCAGCCTTGTCGTTGAGGTAGCCCCACGACGAGGCGGCGAACGCCGCGTTCATTTCGTGACGACAGTTGACGACCTTGATGCCCTCCGCGGCGGAGGCGGCAAGCACCTCGATCATCGGGCCAGCCAGCACAGTGAAGATCGTGTCGATCCCCGCGAACTTCAACTGGCGTGCTACCAGTTGCGCACCATTCACCTCGGTCATATCGCCCCCTCGCTGTCGCGTGTTGCTTCGATCTGGTCGCTAGACGGTCGGTGGCGCCGGTAGGTGGTAGACACGCTCTGCCGTGTCGTGCAGCACCTTGCACCGGATGCCGGGGTCGAGGTCGGTCAGCACCTCGGTGATGTGTTCCTGCGCCTTTGGGTACAGGCAGGTCGGGTGCGGGAAGTCCGTCTCGAACATCACGCTGTCTTCGCTGACCACCCAGTGGCCCTGGCCGTTCGGCTCCTTCTCCACGCGCGGGACGAGCTTCTCGTACTTCTTCGGCGCACGTGATTTCCAGAGGTCGCCCGGTTCCGTGTAGTGACTGTCGACGTCGCTCACGGGGATGCCGTGAACGGTGAGGGCGGGTGAGGTCATCAGGACTCCAATTCGAGATCGAGCGGCGATCTTGCGGCGAGAGTTCGCTTGCACGGCCGCAGGGGTCGCCAGCCGACGTACAATGACGCGCCTCCAACGAGGCTGTCCACTGCGACGCTGCTTGTGATCAGGAAGGCCGCGGCCATGCCAGAGCTCCACGTCCTCCGTGTCTTCACCGCCGACGATGGCAGCGAGGGCAACCCGCTCGGCGTCTTCGTCGACGGTGCCGAGGTGCCATCGGGCCAACGCCAGGCGGTCGCGACCGACCTCGGCTTCAGCGAGACAGTGTTCGTCGATCACGTTGCCGACGGACGCGTGCAGATCTTCACGCCGGGGAACGAACTACCCTTCGCCGGCCACCCCCTCGTCGGCACATCGTGGCTGCTGACGGAACAGGGGCACGAGGTAGCGGTGCTGCGGCCCCCTGCCGGCGAGGTGCCGACGTGGGTCGAAGACGGCCGCGTCTGGATTCGCGGCCGCCCTGAGTGGCTGCCGGGCTCGATCATGCGGCAGCTCGACAGCGCGACGGAGATCGATGCGCTCGACGGTTCCGATAACGGGTACTGCTGGGCGTGGGAGGACGAAGGGGCCGGGCGCGTGCGCTCGCGCTTCTTTGCCGCCGCCTTCGCCGTCCCAGAGGACCCGGCGACCGGCTCTGCAGCTGTCGCGCTCGCCGCCCACGTCGGAAGGCCGATCGTGATCAACCAGGGCAGCGGCTCGATCCTGCATGCTCGGCCGGGCCCTGACGGCACAGGTGAGGCCGGCGGCCTCGTCGTACTGGGCGAGGTACGCGACTACCAGCTTGAGGCCGCCGTGGAAGCACGAGGCCGGTAGTGCCCAGCGAAGCGCTCTCCCACCTCCGCATCTGCGACTTCACGGGGCAGCTCGCCGGCGCGGGCGCGACCAAGTTCCTCGCGGCCTTCGGCGCTCAGGTGATCCGCATCGAGAATCCAACGAACAAGGGTCGCTGGGACATCCTGCGAGGCGGCCGCCCGTACGTCGACGAGCGTCGCGGCATCGAACTCGGCGGCTCCTTCAACAACCACAACGTCGAGAAGCTGGGCGTCACGCTCGACCTGAAGAACGAGCGGGCACGTGAGCTGCTGACGGAGTTGATCGCGATCTCCGACGTGGTGACGGAGAACTTCGCCGCCGGCGTGCTGGAGCGCCTCGGATTTGGCTACGAGCGTCTGAAGGAGATCCGGCCGGACATCATCTACGTCTCGAACTGCGGCTTCGGGCACAGCGGGCCATATGAGAAGTACAAGACGTGGGGGCCGATCGTGCAGGCGCTCTCCGGCCTCACCTTCAGCTCCGGGTTACCGGACCAGCCGTCGGCCGGCTGGGGCTACTCCTACATGGACCACACCGGCGCCTACTACATGGCGATTGCGATCCTGATGGCGATCCACCATCGCAACCGCACCGGCGAGGGCCAGCACGTCGACATGGCCTCCACCGAGGCTGCTGCCGCGCTCAACGGCCCTGCGATCCTCGACTACACCGCCAATGGCCGCCCGCTGCGTCGTGAGGGCTCGCCGGACAGCAACCACAACCAGTTCCCGGCGATGGCCCCGCACGGTATCTACCCCGCTGAGGGCGATGACGCGTGGGTCGCAATCGCCTGCCGCAACGACAGCGATTGGGCCGCGATCGGCGAGGTGATTTCTCGCGAGTGGACCGGTGAGGCCCGCTTCGCCACCCTCGATGGCCGTCTCGCCGCGCAGGGCGACCTCGATACGCTGATCGGCGAGTGGACGGTTGAACGAGCGCCCCACGCGACGGCGGAACTGCTACAGGCTGCGGGTGTTGCCGCCTCGGCGGTCCAGACGCCGCAGCAGCGCGTCGACCAGGACCCGAACACCTCCGCGTGGGGGCTCTGGCCCACCGTCTCGCATCCGGAGATGGGCAACGTACGCGTCGACGGCATGCCGGTGCACCTCTCCGAGACCGACTGGTCGATCGAACGCGGTGCACCGACGCTCGGCCAGCACAACGAGCAGGTGCTCGGCGGACTGCTGGGCGTGAGCAGCGAGGAACTCGCACAGCTGCGAGCGGACGGCGTGATATGACCGCCCCAGCCACCCCCGGTGGTCCGCTGGCGGGCCTGCGCGTGATCGAGTGGTGCGACGAGAAGGGCACGTACGCCGGCAAGCTGCTGGCCGACGCTGGCGCGGACGTCGTGAAGATTGAGATGCCGTCAGGCAATCCGACGCGCAACTACGAACCGTTCCTGCGCGATGAGAAGAATACTGAGCGCAGCCTCTGGTTCTGGCACTACAACACGAGCAAGCGCGGCATCACGCTCGATCTCGAACAAGAGCGCGGGCGTGAACTGTTCCGCCAGCTCGTCGAGGACGCGGATGTCGTCGTGGAGAGCCAGCGGCCGGGCCGCATGGCGGAGCTGGGCATCGACTACGACGACCTGCAGGATGCGAACCCCTCGATGTTGTGGGTGGCGATCACGCCCTTCGGCCGCGAGGGTCCGCGGTCACACGAGAAGGCGACGGACCTCACACTGCTCGCTGGCGGCGGCCCCTGCTGGAGCTGTGGGTATGACGACCACTCGCTGCCTCCGGTGCGCGGAGGCGGCAACCAAGGCTACCAGACTGGCTGTCACTACGCCGTCATGGCGCTGTTGATCGCCGTCGTACATCGCGACCTCACTGGCATCGGCCAGTTCATCGACGTGAATATGCACGCCGGCTCGAACGTCACCACGGAGGCCGGCTCGTACGAGTGGCTGGTCGCCAACGACACGGTGCAGCGCCAGACCGGTCGCCACGCGGGCGTGAACCCGTCGATGCCCTCGCAGGTGCAGTGCACGGACGGCGTCTACGTGAACACCGGCTTCCCGCCTCGCACGCCCGCGCAGTTCCAGCTCGTCTACGACTGGCTCGAACTCGAGGGGTTGATCGACAAGTGCGTCTCTGCGCCGATCCTGCTCGCCGGCGCCCAGGGCGAGTCATTCCAGCTCACACGCATCTCGCAGGACCCCGAGGCACAGGCGAAGTTCGCAGCCGGGCGCGAGGCGATGAACGTGCTGGCCGAGAACCTCACCGGCTACGAGTTCTTCACCGGCGGTCAGGAGCGCGGCTTCCAGCTCGGCATCATCTACGCGCCCGAGGACGTGATGGAGGACGTGCACTTCAAGGAGCGCGGCTTCGTCGTCGATGTCGAGCACCCCGAGGTCGGTGAGAGCTTCCGCTACCCTGGCGCGCCCTACCGATTCGAGAAGTCACCGTGGCAACTCACCCGCCGCGCACCGCAGCTCGGCGAAGACAACAGCGAGATCTACGGCGCACTCGGCCTCAGCGACGCCGACCTCGACGCCCTGCGCGACGCCGGCGTGGTCTAGGAACTAGTCGCCCGCCTCAGCCCACCCCGGCGTCTCGCCCCAGCGATCGATCGAGGTGACCTCGTTGAGGGGGCGACGTTCAAGGCTGCCGAACTCGCCCTTCGGGTAGCCGAGCGGGATGCCGTAGACGATCTGTATCTCCTCTGGGATGCCGAACAGCTCGTGTACGCGCTCATCGACGACGGCGTGCAGCGTGGTGATCGTGCCGCCGATGCCCAGCGCGCGAGCCGCCAGTAGCAGGTTCTGCGTCGCGGGGATCACCCCGGCCATCGCTCCCGCGCCCCTCGCAGCGGCGCAGACGAGCACGACGACCGGCGCCTGCCCGATCTCGTCGGAGAGCCGCATCGCGGACTTCGCGGTCGGGCGCACGATGCCCTCCGGGCCCTCGATGCCCTCGTCGGCGCGCTTCGCCCACCAAGCCTCGCGGTAGAGGTCGGCGAAGCGCTGGCGCTGCGCCGGGTCCTGCACGACGAGGAAGTGCCACGGCTGGCTGTTGCCGCCGGAGGGCGCGCGTGTGGCGGCCTCGAGGATGTCTCGGAGGTCGTCGTCGATCGGATCGGGCTTCACGCGCCGGATCGCGCGCATCGTGAACATCGCCTCGCCGACCGGCATCTCGAACCGCTCGCTGGCCTCGGTTGTATCCATCGTTCGCCCCTTCGCTGCGTCGCGGATAGTACACGCCACCCGCCCGACTGCGGCCTCGGTGCGGTCTCAGGGCAGGCTCGGGCTATACTGCGCCCGCTGCTGAGGAGTGATGACTGATGGTCGGATTGAAGAACAAATACGCGATCGTGGGAATCGGGACGACCGAGATCTCGCGCGATTCGGGACGCACGACGCGGGCGCTCGGCGTCGAGGCGGTGCGAGCGGCGATACAGGACGCGGGCCTCGGCCCTGATGACGTCGACGGCATGCTCTCGTACCACGGCAACGACTCGACGACCTCGCCGGTGATTGCCGGCGACCTGGGCGTCCGTCTCAACTTCTACATGGACTGCTCGGGCGGTGGATCGAGCACGGAAGCGCTCGTCGGCATCGCGATGGGCGTGATCGAGGCGGGGATGTGCAAGACCGTCGCGATCTTCCGCGCGATGAACGGCTTCACCGAGGCGCGCATCGGCGGCACCGGCCGCCAGGCACCGCGGTTCGCCGGCGGCTCCGTGACGCAGGGCATCCACGGCATGGGCTCCGCCGGCCAGATGTTCGCGCCCACCTTCATGCGCCACATGTACGAATACGGGACGACCAGCGAGCAGGTGGCGCACGTCAAGGTCGCGCACAGCAACCACGCCTCCAACAACCCGCGCGCCTATTACAAGGAGCGAGTCACCGTGGAGGACGTGATGGCGTCACGCTGGATCGTGAAGCCGCTGCACCTGCTCGACTGCTGCGTGGAGACCGACAACGGCTTCGCGATCATCGTCACCAGCGCGGAGCACGCGCGCGACCTGAAGCAGAGGCCAGCCTACATCATGGGCGTGGCCGGGCGCGTGAATAAGCACCAACCGGGCGGGTACCATTGGGGGCGCGGCCCGATCTCTCGCGTCGCCGGCCACTACGCAGGGCCGATCGTCTTCGGGCAGGCCGGGGTCACGCCGGAGGACATCGACGTCACCTGCTCCTACGACGCCTTCACCTTCACGACCATGCTCCAGCTCGAGGCCTACGGCTTCTGCAAGGAGGGCGAGGGCGGAGACTACGTCTCCAGCGGCATCATCAACCTGGGCGGCGAGAGACCGAACAACCCGCACGGCGGGCACCTCTGCGAGGGCTATACGCACGGCATCAGCCATGTCGTGGAGAACGTCCGCCAGTTACGCGGGCTGGCCGACGACTACTGCCCGAACTGGGCGGAGGGCGAGCATACGTACGACTACAGCGAGGGCGGCTGCCGTCAGGTGAAGGACGTCGAGCTGACGATGAACCTCGGCTGGGCCAGTCCTCCGACCGGCTCCGCCCTGATCATGCACAGCTAGAGAGGAGGCCCTGATGTCTGAATACCTTGGCGTACAGGTCTCAATCCCGCCGAACGACCCCGACCACCTGGGCTTCCTGCAGGAGGGCGCAAAAGGCCGCTTCGTGATGCAGCAGTGCGGCGACTGCGACAAATTACGCTACCCGCCCGGCCCCGCCTGCCCGCTCTGCCAGTCACTCGACTGGGAGTGGCAGGGGGTCTCTGGGAAGGGCGCGATCTACTCCTACGAGGTGGTCGTACACGCGATCCACCCCGCCTACCGGGAGCGCGCACCCTACATCGTCGCCCTCGTCGAACTCGACGAGCAGCGAGGTGTGCCGACTGAGGATGACGCCCTGCGCGTAATCACCAGCCTCGTCGATGCAGACGGCGAGCCGGTTTCGGAAGAGGCGTGCGCGATCGGACTGCGTGTCGAAGTGGAGTTCGCCGACCTCGGTGACGGCCTCGCACTGCCTCGCTTCCGGCTCTCGGACGAGGACCCGGAGCACGAGCCGTGGAGCTTCCCCGGCAAGTAGTTCCGCGGCGAGGCGATTAGCCGAGGCGTACGACCAGCGGTTCGTCCGCGACGACGCCCTGCTCGCGTAGCGTGGAGATCTCCTCGATCGTGAGGCCGAGGAGATCGGAGAGCACCTCGTCGTTGTGCTCGCCGAACAGAGGCGCGTGGCGCGTGATCTGGCCCGGCGTACGCGAGAGCTTCCACGGGTAGCCGATCCAGCGGTGGTGGCCGGTCTCCGGATGCACGACATCGACGAAGTAGCCACGCGCGTAGAGATGCGGGTCGCTCACGACCTCCCACGCCGCGAGCACCGGTCCGGCCGGCACGCCCGCAGCCTGTAGCAGCTTAGTCGCATCGTTGTGGTCGAGCGTCTGCGACCAGCCCTCGATCGCCTCGTGAATCGCATCGTGAGCGGCGAAGCGAGCTGCGAGGTCGGGGTGCTGCGAGGCGAGTTCGGGCCGCCCGATCACCTCGCAGAGTGCCTGCCATTGCGTGTCGGCCTCGATGCCGATCGCGAGCCAGCCGTCGGTCCCGACGGAGCGATACGCGCCCTGCGGCGCGATCCGCGCCGAGCGGTTGTTCATCGGCCCGGCGACGCGGCCGTGGAGCTGGTAGTCCATCAGCGCTTCGACCTGGAACGAGATCCCCGACTCCTGAAGTGCCATGTCGATGTACTGGCCCTCGCCGGTGCGCTCGCGCGCGATCAATGCGGCGAGGATGGCGGCCGTGCCGTGGCTGCCGGTGATCGGGTCAGCGTAGAAAGAACCGGTGCCGAACAGCTCGCCGTCGCCGTAGCCGTTTGTCGCCACCAGCCCGCTCGAGGCCTCGACGTTCGAGCCGTAGGCGAGGTATTGCGCCTCCGGGCCGGTCGCGCCGAAGCCAGACATCGAGCACATGATGATGCGTGGGTTGCGGGCGCGCAGCGTCTCGTAGTCGAGCCCCAGGTTCGGGAAGACGCGGGCACTGTTGTTCTCCAGCACGACATCGGACTGCTCCACCATGCGCAGGAAGAGTTCCCTACCCTGCTCCGTCGAGAGGTCAAGCACGAGGTCGCGCTTGTTGCGGTTGAAGTAGTTGAAGTACCCGGAGCGGTTGTAGGGCCGCATCCATTGCTCGCCGCCCGCAGGATGCAGCGCGCGGGTGGCGGGCCGCGAGGCGACTTCGATCTTGATCACGTCCGCACCCATGTCTCCGAGCTGGCGGCCGGTCAGCGGCCCCGCCCAGTTGGCGGTGATCTCCAGCACGCGCAGGCCGTCGAGGGCAGGGCCACCCGCAGCACCGCTGGTTGTAGGCGCGTCGCGCGGTGGCAGGCTAACGCCGTCGGAGCTACCGAGTAGCGGGGCGGCGCTCGCGACCCTCGATGGTGTCTCGGAGAAGTTCCACGGCGGGCCGGGCACGCGCAGCTCACCGGCCGTCGGGTGCTGCACCGACCTCCACCAGCCGCGAGCCGCGAGCTGCGATGAGGCAGCGAGATCGGCGGCGGTGTTCACCGGCGTGACCGGCACACGCATCTCCTGCGCCGCGTGGTAGATCTCCTCCTTCGTGCGTCCGGCGGCGTACTCAGCGATCGAGGCGATCAGCTCCGGCATCGCCTCGCGGAACCCGGCGATCGTGGTGAAGCGTTCGTCGCCCAACAGGTCGGGTCGCCCGATCAGCGGGAACAGACCGGGGTCGGGACGCGGGAAGAAGTACACCTGCCCGTCAGCGCACGGCAGCATCTGCGTCGGCAGCCGCGATTGCACCTCACCCTCGTGCGTCCACCACGAGACCAGCCATGAATGGGCGTTCAGCAGCGACTCGAACGTCGAGACGTCGACGTGCTGGCCCTCGCCGCTGCGCCGGGAGTGCCAGTAGGCCAGCAACGCGCCGGTCGCGATCTGGGTGCCCGCGTGGAGCTGGCCCTGCTGGCCGGGCACCATCAGCGGGTGGCGGTCGGGGTCGCCCCCGAAGTACATGTACCCACCCATCGCGTAGTCGACGATCTCCGTCGTCACGCGCTGGGCGTACGGCCCCGTCTGTCCGAACGCGCTGTGCGAGACGTAGACCAGCGAAGGCTGTGCGGCGAGCAGGGTCGCGGCGTCGAGCCCCGTCCCCGCGAGTGCGCCGGGCCCACCCGACTCGATGAAGATGTCCGCCCCTACGACCAGCGAGAGCAGCGTCGCCCGCCCCTCGGCGCTGTCGAGGTCCGCGACCACGCTCTCCTTGCCCGCGTTCAGTGCGAGGTGCAGACCACCGAGTTCGAGATCGGGCGTATCAGTTGCGAAGGGGCCAAGCGCGCGCAGGCTATCGCCGCCGGGCGGCTCCACCTTGAGCACACGAGCACCGAGGTCCGCGAGCAGTCGCGAACCCCACGCTCCAGCCACCCCTTGTGACGCATCGGCGACCACGCACCCGGCCAGCAGGCCGGGCGCGCGATCAGCGGCGGGTGGCGGGGCCTCGGACGCGCTGGTCACCTCGCTATTGGCCCGGCGCTATTTGCCGGTGAAGTTCGCGGCGCGCTTCTCGCGGAACGCCGCCACAGCCTCGGTGTGGTCCTCCGTGTTGAAGTTCGCCGTCTCCAGCGAGAGCGAGAGCGGCAACACCAGGTTGGAGATCGACTTGATGTACTTGTTGATCGGCACTTTGGTGGCGACGATCGCCTGCGTTGGGCCATTGGCGAGCCGCGTCGCGACCTCCATCGCCTTATCCATCAGTTGATCGTCTTCGACGAGGAAGTTGACGAGGCCGATACGCTCCGCCTCCTCTGCCGGCAGGTGCTCACCGGTCATCAGGTAGTACTTGGCGCGATTGACGCCCATCAGCAGCGGCCAGATCACGCCGCCGCCGTCGCCGGCACCAATGCCCATGTTCACGTGCGTGTCGCCGAAGGTCGTGCCGTGCGAGGCGACGACCACATCAGCGAGCAGCGCGTACGTCGAGCCCAGTCCCAGCGCGTAGCCGTTCACAGCGCTGATCACCGGCTTCCGGCAGTCGAGCAGGTTGTCGACCATGTGGCGACCGCCATCCGGGTTGCCGGGCTCGCCGCCGCGTTCGCGGCTGGGTGAGAAGTCGCCGCCGGAACAGAATGCCCGGCCCGCGCCCGTGACAACGAGCGCTCGCACGTCGGGGTCGGCGTCGAAGTCGTTCGGCAGGCGCTCCATCTCGGTGTGCATGCGCCCGTTGACCGCGTTCAGGCGGTCTGGCCGGTTCAGTGTCGCGATCGCGACCGGCCCCTGCTTATCGATCAGGATGTGTTCGAAGTTGTCCTGGCTCAGCATCTCTACTACCTCCGCTGCGCGACGCACACTACGCAAACGCGGCGAAGGGGGGAAGGGCCAGCCGGGTAGCAACCCCGAATGTGTCCCCTACCAGGTGTCGATGTTGCGGCGCTTCTTCGTCCTCAGCCGCTGCGGCTCCGGCACGGATCGCATCGCGTTGCCGACCCAGCGACGAGTATCCGCCGGGTCGATCACGTCGTCCACCGCGAACGAGACACCGGCGTTCAGCGCCCCACCTCGCTGGTACGCGCGGTCGACGAGTTCTTCGTATCGCCGCGTGCGCTCGTCGACGTCCTCGATCTCGGCCAGTTCCTGCCGGAAGCCGAGCTTCACCTGACCTTCGAGGCCCATGCCGCCGAACTCAGCAGTCGGCCACGCGACGGTGAAGAGCGGTTGCTTGAAGCTGCCGCCCGCCATCGCCATCGCGCCCAAGCCGTAGGCCTTGCGCAGCACGATCGTGAACAGCGGCACCGTGATGTTGGCGCCGATCACGAAGACGCGGGAGCAGTGGCGCACGAGCGCGGTCTTCTCCACCTCCGGCCCGACCATCATCCCCGGCGTATCGCAGAGCACGAGGATCGGGATGTCGAAGGCGTCACAGAGCTGCATGAAGCGCGCCGCCTTGTCGGAGCCATCACTGTCAATCGCACCGCCGAGGTGCATCGGGTTATTCGCGATCACGCCGAGTGGCCGTCCGTCCACTCGCACTAAGGAGGTGATCATGCCGGGGCCGAAGAAGCGCCGGATCTCCAGCACCGAGTCGGTATCCGCGAACGTCTCGATCACGTCACGCATGTCGTAGACGCGCAGACGGTTCTCCGGAACGATATTGCGCAGCCGTCGCTGATCGGCGCTCTCCCACTCCTTGAGCGGGCCCTGGAAATAGGAGAGGTACTTCTTCCCGACTTGAACCGCCTCCGCTTCATCGGCTACGGGGATGTCGACGACGCCGTTCGGCACCTGCACGTCCATCGGGCCAACTTCCTCCGGCGTGAAGACGCCCAAGCCGCCACCCTCGATCATCGCCGGGCCGCCCATGCCGATGTTCGAGTTGGCCGTCGCAATGATCACGTCGCAGACGCCGAGGACCGCCGCGTTGCCCGCATAGCACCGACCCGACGTGATCCCGACCAGCGGGACGAGACCGCTGAGGCGGCTCATCGTCGCGAAGGTCGGAGTATCGAGGCCGCCTCCCCCGCCGCCGACGATGTCGCCGGTCTGAACGCTGCTGCCGCCGCGGCGGTTCCCGCCGGTGCCGGCGCGCCCGCCGCCACCTTCCGCGATGAAGACCACCGGACGCAGCGTCTTTTCGGCCTGTTCCAGCATGCGGTCGGTCTTGCGGTGGTTGCCCCCGCCCTGCGTCCCCGCCAGCACGGTGTAGTCGTATGACAGCACGGCGCAGCGCGCGATCTCGCCATCAAAAAGGTCGCCGTTGACCGTGCCGATGCCGGTGATCATGCCGTCCGTCGGGTACTTCTCGATCACCTCCTGCAGCGGCAGTCCGGTGCCGGAGGTGAGTACGAGCTGCCCCCACTCGACGAAGGTGCCTGGGTCGCAGATGTCATCGATGTTTTCGCGGGCCGTGCGCTGATCCCAGCGACGGCGCTTCTCGACGGCATCGGGACGCGCGGCATCGAGAGTGATGTCGTGACGCCCAATCACCTCGGCGACGTCCTGGCGAACCTTGTCCAGGTTCTCGGCCTCGCCCGCATCATCAGCAGCGAGATCGACGTCGCTCGCGTCGATCAGCGTGAGGATGTGGCCCTTAAAGACTGCGTCGCCAACCGCAACGGTGATGCCACGGACCACGCCGGCGGTGCTGGCCTCGATCACGTGCTCCATCTTCATCGCTTCCATGACGAAGAGTTGCTGACCGCGGCGTACGAGCTCGCCCTCTTCGACGTCGATGCTGACGAGCGTCCCCTGCATCGGGGCGGGCACATCAATCGTACCATCGGTGCTCTCCGACTCGCTCCCGCTGGGTGCGCCGACAAACCGCATGCCTGCTGCGGCGGCTCCGGCGCGGTCGGTCGCCGGCGACCGACCGTGGGCGATCACGGAGAGTGGGTCGGTGGCGTCGACCTTCACACCGGCGAGGTCGCCAGCACCCTCCGCCTCTGGCTTCGCCTGCTCGAAAAACAGCCGCTGATGCTGTGTGCCCTCGGCCGCCGCGAGCTCCGCGATGTGGTCGTCGACGAAGCGTGTGTAGACGTTGTTCGCGATGAAGTCCGGATGCTGGAGCAACGTCTGGAGGAACGGGATGTTCGTCGCCACGCCCTCGATCCGGAACTCGCAGAGCGCGCGGTAGGTGCGAGTCACTGCGTCGGCGAAGTCGTTCGAGGCGGAATGCCCGATCAGCTTCGCGAGCAGAGAGTCGAAGCTAACGCTGGTGCGATAGCCCGCGTAGCCAAAGGAGTCGGTGCGGATGCCGGGGCCGGAGGGGGCCTCGAAGGTGGTGATCAGGCCGCCGGCGGGCCGCGTCGTGCCGTCCGGCAGCATCGTTTCCATGTTGATGCGCGCCTGGATCGCGTAGCCACGCGGCGACGGCACCTCGTCCTGCGTGAGGCCGAGGTCAGGCAGCGAGCGCCCCGCCGCCAGCTCCAGTTGCAGTTTCACGATGTCGACGCCCGTCACCTCCTCGGTGACGGTGTGCTCCACCTGCAGGCGGGCGTTCGACTCGATGAACGCGTAGTTCGTCGGGTCCTCCGCAGAGGCGTCGCCGAGGAATTCGAAGGTACCGACGCTGTGGTAGCCGGCCTTCTCCGCCAGCCGCACGGCGTCGGCGGTGAGCTGGTCGCGAAGCGCGGGCAAGAGCGTGGGACTGGGCGCGATCTCGACCACCTTCTGGTGGCGGCGCTGGATGCTGCACTCGCGCTCGCCGAGGTGGATCACGTTGCCGTCCGCGTCCCCGGCGATCTGCACCTCGATGTGGCGCGCACGCAGCATCAGCTGTTCCACGTAGACATCGCCGATGCCGAAGGCCTGCTGCGCCTCCGACTGGCAGCGCGCGTAGGACTCGTCGACCTCCTCGGCGCTCTCGACCACGCGCATGCCGCGGCCACCGCCGCCGCCCACGGCCTTGATCAGCATCGGGTTGCCGTTCAGCGAGGTGAAGAACTCGTGCGTCTGTTCAAGCGTCGTTGCGCCCTCGGTCCCGGCCATCACCGGCACGCCGAGGCCCTCTGCGAGCGTCCGCGCCTGTCCCTTGTCGCCAAACAGCTCCAGCGAGTCCGGCGACGGGCCGACGAAGGTGATGCCCGCCTCGGCACAGCGACGCGCGAAGTTCGCGTTCTCCGCGAGGAAGCCATAGCCGGGGTGGATCGAGTCGCAGCCGGCGTCCTTCGCCACGGCGATCAACTGGTCGATGTCGAGGTAGGCCATCGCCCCTCGGCCGGTCAGCATCCGCGCCTCGTCGGCCTTGCGAATGTGCAGCGACTCGGCGTCGTCCTCGGAGTAGACCGCGACGGTGTGCATCCCCATCTCCGCGGCGGAGCGCAGGATGCGGATGGCGATCTCGCCACGATTGGCGACCAGCAGACTCGTCAGACTCATAGGACTTCTCTCAGACTCGGGCGTGTTCAGGCCAGCAGTGATTCCAGATTCAAACGGCGCGGTGCAGTGTCACGAAGCCTGCAGCCAACCGCCAACCAACCCGACCGCCGATCGACGCCGCGACGATCAGTCCGCGAAGTGCGGCATCACCTCGGCGGCGATCAGCTCCATCTGCCTCAGCACCTTCTTGTGGTCCATCCCCGGGGGGACGCGCATGATCGTGCCGTCGATTGGCGTCTCCGCCTGGCGCTGGCGGAACATCTCCACGATCTCGCCGGGATCGCCGACGAAGAGCATCGTGCCGGCACGCTCGCGCATCTCCTCGGGCGTCGCAGGCGGCTCGCCGGTCAGAGGGTGGCCGTCTGCTTCCGCAGCCTCCGCGCCCCAGCGGGCGTAGTTGGAGGAGGAATAGAAGAGATGCTCACGCGCCTCCTGCCACGCCTGCTCCGAGTCTTCGGCACACCAGAAGTCGCGGCTGTCGAAGACAGGGATCGAGCGCGGGTCGCGACCGTTGCGCTTCATCGCCTCCTCGTACGCTCGGTACGAGGAGACTGCGCCGACGTAATGGAAGCCATCGGCCATTTTCGCGACGCGCTCGATCGCGCTGCCGCGCGATGCGCCGAGCCAGATCGGCGGGTGCGGCTGCTGGATTGGCTTCGGCTGCACCGCGACGCCGGTGAGGTTGTAGCGCTTGCCGTGGAAGTCGAAGCGATCCTCCGTCCATGCACGGCGGATGATCTCCACGCCTTCGTCCATCAGCGAGGGCCGGAAGCGACGGTTCACGCCAAAGGTGCCGTATTCGTGTGGCACATAGCCGACGGCCATCCCGAGGATGAAGCGTCCGCCCGAAATCACGTCGACGACGGCGGCGTCCTCGGCGACCCGCACCGGGTTGTGCATCGGCAGCAGCAACAGCCGCGTCCCGATCGTGACCGTCTTCGTGCGCGCGGCCACTGCCGCGGCCGCGACAAGCGTCGAGGGGCAGTAGCCGTCCTCGACGCTGTGGTGTTCCGACATCCAGACGCTGTCGAAGCCCAGCTCTTCTGCGGCCTGCACCTGCTCCAACATCTCCGCGTAGACCTGGTCCCACGGCTTCTCCCACTCGCGGGGGTTACGAATCGAAAACAGGAAACCAAACTTCAACGCCATAGCGTCACCCTTCTCGGACGGACGTGCGCGTCGAAACACCCGATGCGGACGGTCGTCGTGCCGGCCAGTCTAGATCGTATCAGTCGAGTTGGCGGAGGCGCGGGACGAATATCCAGACGCAAACGGTGATGAAGAGCAGGATCACCGCCATGCCACCGATCGCGACCTGCGGCCCGAAGGCCGCCGCCAGCATCCCGGCGATGAAGGTGGAGAGCGAGACGAAGCCCATCTCCATCATGAATACGCTCATCACCCGGCCGCGATAATTGTCATCCACGTACGTCTGGAGCAAGACGCTGTTCAGCGACATGCGGAACGTCTGGCCAATACTGATCACGACCATGATCGGCGCCGTGATAATCAACGCTGTCGAGAGCGAGAATCCGAGCAGCGCGACACCCATCACGAACGCCCCGGCAAGCATCACCTTGCCGCGATGGTGCGTCGGCATCGCGGCGATCACGACGATCGCAGCGACCGCACCGCTTCCGGCGATGCTCTGCAACATGCCAAGCGTGCCCGGTCCACCGCCCAGAATTTCGATCACGTAGCCCGGCAGCATCATCTGGTACGGCATCGAGACCAGCACGATCACCATGTTCACTAGTAGCAACGTCCCGATCACGGGCTCGCGGATCGAGTACTTGAAGCCGTCGATCATGTCGGCGAACGGGGATCCTCGCTTGACCTGCCTGACAGACCCTAGGCCCATCGGCGCGCCGCGCTCGGGCTCGACCCAGCCCGGCTCCGGCGGCGGCGGCTCAGTGTTCTCGACGTGGGGGACACGGAGGTAGGCGACGACGGCGAAAGCGTACATGCTGGCCATCGCGAAGTAGACCCATTCGGCGCCCGTGAACGCGAGCATCAGCCCGCCAGCCGCCGGGCCCGCCATGCGCATGACGTTCATCACGCCCATGCCAAGCGCCTGCGCGTTCTGGATGCGGCTCATGCCGACGAGACCCGGGAGCATCGCCTGCCGCGCCGGCATCATCATCGACATCATCGAGCCTTGCAGGAATGAGCTGATCAGCAGGTGTTCGAACCTGAGCTGGTCGAACAACAGCATGAACCCGACCCACAGCGCGACGAGCGCCGAGAGTCCCTGCCCGAACTGGATCAGGTACTTCTTCGGCATGCGATCCGCGAGCACGCCGCCGACGAGCGAGAGCACGATGCCGGGAGCCGAACGCGCGAGCGCCACAATGCCGAGTGCGGCGAACGAGCCGGTCAGCGTGAACACCAGGTAGCCGTTCACGACCATCTGCATGTTCATCGCGCCCCATGTACCGAACTGAGCGATGAAGTACCAGCGGAACGACGGCACCTTGAACGAGCTGAGCATGCGCGCCTTCGCGCCGCCACCACCCTCGACGGCGGGTGCCGCAACAGGAGGTGCGCCTCGCGCGGGGGTCGCAGCGACTGCTGTTACCGTCGCGACCGCAGAGTCCGCGACCGCGACCGCAACGACACCATTGCCGTTAAGGTCGCTCGGCGCGCCGTAGACACGAGCGGCGAGGTTGTAGCGGGCGGCACGGCCGCTGCCGTTGCCCGCGCCATTGGTGCGGCGACTGCCGCCGTTGGATGCGTCTCCGTTTCCGTAGACGCGAGCAGCGAGGTTGTAGGGGCGCTCCGGGACGGCGTTATCTGCGCCGTTGCCTTGGGTGCCGTTCCCGTTCGCTTCCGCATCGCGGGCCGGGGCCTCGACCGGTCGACCGTTCGTCGCGGCCTCCCCGTAGATGCGCGCGGCGAGGTTGTACTCGCCCTCAGGCTCGATCTCAGGCTTTGGAGGCTCGGCGGTAGTCATGTACTCAGGCTATGACGTTCACGGTAGGGTCATACACTAGTCGTATTTGACCGCACACGCCAACAGGGCGCTCCCGCACTGCCAGAGACGGCTAAGCTAGCTTCCGGGGAGCTTCCACTGCACGAGCGTGTACGGCTCATCGACACCTTCGCCGACTGCGTGATCCTCGAAGACGGCTTCCACGTCCGCGCCGATCACGACCTCCTGCTCAGGGTCGCCCAGCAGATTGCCGACCATGCGGATATTGCCCGCCTGTGCCAGCTCAATCAGCACGACGATGTACGGCAAGCCCTGCTGTAGCGCCGGGTGCACGGGGTACCACGCCCGCTCCCACGAGAAGATCGTGCCGCGAGGCTCGATCTCGACCCAGCCCATGTCGAACGAGAGGCAGTTGTGGCACAGCCACTCCGGCCCCCACTGGTACGTCTGGCACTCGGTGCAGCGCTGCACGAGCAGTTCATGGCGCTGAACGGCCTCCCAGAACGGGGCTTCGAGCCCATCGACGTTCGCGGCGGGCGCGGGCATGCCTTCCGGCAGGTAGTACTTCTGGTCTGAGTTGGTAGAAGCAGCCATCGCTAGCTCCCCTCCCCTGTGTCGCGCGCCAAGATCAGGTCGCTCACGGGCTGCACCATCGGCCCCGATCCGACCATGGAGATGTTCACGTCCGGCACCTGGGCGGTGGACTGACCTCGTACCTGTCGAACGGCCTCGATGATCAGCTCCAGCCCGTGCATGTAGCACTCAGCGAGGTTGCCGCCGCTGGTGTTCAGCGGCATCTTGCCGCCCGGCGCGGAGAGGTTCTCAAGCGTGAACAGCTCGTTCGCCTCGTCCGGCTCGCAGAAGCCGTGCTCGACGATGCTCATCAGCAC
>DASCRM010000055.1:0-12927 GCA_034406555.1 Dehalococcoidia bacterium | reverse complement strand
CGCCTCGCTGCGCGCAAGGTCCGCGTCCGCTTCCGGCCAGGACTGCTGGTGCACCGAGTACTCCCGACCGCTGCGTTCCCACAGCTCCTCCGCGATGTGCGGACAGGCGGGGGCCATCATCAGCAGCAGCAACTCGACCGCCTCCGCCCATGCGGCGCCATCGACGGCCCCGCCCTCGCGGGCGCGCTGCATGCCGTTGGCCAGCTCCATCAGCGCGGCAATCATCGTGTTCATGCGGTAGCGCTCAAGGTCGCGCGTCACGCGCTGTAGCGTGCTGTGCGTCAGCCGCCGAAGTTCGCGCGAGGCATCGTCCTCGGGCGTCGCGCCAGCCGTCGATGGCGGCTCGCCGGTCACCAGCGTCCAGACGCGGTTCAGCCAGCGCGAGATCCCCACGATGCCGTCGACGTCGTAAGGCCCGCCCTGCTCCCACGGGCCCAGGAACATCAGATAGGCACGGAAGGTGTCGGCGCCCCAGCGCTCGACCTGGCCGTCGGGGGCGACCACGTTGCCGCGCGACTTCGACATCCGGTGTCCGTCCGGGCCGAGGATCTGACCCTGGCTGAACATGCGTTTGAAGGGCTCATCGCCGCTCACCAGCCCGACGTCACGCGCCGCCTTGTGGAAGAAGCGCGAGTACAGCAGGTGCATCACGGCGTGCTCCGCCCCGCCCGTGTACTGGTCGACGGGCAGCCAGTCGTCCGCGGCCTCAGCCGAAAACGCCTCCTCGGCGTTCCCGGCGTCCGCGTAACGCATGAAATACCAGGACGAACACATGAAGGTGTCCATCGTGTCCGTCTCACGCTTCGCGTCCCGGCCGCAGTCGGGGCAGGTCGTGTTCACGAACTCGTCCGAGAGCGCCAGCGGCGACTCGCCGGTCGGCAGGAACTGCACGTCGTACGGTAGCTCGACGGGCAACTGATCCTCCGGCACGATGCCGCACTGCGGGCAGTAGATCATCGGGATCGGGGCACCCCAGTAGCGCTGGCGCGAAATCAGCCAGTCGCGCAGCCGGTAGACGACCTTCTGCTCGCCCCAGCCGTTGTCGGTGGCGTGCTTCGTGATCGCCGCCATACCGTCGTCCTTCGAGAAACCATCGAAGTCGCCAGAGTTCACGAGCGGCCCCTCGCCCGTGTACGCCTCGTCCAGTGCCGAGCCGTCCCAGTCGGGCGGCGAGATCACGACCGGGATCTCCATTGCGAATTTCGAGGCGAATTCGAAGTCACGCTGGTCGTGCGCCGGCACTACCATCACCGCCCCGGTGCCGTACGTCAGCAGTGCGTAGTCAGCGACCCAGATCGGGACGCGCTCACCACTGAAGCGGTTGAGGCAGTAGGCCCCGGTGAAGACGCCGGTTTTCTCGCGCGTGGTCGACTGCCGCTCGATCTCGGTGGCGTGGCGGGCGGTCTCGACGTAGCGTTCGACCTCGTCGTGCTGCTCGGCCGTTGCCAGTTGCATCACCAGCGGATGCTCCGGTGCGAGCACCATCCCCGTCACGCCAAAGATCGTGTCGGGGCGGGTGGTGAAGACGCTGATCTCCTCCGTCCCGTCCGGCGCAGGCTGTTCGAGCGGGAAGGCGAGCTCAGCGCCCTCCGAGCGGCCGATCCAGTTGCGCTGCATCAGCTTCACGTACTCTGGCCACTCCATCTCCTCATTGGCCAGCAGTTCGTCGGCGTACTGCGTGATGCGGAAGAACCACTGCTCCATGCGGCGCTGCTCAACCAGCGTCTCGCAGCGCTCGCAGCGGCCGTCGACCACCTGCTCGTTCGCCAGGGTCGTGTTGCACGAAGGGCACCAGTTCACGGCCGCCTCGTCGCGGTATGCGAGCCCCTGGTTGTAGAGCTGCAGGAACCACCACTGCGTCCAGCGGTAGTAGTCCGGGGCTGAGGTATTCACCTCGCGGCCCCAGTCGAACATCGCGCCCATCCCCTTGAGCTGACCACGCATGTTCTCGATGTTCTCGTTCGTCCAGTCGACCGGGTGCCGGCCGCTCTTGATCGCCGCGTTCTCAGCGGGCAGCCCGAACGCATCGAAGCCCATCGGGAACATCACGTTGTAGCCCAGCATCCGCCGGAACCGTGCCAGCGCATCGGACGGTGCCATCGCGAACCAGTGCCCGACGTGCAGATCGCCGGAGGTGTACGGCAGCATTGTCAGCGCGTACCAGTTCTCGCGGCCCTCCACCTCGTCAGCCGTGCGATAGAGGCCGTCCGCCTCCCAGCGCTGCCGCCAGCGAGCTTCGATCTGCGAGGGGTCGTAGCGCCCTAAGTGTGTGTCGGCAGTCGATTCGGTCGCCATTGCTCACTCCTGCTCGGTGGTTGCGCGGCCCGCGAAGGCATCTGCGCGTCTCGGCGCATTGAAACACCCGTCACGCGGGTGAGGCGACCCTTCCCCGAGGGAAGGACCGCCTAGGTGAGAAGGAGGAGAGGCAGTGGGGCGCGTCGAAGCTGAGACGACCGCTGGTCGTTCAACTCACGCGTCAGTCGCTCGGAGGTCGAAGCGATACCCATCACGACCTGAGTATCGAGCGCCCCGCCGCGCATGGTCAACCGCCTAGGCGTGAGCGCACAAGATGAGACGTGCAGCCACCAGACAACGAGGCTTGTCCAGGTCCATCCAGTCCAGACGAGGGATGGGGCAAGGCCCCACGAATCCACGGGCGGGTGGGTGGGTTCCAGTCCAAACAACACAGCGCGGCGCGGCCGCGACCCAACTCCCCTAAAACACAACGAGGATCAGCACCGCCGTAAGCGGCGCGCCGAGGGAGACCATCAGCAGTAGCCTCACCGCCTCGCGCTGCCGCACCGCGGGATCGCTCGCCTGCACGGCCCTCCGCATCTGCCACGTCACCGCGACCGCGTAGGCCGCGAACAGCGCCAGCACCACGGGCAGCATTACGGCGGCTGCTCGATGCGCGAGATCACGCCAAAGTCCACCACGTACAACTCCCCGTCAGCGTCGACTCCGAACGAGACGATGTTGAGATCAGATTCGACGAGCACCACCGACGGCCCCGAACCGTCCGAGGGTAGCCCCCAGATCGTGCCCGAGACAGCGTCCGAGTAGACGTACCACCCGCGCAACGCCGGCACCGCCTCACCTCGGTAGACCGCGCCACCGCTGACCGACCGCCCTTCGGCGTGCGTGTACGTCGCCACCGGTAGCACCGTCCCGGCGCTCGCACAGCCCGAGGCGGGTGAGAAGCAGGCGTCACCTTCCAGCCTGTTCCAGCCGTAGTTGCCGCCCGCCGTCACGACATCGATCTCCTCCGCCGCGTTCTGCCCGACGTCCGCAAGCCAGAGCGCCCCCGCCGCCGGTTCGAACGCCATCCGCCACGGATTGCGGAAGCCGAAGGCCCACGTCTCCGGCCTCGCGTTGAGTTCGGTGGCGAAGCTCGGGTTGTCGGACGGGATCGCGTAGCGCTGGGCCTCCGAGGCTGCGCGGACATCGATGCGAATCACGGAGCCAAGTAGCGTCGAGGGGTCCTGTCCGTTGCCGCGTGGGTCGCCGACACTGCCGCCGTCGCCAAAGCCGAGGTACAGCATCCCGTCCGACCCGAACCGCACCGCGCCACCGTTGTGGTTGGAGAACGGCTGCTCCAACTCCAGGATCATCAGCTCACTGCCGGCGTCCGCCTCGTCCGACCCCGCCGGCACGGTGAAGCGGGAGAGCACCGAGCGACGCGGCGAGGCCGCCGAGTAATAGGTGTAGAGATGGCCATTCGTCGCGAAGTCGGGGTCGAGCGCCACGCTCAGCAATCCCTCCTCATTGCCCTGCCGCGAGACCGTGCCCTCGAGGTTCAGCAGCACCGACGTGCTCGTGCCCCCGTCGGCGAGGTCGAGCACTTCGATCAGCCCTCCCTGGTCGGCGACGAACATCCGGCCACCCGGGTACGCGCCAACCTCGACCGGACGCGAAAAGAAGCGCTGCGGGAAGGCGTTCACCAGCACTACGCGCGGCGGACCGGCCGAAGCAGGCGTCGCAGTCGGCGCAGGCGTCGTGGTCGGGACGGGCGAGGCCGTTGGTGAGGCGGTGGCGGTCACGGTCCCCGCCGCGGTCCGGCTCGGCGATGCGGTCGCCGTCGCTGTGAGCTTCGCGGGCGGCGAGGCGACGTCGGCGTCTCCATTGCTACATGCGGCCACGGTAGCCGCGACGACGATCAACACGAGCCAGAAGGAAGTGCGAAGCCTACGCACGCTCGTCGAGCAACGCGATGCCAATGTTGTCCGGTGCACCCGCCGCATGAACACGCCTGATCAACTCACCCACCAGCTCATCGCCACAATACTGCTCGATGCTAGCCTGCACTTCGTCCTCGCTGATCACGCCGCTCACGCCGTCGGTTACCAGCAGCACGGCGGAGCTGCCATCCAGCTCGGCGGGCTCGCTGTTGTAGAGCGGGCCCTGGTCGGCGCTCGTCAGCCCGCCGATCACGCGCGTCAGCATGTGCCGCTGCGGGTCGAGGTGCACCGTCTTGCGATCGATCCACCCCTCGCGCACGCTCTGCGCCACAACGGAGTGATCCTCGCTCAACTGACGCAGTTCGCCGTTCTGCCAGAGATAGGCCCGGCTGTCGCCGATGTTCCCGACCCATACCCGCCCATCGCGGACGAACGCGACCGCGACTGTCGAGCCCATGCCAGCGCGCTCCGGATGCTCCGCGACCGACGACGAGATCGCGCGACGCGCATCCTCCACGGCCTGCCCGAGGTAGGCGAGCGGTTCGACGTCGGCCTTCGGCCGCCGCTCGAACGCCTCCACCACCAGCGAGCTCGCCACATCGCCCGCGGGCGCTCCGCCCATGCCGTCAGCGACCAGCAACAGCTCCGAGTCGCTGTCGGAGCGCGTGTAGGCAACGTCCTCGTTGGACGTGCGCTCGATGCCCCAGTCAATCTGGGCAAAGCTGCGGATGCGGCCCCCTCGGCAATGCCGCGGGCAGACGGCAGACCGTCGCCTCGCGGCAGCCGTGATAGTACGCCTCGCTCGAACTCAACTCCCGGCGCGTTGCAGGGCAGTCAGAAGGCTGTCAGCGAATGCCGTTCCGGTCGATTGGAAGAAGAACCGCCCGATCTCATCCCCCACGGCGTCCACCAGCACGAATGTCGGCGTGCCACGAATACCGTAGCGCCAGGCGGTGTTGCGGTCACGCGCCACCGACTTCTCGACGAAGACGACGCGATCCGTGAAGCGAGCAGCCGTCGTGAACACGAAGGGATCCATGCGCTCGCAGAACGTACAGGTGGTGTTCGAGAACCAGATCAGGGTTGGCTTGCCATCCTGCCGCGGGGCAGCGTCCGATGGCAGCGGCAGCTCGGAGTGGTAGACCGTGTGGGCCGGGCCCGTCATCATCTACACTGGCCTGTCGCTGGTTTCCTCCGCCAGTGCCCGCAGCACCGGATCCTCGACCGTCTGCCCGCCGGGCCCGCGGATCAGCAGTGCGGCGACGCCAAGCAGCACCAGCCGGCCAATCCCCCAGCCGAGCCTCGCCTTCCAGTTGCGCCGCGCGCTGCGGCGGCGGGCGTGCTGTCGCGTCTCGCGACTGCGAGCGCGGCGCTGCTGGCAACGTGCCTTACGAGGTTTTGCCACGGGCCTCCCGAACCCCATCGAGGGGTGATCGCATCACCACTGAAGCGCACTTCGCCCGCTGCCGTCGTGATCGCGCTCACGCTCGTCGGGGCGGAGCAGCAGCTCCCGTACGACCGTCCGCCGCTCTCCAAGCAGGTGCTGGCGGGCGACCGTGACGCGGATTTCACCGCCCTGCGCAAGCCCGACCGCTACGACGAACTAGCGATCGACCTCCGCCTCGGCACCACCGCCACGGCGGTCGACCCTGCAACGCGCGAGCTGACGATCGAGGGCGGCGAAGCCCTACCGTACGACGGCCTGATCATCGCCACCGGCGCATCACCGCGGTCGCTGCCGAACACCCCCGACCTCGCAGGCATCCATACCCTGCGCACTCTCGACGACAGCCTCGTGCTGCGTGAGGCGTTCGATGCCAAGCCGCGGGTCGCGGTCGTCGGCGCAGGCTTCATCGGCGCAGAGGTGGCCGCGATCGCACGCGGGCGCGGGCTCGATGTCACCGTGCTCGAAGCCCTGCCCGTCCCGCTGGAGCGCGCGGCCGGGGCGGAGATGGGGATGGTCGCCGCCTCGCTACACACCGACAACGGCGTCGATCTACGGCTCGGCGTCGGCGTCGAGGGGTTCGCGGGCACGACGCGGGTAGAGGGCGTGCGACTGCCAGCGGGGAGACCGTAGCAGCCGATGTCGTGGTCGTCGGCGTCGGCGGCGCGCCGAACACAGCGTGGCTCGAAGGCTCCGGCATCGAACTGGGCAACGGCATCGTCAGCGACGCCACCTGCGCCACCTCGCTGCCCGGCGTCTACCCGGCGGGCGATGTTGCGAGCTGGTACAACCCGCAGTTCGAAGAGCAGATGCGGGTCGAGCACTGGACCAACGCCGTCGAACAGGGCCGCGCCGCCGCCCTCAACCTGCTCGCAGGCGCCGAGCAGGCCACACCGTTCTCCTCCGTGCCCTGCTTCTGGTCGGACCAGTACGAGACGAAGACCCAATCTGTCGGCCACGCACGCTCCGACGACGAGGTGCGGGTCGCCCACGGCGCGGTCAGCGATGGGCAGTTCGTCGCGCTCTACGGCCGGGCCGGCCGGCTCGTCGCTGCCCTCGGCTTCAACTGGGCGCGGCCCGTGATGGGGTGCCGCGCGATGATCGCCGAGGCCGCGCTCAACCACGCCTCCCAGACGCAATAGGGCGCGGCAGCGCGCCAGTCTCGCCCGTGCAGGACAATGCGACGATGACCTTCCGTCTCAGCCCGTTCGTGCTGCTGCCGCTGATCGCGCTCGTCGTCGTCGGCCTCTCCAGCCTCGGCTTCTGGCAGTACGACCGCTACAACTACAAGCAGGATCTCGAGGCCGAACGCGCCGCACGCATCGCCGCGCCGTCGCTCGACGCCATCGAGGCCGCAGCAGTGCCCCTCGACGAGATCGACTACCGCCGCGTCACCGCCAACGGCACGTGGGACTTCGCCAGCGCCCTGACCATCGGCAACCGTTTCCGCTTCGGTCAGCAGGGCGAGGAGGTCGTCGTGCCGCTGCTACCAGACGGCGGTGGCAACGCCATCCTGATCAACCGCGGCTGGTACCCGCTGAGCGAACACGAGGCAGTCCGCACCCGCCTCGCCGCCGAGTCCATCGCCGCTATCGAGGGCCTCGCACGCTACGCCGCAGACGGGGGCGGTCGCGTGACCTCGGCCGGCACGTGGACGCGTTTCGATCCCGCCTCGATGGCCGCCTCGCTGCCCTATCCGGCGGTGCCCTGGGCCGTGATCGAGGGCGAACTCATCGATCGCGTCCCGCTCGTCCCACCAGCGGAGCTGCCCGCGCAGTGGTACGTCGCGTACGACGACACCGTCGCGCACTTCGAGTACATGCTCACGTGGTTCGGTGCCGCCATCACCCTGCTCGTCGTCTCCTACCTCAGCCTCTGGCGCCGGCGAGACGGCGAGCCGCAGACTGCGCCGAAAGAGCCACCAGCAGGCGTATCCTGATACGGAGAGCACAAACGAGGAGGCAACACCGATGGTGAGCAAACTGCTCGACATGTTCCGGGGCTCGTCGACCGCGATCGACCCGGTCTGCGGCATGGACGTCGACGAGAAGAACCCGGGTGGCGGCACTCACGACCACGAGGGCACGACCTACTACTTCTGCGGCACCGGCTGCCGTCTGGAGTTCCAGGAAGACGCCGCCGGCTACCTCTCCGGCGAGAAGAAGATGGAAATGTAGCTTCCACCGGAAGCACATCAACGAAGGGGCGCAGCGAGGCGCCCCTTCGTTGTTCTCTGCGCCGGTCGACGCTACGAGGCGGATGCAATCTGCTGCGCGTGGTCCAGCTCGTGACCGGCGTGAATCTCCAGCAGGCTCTCGACCGTCCCGCCGCCGATCTCCTTTGCCAGATCATCGTCCGCCAGCGCTGCGTAGACCTGATCGGCCGCCGCGACCGCCGAATCAAGTGCCGTCAGCGCCTCATCGGTCGACGCCAGCGAGAGCTCCGCGCGCTCCGGCCCGCTCTGCTCGATCGCCCCCGCGACCGCACCGGCGAAGTACGCCTCCGCGCCGATAACATGCTCGGCCACCTGACGGGGCGACCAGCTCTCTTCGCCCTCGCTGCCGTCGTCGGGCGCGTTCTCCCATACCCCACGGGCACCAGCGATCGCGGCGCGCAACGCCACCTGTCCGCTGCTAATGCGCGTGCGCAGGTCGTCGGCAGATGCCATCAAATTCGTCCGTTCCTTAGCAGCGCCTGTGGCTGGCTAGGAGCCGGCCTTGATCGTCGCTGCTGAGCCCTTGGCCTGGTCGGCCGCGGCCTGCATCACCCCACCGATGTTCTCCATCACGGGGGTCGTCTTCACCATGTCGCGATCCTCGACGTAGCCGAAGACCTTGATCGAGGTGCTCGAGACGTTCTCCAGTGCGCTCAGCGCGGAAGCCACGTCCGCCAGCTCGAACTGCTGGCGCTCCGGGAGGCGCAGCGCCTCCATCGTCTCCGCGACGGTGACTGCGAGGTCGAGCTCGCTGCGTAGCGTGCTCTCGATGCCCAGTCGGGCAGAGTCCCAGTTCGACGACGCCCCTTCGATCGCCTCGCGCAGCGAGTCAAAGCCGGTCGTGATTTCGCTTCTGAGTTCTTCCGCGGTAGCCATAGCCACTCCTCGTCGTACCTGCGCTTGGTGCCTCGGTGGGCGCGCGTACTCTACCGCAACTCGGGCACGGAGGGGAGAGTCACCCGCCGCAGCGACCCCAACAATGCTCCCGGCACTGGCCCCAACGCCCACGTTCGCTAAGATGCTCGTCTGCGCCTCATCCGCCCCAGCGGGTGAAGGGAGAGTGTCGATGACGACATCAACGTCCGGTTCCCGGGATGTCCTGACCCAGGACGAAGCGACTGCTCGAGCGGCGCGCGTCTCTCACGTCAGCTACGACCTCCAGCTCGACCTCCACGCGGACTCGGAACGCTACCAAGGCGCCGTTGCCATCCGCTTCCAGCTCACGGGCGACGGCCCGATCGAACTCGACTCCCGCGCCGGCACGATCGAGCGCGTCGAACTGAACGGCGAACAGCTCGATGTCGAGGAGCAGGACTTCCGCATCGTCCTGCCCGCCGACGCACTGGTGACGCACAACACCGTCACGATCGTCTTCGAGAACGAATACGACCACGGCGGAGACGGTTTCCACCGCTTCACCGACCCGGAAGACGGCGAGGTCTACCTTTATACGAACCTGGAGCCGTACGCGACGCACCGCCTCTTCCCCTGCTTCGACCAGCCGGACATCAAGGCGGAATTCACGCTGGCCGCCGCCGCACCAGATCAGTGGGAGCTGATCGCGAACGGCCGCGAGCAGTCCGTCGAACGCCTCGATGACGGCCGCATCCGCCACAGCTTCGAGACCACCGCCCCATTTGGCACCTACCTCTTCGCACTGATCGCGGGGCCGTACCACGCCTTCCGCGATCAGCACGGCGACATCCCGCTGGGCTTCTTCTGCCGTAAGTCGCTGGTTCGGTATGTCGACATCGACGAGATCTGGGAAGTCACAAAGCAGGGGCTCGACTTCTTCGCCTCGTTCTTCGACTACGCCTACCCCTTCGTGAAGTACGACCAGATCGCCGTGCCCGAGTTCAACGCGGGGGCGATGGAGAACGTGGGCGCGGTCACGCACAACGAGTTCATCATCTATCGCGACCCACCGACCGACTCACAGCGAGCCGGGCGCGCCAACGTGATCCTGCACGAGATGGCGCACATGTGGTTCGGCAACCTAGTCACAATGAAGTGGTGGAACGACCTCTGGCTGAACGAGAGTTTCGCCGACTACATGAGCTACCTGGCGATGTATGAGGCGACCCGTTTCGACACCGCATGGCAGTCGTTCAACCGCCGCAAGGCCTGGGCCTATCGCGAGGACCAGTTGGTCACGACCCACCCGATCGCGGGCGAGGTGCGCGACACCGATGAGACCTTCCTCAACTTCGATGGCATCACCTACGCGAAGGGCGCTTCCGCCCTCAAACAGCTCGTCGCCGTGCTCGGCATGGACGGCTTCCGCAAGGGCATGCAGCGCTACTTCCGCCTCCACGCCTTCGGCAACACCCGTCTCGCCGACTTCCTCGAGTCGATGCAGGAGGGCACCGGCCGCGACCTGCACGAGTGGTCGGAACTGTGGCTGGGCACCGCCTCGCTGAACACGATTTCGACGACGTGGGAGCAGGACGGCGAGCGCATCAGCGCGATGAACCTCCAGCAGGTCGCGTCCGACGACTACCCGACGATCCGCCCGCACCACATGGAGGTCGCGCTCGGCCGCGAACTGGACGGCGAACTCGTGATCGATTCGCTGGCCGCCGAGCTGGACAGCACCGAGGTTGACCTGCCCGATGCGATCGGCCTCCCCGCCCCGGTGTTGGTCGTCCCGAACCACAACGACCACGACTTCGTGAAGATCGCGCTCGACGACCAGACGCTCGACTACCTGCGCGCCAACCTCCAGCGCATCGACGACCCGCTGCTCCGCCAGATCGTCTGGCAGTCGCTCTGGGACATGGTGCGCGACCGCAAGCTCAAGTCGACCGACTACATCGCACTCGCCTCCACCAAGGTGCTGCTCGAAGACAGCCTAGAGACTATTGAGTCCGTCCTCGGCAACACACAGGCCTCGATCGCCCGCTACGTGCCGGACGACCAGCGCGAGGCGTTCGCCCACCGCTTCTTCATAACCGCGTGGGAGGGGCTGAAGGCCGCCACACCGGGCGACCTCCAGATCGTCTGGGCACGCACGCTAATCGCCGTCGCGATCACCCCGGAAGACATCGCACATGTCACCCGCCTCGCCGATGGCGAGCAGCGCGTCGAGGGTCTGGTCATCGACCAGAACATGCGCTGGGAGATTGCACTGCGCCACATGGGCAACGGTATCCCCAACGCAGATCAGCGACTCGCCGCAGAGCTCGAACGCGACCCCTCCGACCGTGGCCAACGCGCAATGCGCCGCGGGGAGATCTCTGCGCCGGAGCAGAAGGTGAAGGCCACAGCGTGGCGGCGCTTCAACGAGGAGGGTCAAGACGCCTACGGCTCGCTGCACCTCACCGCCGCCGCGATGAGCGGCTTCCACTGGTGGGCTCAGCGAGAGCTGCTGGCCCAGTACACAGAGCCGTTCTTCGACCGCCTGCCCGCGATCTTCGAGCAGCACGACAACGAGTTCGCTCACACCTACTTCGGCGCGCTCTTCCCCGGCTACCGCGCGGAGCAGGAGGTGCTCGACCTCGGCGAGCGCGTCCTCGGCGAAATCGGCGATAGCATGCCGATGCTGACGCGCACCCTGCGCGAGGCGAACGACGAACTGACCCGCTCGATCGCCTGCCGCGCCTTCGCGGCCTTCTAGTGGGGCTCACCGCCACAACCGCGTCCCGCCCTTCCCTCGCGATCAAGAAGCCGTGCCCGGACGGGGACGCGCCTCGGCGGTCCCCAGTCTCGTTCCCGTCCAGTTCCAGTCCCAATTCCCTTCTGGTCTCGGGTCCCTTCCCGTCGAACAAGGGGGGTGTGAGGGCCAAGCCCCCACGCTCTAGCGGGCGGGTGAGTGGGCTCCAATCCAGAACCCACAGTCGCGGCGCAGCCGCGTCGCAACCTCCCCTGCACCACGCCGGCCCACTCGCTGGAGGCCTGACGCAGTGATCCGCCGCCCCCGCATGCCGCAGTTCTACGGCTGGCGCATCGTCGGCGCCGGCGGGCTGATCCAGATGCTCCACTCCGGGCTGCTGATGCAGGCCTTTGGCAACTACTCCGTGATCCTTCGCCAGGAGTTCGGCTGGAGCGCCACCATGCTCGCCGCCGCCTTCTCCATGACCCGCGCGGAGAGCGGATTCCTGGGCCCACTCCAAGGCTGGGCGATCGACCGCTTCGGCCCACGAGCCGTGATCCGCGGCGGCACCATCCTCTTCGGCGTCGGCTTCATGCTCTTCAGCCAGATGCAGAACCCGGCGCAATTCTTCGGATTCTACTTCCTCGTCGCGCTCGGCAGCAGCCTTGGCGGCTTCCTCTCGATCACTACGGCGATCGTCAACTGGTTCGACCAGAAGCGATCGCTCGCGCTCGGTATCTCGCAGTCTGGTTTCGCCATCGGCGGGTTGATGACGCCGCTGATCGTCTTCGCCCTCACCAACTATGGCTGGCGCGAGACGGCCTTCGTCTCGGGCATCATCGTGATCGTCGTCGGTCTGCCGCTCTCGCAGGTGATCCACCACCGACCCGAGGACATCGGCGAACACATCGACGGCATCGCCCCCGACACAGAGAGCGAGGAGTATCAAACCCGCAACCTGCGCACCGACTTCACCGTCCGCGAAGCGCTGACATCGAAGGCGTTCTGGCTGATCTCGCTCGGCCACGGGGCATCGCTGCTCGTCGTCGGCGCGGTGATGGTGCACCTCTCGTTGCACCTGACGGAGTCGCTCGACTTCAGCCTGCAGAAGGCCTCCTTCGTCGGCGGCGCGCTGCCGATGATGCAGCTCGCAGGACAACTGCTCTCCGGCTTCTTCGGCGACCGTTTCAACAAGCGGTACATCGTCGTCGCAGCGATGGGCGGACACATGGTCGGCCTGCTGCTGCTCGCCTTCGCGACGAGCGCGTGGATGGTCTGGGCCTTCGTCCCGGTCCACGGCCTCGCGTGGGGGATGCGAGGCCCGGTGATGCAGGCGATGCGCGCGGACTACTTCGGCCGTACCTACTACGGCACGATCATGGGCTTCTCATCGATGATCGTGATGCTGGGCATGATCGCCGGACCGCTGGTCGCCGGCATCCTCCGCGACCGCACCGAAAGCTACCAGATGGGCTTCACGATCCTCGCCCTGCTCGCG